>NZ_JBEZKE010000008.1:0-301885 GCF_040651555.1 Streptomyces sp. NPDC048424 | reverse complement strand
TCGGCCGCGGACAGCGGGTAGTGGGCGCCCTGCTTGGTGAGGACGGGCAGGCCGGCGTTGGGCATGCAGGAGAGCGGGATACGGGCGTTGCGCGCGAGGTAGCGCAGGTGCTCGCTCATCTCGGCGGGGCCGGTGGCGCAGTTCAGCCCGATCATGTCGATGCCCAGCGGCTCCAGCGCCGTCAGGGCCGCGCCGATCTCCGAGCCGAGGAGCATGGTGCCGGTGGTCTCGACGGTGACGGAGCAGATCAGCGGGACGGTGACGCCCAGGGCCTCCATGGCGCGGCGGGCGCCGATGATGGAGGACTTCGTCTGCAGGAGGTCCTGGGTGGTCTCCACCAGCAGGGCGTCGGCGCCGCCGGTGATCAGGCCCTCGGCGTTGATCTGGTAGGCGTCGCGGATCTGGCCGTAGGTGATGTGGCCCAGGGTGGGCAGCTTGGTGCCGGGGCCCATGGAGCCGAGCACCCAGCGCTGCTGCCCGGTGTTCGCGGTGAACTCGTCGGCGACCTCGCGGGCGATCCGGGCACCCGCCTCGGACAGCTCGAAGTTCCGTTCGGCGATGTCGTACTCGGCCAGCGCGGCGTAGTTCGTACCGAAGGTGTTCGTCTCGACGCAGTCCACACCCACCGAGAAGTACGCCTCGTGCACGGAACGCACGATGTCGGGGCGGGTGACGTTCAGGACCTCGTTGCAGCCCTCCAGCTGCTGGAAGTCCTCCATGGTGGGGTCCTGCGCCTGGAGCATTGTTCCCATGGCTCCGTCGGCGACGACCACGCGGGTCGCGAGCGCCTCTCGGAGGGCATCGGCCCGGGTCTGGGTGTCAGCGGACGGGTTGGGCAACGAAGCCATGGTTGTGCTCCCTGGAATGCGACGGCTGTCGGCTTTGCACCCCCTCTGTGTCAAGGGTGCACGTCGTCAGCGTAACCGCGAGGCACCGGACCCGGTGCGGGTGTCCCACGTGGCGGACTGCATTCTGTGGCAGGGGTTGCCAAGGGTGTCCCGGCGACGGTACGGCGAACAGTTTCCCCCTCGCTGCGCAAGGTCGGCATCGACCGATACTGTTCAGCATTGTCGAACCACATCAAGATGGTCAGTAATGACAGCAAGGTCAGCAGGAGGCTGCGCGATGGCACGGAACATCCAGTCGCTCGAACGAGCCGCTGCGATGCTGCGGCTCCTGGCGGGCGGCGAGCGCCGGCTGGGGCTCTCGGACGTGGCGTCCTCGCTGGGCCTGGCCAAGGGCACGGCCCACGGGATCCTGCGCACCCTGCAGGCCGAGGGCTTCGTGGAGCAGGACCCGGCCTCCGGCCGCTACCAGCTGGGCGCTGAGCTGCTGCGCCTGGGCAACAGCTACCTGGACGTGCACGAGCTGCGCGCCCGCGCCCTGGTCTGGACGGACGACCTGGCCCGGGCGAGCGGCGAGAGCGTGTACGTCGGGGTGCTCCACAAGAGCGGGGTGCTGATCATGCACCACGTGTTCCGGCCCGACGACAGCCGCCAGGTGCTGGAGGTCGGGGCCATGCAGCCGCTGCACTCCACCGCGCTGGGCAAGGTGCTGTCCGCGTACGACCCGGTCGCGCACACCCAGGTGACGGAGGCGGAGCGCGAGGCGTTCACCCCCCGGACGGTCACGGACGGCGTCGGTTTCGAAGAGGTCCTGAGCCTGACGCGGGCGCGGGGCTGGGCCGCCGACGTCGAGGAGACGTGGGAGGGCATCGCCTCGGTGGCGGCGCCGATCCACGACCGGCGCCGGATGCCGGTGGGTGCGGTGGCGGTGGCGGGCGCCGTGGAGCGGGTCTGCGGGGAGGGCGGGGAGCCCCGTGCGTCCCTCGTGGCCTGGGTGCGGGACTGTGCGCGCGCGGTTTCACGCGATCTCGGCGCAGGCCGGTTCTAAGCCCCCTTTAGCACGATGCGGCCAAACCCTGGCCGCATTCTGCCCATTTTTCGCCACATCCTGACCATGAGATGGCTGGATTTGGTTGATCGCACCTAGTGGTAACGATCCGACACTTTGGCCTGGCCAGCCCTTGACGCATTCTTCACCTGGGCGGAAAACTGCCGTTCATCGGTCGGCATTGTCGAACACCTACCGGCAATACGCGCTAGGATGCGACGAGGCCAAGGACCGGTGCAGCACTCACCGAGTGCGCGGAACCACCGGAGGGACCCGGTGTCCGCCCACCCCTGGACGTACGTAAGGAGTCGCGGGTGTCCAGCTCCGACATCTTCATCGGCGAGACCATCGGTACCGCCCTGCTCACACTGCTCGGCGGTGGCGTCTGCGCCGCAGTGACGCTTAAGAGCTCCAAGGCCCGCAACGCGGGCTGGCTCGCCATCACGTTCGGCTGGGGATTCGCCGTACTGATCGCCGCCTACGTCTCCGCGCCGCTCTCGGGTGCGCACCTCAACCCGGCGGTCACCGTCGGCCTCAACATCAAGAGCGGCGAGTGGGGCGACACCCCCGTCTACTTCGCCGGCCAGCTGCTCGGCGCCATGCTCGGCGCGGTCCTGATGTGGATCACCTACTACGGCCAGTTCCGCGTGCACCTGGCGGACCCGGAGCACATCCGCGACGCCAAGCTCGGTCCCGAGGACCCGCACCCGCACGACGTGGCCGGTCCCGTGCTCGGCATCTTCTCCACGGGTCCCGAGATCCGCAACGTCGTCCAGAACCTCGCGACCGAGATCATCGGCACCGCCGTACTGGTCCTGGCGATCCTGACCCAGGGCCTCCAGGACGACGGCAAGGGCCTCGGTGTCATAGGCGTCCTGATCACCTCGTTCGTGGTCGTCGGCATCGGCCTCTCGCTGGGTGGCCCGACCGGCTACGCCATCAACCCGGTGCGCGACCTCGGCCCGCGCATCGTGCACGCCCTGCTCCCGCTGCCCAACAAGGGCGGCTCCGACTGGGGATACTCCTGGATCCCGGTGGTCGGCCCGCTCGTCGGTGCCGCCCTCGCCGGTGGTCTTTACAACATCGCGTTCGCCTGATCAGCACGGCCGCGTTTCCGTAAGATCCGCACCGCCCTCCTGATTCCGCCTACTCACCAGACCTGCCAGGAGCAGCCACATGACCAGCAGCACCGGCCCCTTCATCGCCGCGATCGACCAGGGCACCACCTCCTCCCGCTGCATCGTCTTCGACCGTGACGGCCGCATCGTCGCCGTCGACCAGAAGGAGCACGAGCAGATCTTCCCGAAGCCGGGCTGGGTCGAGCACGACGCCGCCGAGATCTGGACCAACGTCCAGGAGGTCGTCGCCGGCGCCATCGCCAAGGCCGAGATCACCGCCGCCGACGTCAAGGCCGTCGGCATCACCAACCAGCGCGAGACCACCCTCCTGTGGGACCGCCACACCGGCGAGCCCGTGCACAACGCGCTGGTCTGGCAGGACACCCGCACCGACGCCCTGTGCAAGGAGCTCGGCCGCAACGTCGGCCAGGACCGCTTCCGCCGCGAGACCGGCCTGCCGCTGGCGAGCTACTTCGCCGGCCCGAAGGTCCGCTGGCTGCTCGACAACGTCGAGGGCCTGCGCGAGCGCGCCGAGGCCGGGGACATCCTCTTCGGCACCATGGACTCGTGGGTCATCTGGAACCTCACGGGCGGCGCCCAGGGCGGCGTGCACGTCACCGACGTCACCAACGCCTCGCGCACCATGCTGATGAACCTGCACACCCTGGCGTGGGACGAGAAGATCGCGGAGTCGATGGGCGTCCCGATGAACGTCCTCCCCGAGATCAAGTCCTCCGCCGAGGTCTACGGCCACGTCAAGGACGGCGTCCTCGCCGGTGTCCCGGTCGCCTCGGCGCTCGGTGACCAGCAGGCCGCCCTCTTCGGCCAGACCTGTTTCGCCGAGGGCGAGGCCAAGTCCACGTACGGCACCGGCACGTTCATGCTGATGAACACCGGCGACAAGATCATCAACTCCTACAGCGGCCTGCTGACCACGGTCGGCTACCAGATCGGCGACAAGAAGCCGGTCTACGCGCTGGAGGGCTCCATCGCCGTCACCGGCTCGCTCGTCCAGTGGATGCGCGACCAGATGGGCCTGATCAAGTCCGCGGCCGAGATCGAGACCCTGGCCTCCTCGGTCGAGGACAACGGCGGCGCCTACTTCGTGCCGGCCTTCTCCGGTCTGTTCGCCCCGTACTGGCGCTCCGACGCCCGCGGTGTGATCGCCGGCCTGACCCGGTACGTCACCAAGGCGCACATCGCCCGTGCCGTCCTGGAGGCCACCGCCTGGCAGACCCGCGAGATCACCGACGCCATGACCAAGGACTCGGGCGTCGAGCTCGCGGCCCTCAAGGTCGACGGCGGCATGACCTCCAACAACCTGCTGATGCAGACGCTCTCGGACTTCCTGGACGCCCCCGTGGTGCGCCCGATGGTCGCCGAGACCACCTGCCTCGGTGCCGCCTACGCCGCCGGCCTGGCCGTCGGTTTCTGGCCCGACACCGACGCCCTGCGCGCCAACTGGCGCCGCGCGGCGGAGTGGACCCCGCGGATGCCCGCCGAGCAGCGGGACCGCGAGTACAAGAGCTGGCTCAAGGCCGTGGAGCGTTCCATGGGCTGGGTCGACGACGAAGACGCCAGCTGACCGCACTCAGCTGAGTCAATCGACGAGGAGCTAAGAGAGATATGAGCAGCCTGCAGAGCGTTCCCGCACTGGGGACGCACCCGACCGCCGGTGCCAACGTCAGCCGCGCCCAGACCCGTGAGCAGCTGTCGAAGGCCACGTACGACCTGCTGGTCATCGGCGGTGGAATCCTGGGTACCTCCGTGGCGTGGCACGCCGCGCAGTCGGGCCTGCGGGTTGCCATGGTGGACGCCGGCGACTTCGCCGGCGCCACCTCCTCGGCCTCCTCCAAGCTCGTCCACGGGGGCTTGCGCTACCTGCAGACCGGCGCGGTCAAGCTGGTCGCGGAGAACCACCACGAGCGGCGGGTGCTGGCCAAGGACGTGGCCCCGCACCTTGTCAACCCGCTCACCTTCTACCTGCCGGTCTACAAGGGCGGTCCGGTGGGTGCGGCCAAGCTGGGCGCGGGCGTCTTCGCCTACTCCGCCCTCTCGGCCTTCGGCGACGGCATGGGCAAGGTCATATCCCCGGCCCGTGCCGTCGCCGACAACCCCGGCCTGAAGACGGACAACCTCAAGGCCGTCGCGGTCTACTACGACCACCAGATGAACGACTCCCGCGTCGCCGTCATGACGGTCCGCGCGGCCGTCGAGTCGGGCGCGGTCGTCCTCAACCACGCCGAGGTCACCGGGCTCCGCAAGACGCGGGGCCGGGTCACCGGCGCCGAGCTCAAGGACCGTCTCGACGGCACCGAGTTCGGGGTCGACGCGCGCGTCGTGCTCAACGCCACCGGCCCGTGGGTGGACCACCTGCGGCGCATGGAAGACAAGCACTCGATGCCGTCGATCCGCCTCTCCAAGGGCGCGCACATCGTCATGAAGCGCAAGTCGCCGTGGAAGGCCGCCATGGCCACCCCGATCGACAAGTACCGCATCACCTTCGCCCTCCCCTGGGAGGACCAGCTGCTGCTCGGCACCACCGACGAGGTGTACGAGGGCGACCCGGCGGACGTGCGCGCCACCGAGTCCGACATCACGCAGATCCTGGACGAGGCGGCCTTCTCGGTGAAGGACGCGGACCTCGACCGCTCGCTGATGACGTACGCCTTCGCGGGCCTGCGGGTGCTGCCCGGCGGTCCCGGCGGCGTGGAGAAGGCCAAGCGCGAGACGGTCGTCTCCGAGGGCGCCGGCGGCATGCTGTCGGTGGCCGGCGGCAAGTGGACGACGTACCGCCACATCGGCCGCGTGGTCATGGACAAGCTGTCGAAGCTCCCGGGCAGCCCGCTGACCGAGGACATGGAGCCGGTGAAGTCCCTGGTGCGCCGGATCGCGCTGCCCGGTGTCGCCAACCCGAACGCGGTCGCGCACCGGCTGCTGGTGGACCGTGAGCCGGGCACCCGGATGGACCCGCTCACCGCCCGCCACCTGGCCTCGCACTACGGCTCGCTGGCCTTCGACATCGCGCGCCTCGCGAACGAGGACCCGGCGCTGGCCGAGCGCATCCACCCGGACGGTCCGGAGATCTGGGCGCAGGTCGCCTACGCCCGTGACAACGAGTGGGCCGAGACGGTCGACGACGTGCTGCGCCGCCGTACGACGGTGACGATCCGCGGCCTGGACGACGAGGCCGTTCGGGCCCGCGTCGAGGAGATGCTGGGCCACAAGGCATAGCTGTCACGCAGGTGGGGAAGAGGGGCGGTTCCGAGGGGAACCGCCCCTCTGTCGTGGGCTGTGGCTGGCGTCGTATCAAGGCTTAGGCTGACCCACGTACGCAAGGGAACTTCGGAAGGAGACCTGGGTGATCGAGCTTGAGGGCGTGCCCGAGCTGATCGACCCGGTCATGGTGGCCGCGTTCGAGGGCTGGAACGACGCGGGTGACGCGGCCTCCGGTGCGGTCGCACACCTGGACCGGGAGTGGAAGGGCGAGGTCTTCGCGGCTCTGGACGCCGAGGACTACTACGACTTCCAGGTCAACCGGCCGACGGTGTGGCTGGACAACGGGGTACGGAAGATCACGTGGCCGACGACCCGGCTGTCGGTGGTCCGGATCGGCGGGGCGAAGCCGCGCGACCTGGTGCTGGTCCGGGGGATCGAACCGTCCATGCGGTGGCGGTCGTTCTGCAACGAGATCCTGGGCTTCGCCCACGAGCTGGGCGTGGAGATGGTGGTCATCCTGGGGGCGCTGCTCGGGGACACGCCGCACACCCGGCCGGTGCCGGTGAGCGGGGTCACCTCGGACGCGGACCTGGCGCGGACGATGGACCTGGAGGAGACCAAGTACGAGGGCCCGACGGGCATCGTGGGCATCCTGCAGGAGGCCTGTACGCACGCGGGTGTGCCGGCGGTGTCGCTGTGGGCGGCGGTGCCGCACTACGTGTCGCAGCCGCCGAACCCGAAGGCGACGCTGGCGCTGCTGAACCGGCTGGAGGATCTGATCGACATCCGGATCCCGCTGGGTGAACTGCCGGAGGACGCGCGGGCGTGGCAGCTGGGCGTGGACCAACTGGCCGCGGAGGACAGCGAGGTGGCGGAGTACGTCCAGACGCTGGAGGAGGCGCGGGACACGGCGGACCTGCCGGAGGCCTCGGGCGACGCGATCGCCCGGGAGTTCGAGCGGTACCTGCGGCGGCGTGACCCGGCGGCGGGCCCGGAGACGGCCACGGACACGGGCTCGTACTTCCGGGACCTGTCCGGTGGCCGCCCCCAGCCGAAGCCGAAGCAGGACGACGCCTCGGACCCGGACGGCACTGCCGAGGGCGACGGCGGGGACACCGGCGAAGTCACCGGCGAGGGCACCGGCGAAGGCGGCGGGGAAGCGGGCGGGGACACTCCCCAGGCCTAGCCGCAGCGGGGTGTCCGGCTCCCGGTACGCCCCGCTGGTGACCGTCACGCGGTGACGCCGTGAACGGCGAAGCGCGCCCCCGGTCCGGTGCCGGGGGCGCGCTTCTTCGGTGCGCCTGGCGCTGCTAGAGGGCCACGCCCAGCAGGGCGTCCACCGTGCGGGAGACCAGGCCGGGGGCCGACTCGTCGTCGCCGTCCGAGGCGTTCTGGGCGTCGACCCAGCGGTCCACGGCGGCGAGCGCCGCGGGGGCGTCGAGGTCGTTCGCCAGGGCCTCGCGGACCTCCTCGACCAGCGCGTCCGCCGGCAGCCCGTCGGGCCGGGACACGGCCGCGCGCCAGCGCTCCAGCCGGGCCACCGCCTCGGCGAGGACGTCGTCGGTCCACTCCCAGTCGGCCCGGTAGTGGTGCGACAGCAGGGCGAGGCGGATGGCCGCCGGGTCCACCCCGGCGCGCCGCAGGGCGGAGACGAATACGAGGTTGCCCTTCGACTTCGACATCTTCTCGCCGTGCAGGGCGACCATGCCCGCGTGCACGTACGCCTTGGCCATCGGGAACTCGCCCGTCAGCACCTGGGCGTGCGAGGCGCCCATCTCGTGGTGTGGGAAGGCCAGGTCGGAGCCGCCGCCCTGGATGTCGAAGCCCATGCCCAGGTGGTCCAGGGCGATGGCGACGCACTCGATGTGCCAGCCCGGCCGGCCGCGGCCCAGCGAGCCGCCGTCCCAGCTCGGCTCGCCCGGACGCGCGGCCATCCACAGCATCGGGTCCAGCGGGTTCTTCTTCCCGGGCCGGTCGGGGTCGCCGCCCCGCTCCGCCGAGAGCAGCCGCATCGCCTCGGCGTCGAGGTTCGAGACCCCGCCGAAGTGCGTGTCGGACTCGACCGAGAAGTAGACGTCCCCGTCGAGCTCGTACGCCGCGCCCGCGTCCCGCAGCCGCTCGACCAGCGGCACGATGCCGGGTATGGCCTCGACGGCTCCGATGTAGTGCTGCGGCGGCAGCATCCGCAGGGCGGTCATGTCCTCGCGGAAGAGCGCGGTCTCGCGCTCGGCCAGCTCGGTCCAGTCGTGGCCGTCGCGCAGCGCCCGCTCCAGGAGCGGGTCGTCCACGTCGGTGACGTTCTGGACGTAGTGGACCTGCCGCTTGGTGTCGAGCCACACGCGCTGCACGAGGTCGAACGCGTTGTAGGTCGCCGCGTGACCGATGTGGGTCGCGTCGTACGGGGTGATGCCGCAGACGTAGATACGGGCGACGGGACCGGGGGCGAGGGTGATCGTCCCCTGGGTCGCGGTGTCGTGGATCTGGAGGTCGCGGCCCTTGCCAGGAAGGGCGGGGACCTCAGAAGCGGGCCAGGCATGCATGTCTCGAGCCTAACCGGACGCATGTTCCGGAAACGAACCGGACCTGCACTGTTGTCTTGATCGGCACTCTTGCGGTCTGGCCGAATCTATGCGTATGGCGGATGGCCGGTTCAGACCGGTGGCCAGGGGATCGACGGCCACTGTCCGGACGGCTGCGGGTGGGTTCCGGTGCGCAGCAGGTGCGCCACCCGGGCCCGTACGGCGGCCAGCTCGACGGTGGTGATCAGTTCGGCCAGCCGGGTGGCGAGCGGGGCTCCCTCGGCCAGCTCGGCGGCCAGCCCGGTCAGCACCTCGCGCGCCTCGTCGGTCAGCGGCTCCCCCGCCCAGCCCCACAGCAGGGTGCGCAGCTTGTCCTCGGCGTGGAAGGTCACGCCGTGGTCGATTCCGTAGAGGCGGCCGTCGGGTGCGGGCAGCAGGTGGCCGCCCTTGCGGTCGCCGTTGTTGATCACGGCGTCGAGTACGGAGAGCCGGCGCAGCCGCGGGTCGTCGGCGTGGACGAGGAGCGCGCTGCGGCCCTCCCCGACCTCGGCCAGGGCGACGGGCTTCCAGCCCTCCCCCGCCTCCTCGCCGTCGACGAGCGCGAGGAGCCCGGCGCCCGCTTCCCCTTCGGGTTCCGCGGATTCGATCCACCGCTGGACCATGCCCTCGCCGTACGGTCCGTCGCGCAGCACGGTGGCGGGGACCAGGCCCCATCCGGTGGCCTCGGAGACCAGGTAGGCGGCGACCTCGCGCTGGGCGAGGCTCCCGTCGGGGAAGTCCCACAGCGGCCGCTCGCCCTTGACGGGCTTGTACACGCAGTCGGCGCTGGCGCCCTCGTGCGTGACGGTGCACAGCAGGACGGCGTTGGACGCCTCGCGGATCCGGCCGATGACGGTCAGCTCGCCCTTGGCGAGCAGTTCCTCGATCTCCCCCGTGTCGGTCACGCCTGTCGCCGGTAGCCGTTCTGGCGCGGGCACACGTGCCCCTCCGGGTCCAGCGGCAGACTGCACAGCGGGCACGGCGGGCGGCCGGCGTTGACCACGTCCAGGGCCCGCTTGGCGAACGCCCGGGCCTGGGCGCCGGTGAGGCGGACCCGCAGCATGGGCGGGCCGTTCTCCTCGTCCTGGAGCAGCCGCTCCTCCGCCTCGGCGAGGTCCTCGTCGGAGTCGGCGTCGAGTTCCACCAGGGCCTGGGCCTCGACGATCATCCGCTGCTCCTCGCCGTCCCAGGCCAGGGCCATGGTGCCGACGCGGAACTCCTCCTCGACGGGGACGTCGAGGGGCGCGGTGTCGGCGGCCTCGGCGGGGGCGACGGCCGGCACCGGGGCGTTGCCTCCGGTGCGCCGCACGACCTCGTCCAGCAGCTCGTCCATCCGCTCGGCGAGCGCCGCGACCTGGGTCTTCTCCAGGGAGACGCTGGTGACGCGGGGGCCGGAGGAGGCCTGCAGGAAGAACGTACGGCGTCCCGGCAGACCGACCGTGCCGGCCACGAAGCGGTCCGGGGGGTCGTAGAGGAACACCTGACGGGGCACGTCCAGTCTCCAAGTCTCAGCGGCAGGGGCAGGTCTGCGCCCTTGTGGCCCGTCCACCCTACTGCGCCGTCCGATCACGCCGCGCCCGCGCCGCCTCCCACGACCGCGTTCCCGGTGTCTTCGGCGTCTTTGTCCGAAGCGACGGCTTCCGGTTCGGCCGGACGCTTCACGAGCGGGCCGAAGTCCCCCGTGTCGCCCAGCCGGAACACGAACGGCCGGGTCGGCGTGTAGCGGACGGCGGTCACCGAGCAGGGGTCGACGTGGATGCGCTGGAAGAGGTCCAGGTGCATCCCGAGGGCGTCCGCGACAAGGGACTTGATGATGTCTCCGTGGGAGCACATCAGGAAGACGGCGTCGCTCCCGTGCTCGTCCTCGACCCGCGCGTTCCATTCCCGTACGGCGTCCACGGCGCGCGCCTGCATGGCGCGCATGGACTCGCCGCCGGGGAAGGCGGCGGCCGAGGGGTGCTGCTGGACGATCTTCATCAGCGGTTCGTCGGCGAGCTCGGAGAGCTTGCGGCCGGACCAGTCGCCGTAGTGGCACTCGCCGATCCGCTCGTCGGTGTGCACTTCCAGCTCGGGCCTGGCGGCCAGCAGGGGTGCGAGGGTCTCCCGGCAGCGTTGCAGCGGGCTGGTGACGGCGGCGGCGAGCGGCACGCCCGCCAGCCTTCCGGGAAGCGCGGCGGCCTGCTCGGCGCCGCGCTCGTCGAGGCCGACTCCCGGGGTCCATCCGGCGAGCAGCCCTGCGGTGTTGGCGGTGGACCGCCCGTGTCGTACGAGGATCAGCGTGGCCATGGGGGCAGCCTATGCGGTGGGGCCGGAGTGCGGGCCGGCGCGGGACGAGGGACAATGCCCGCGTGATTGTGGACTGCGCGATCTATCGGAACGGCTGCCGCACCGAGGGACCCGAGGACCTCTCGGACGCACTCGACGCGGCGCGGGCGAGCGGGGACGCCTTCCTGTGGATCGGCATGTACGAGCCGACGGCGCAGGAGTTCGAACACGTCAGCCGCGAGTTCGGCCTGCACAAGCTGGCGGTGGAGGACGCGCTGACCGCGCACCAGCGCCCGAAGCTGGAGGTGTACGACGACTCGCTGTTCGTCGTCCTCAAGCCGGTGATGTACGACGAGGCGGCCGACACGGTGACCACGGGCGAGTTGATGCTGTTCATCGGCGACTCCTTCGTGGTCACGGTCCGGCACGGCGAGGGCGCCGCGCTGGCCGCCGTACGGCGTCGGCTGGAGCACGAGCCGGAGGTCCTCAGGCACGGTCCGACGGCCGTGCTGTACGCGGTGTCCGACGCGGTGGTGGACCACTACATCGAGGTGGCGGCCGAGCTCCAGGTCGATCTGGAGGAGCTGGAGGCCGAGGTCTTCTCCCCGAACCCCTCGGACTCGAAGAACACCGCCGCCCGGATCTACGGCTTCAAGCGGCAGGTACTGGAGTTCCGGCGGGCGACGAACCCGCTGCTCCAGCCGATGGAGCGGCTCGCCTTCGGCGAGGTCCCCTTCGTCCACGAGCACGCGCAGCCCTTCTTCCGCGACGTCGCCGACCACCTGACCAAGGCGAGCGAGTACATCGACGGGCTCGACCGGCTGCTGTCGGACGCGCTGTCCGCGCATCTGGCCCAGATGGGGGTCCGCCAGAACGACGACGTGCGCAAGATCTCGGCCTGGGCGGCGATGGCGGCCGTCCCCACGATGGTGGCCGGGATCTACGGGATGAACTTCGAGCACATGCCGGAGCTGGGGCACGCCTGGGGCTATCCGGCGGTGGTGGCGGTCATGGTGGCCGTCTGCCTGGGCCTGCACCGCATGTTCAAGCGCCGGGGCTGGCTGTAGCCGGGTGCGACGTGGCGCACGGCACGGCTGGGCCCTAGGCGAACTCGGGGGCGGTGACCGGTGCGCCGCCCAGTGCGTCGCGGCGCTGCGGCATCCGCAGGTCGACCATCCGGTGCCAGCCGCTGAACCGTTCGTACGCGTACGTGGCGCGGATGCCGGCGGCGAGCGCGGCCGCCTTCGGGGTGGACCAGTGCAGCAGCCGTCCCATGTGGTCCATGACGGCGAGGCTGACGTCCCGGTAGACGCCGATCTCCGCGAGCGCGCTCTCGCGGAGCACCCGCTGGATGGTGCGGCCGTGGCCCGCCCGGGCGAGGCGCAGCAGTTCCTCGTGGCAGTAGGCGAGGTGGTTGGCCTCGTCGTCGCTGATCATGTGGATGGCCTTGCCGAACTCGGGGTGGTCTCCGAAGTACCCGACGAGCATCTCCATCTGGTCGGCGGCGCGCTGTTCCGTGACGCGGCTGTGCGCGAGGTAGACGACGATGTCCTCCTCGCCCAGCGCCTGCTCGCGGCGCAGCTTCTCGTGGGCGAGGCCGATGCCGCGGCGCTCCAGCAGCATCGTGTAGTCGGTCTCGGGCGGGACGGGGACCGGCTGGAGGCCGCGCTTGCGCAGCAGCGCGTTGAAGATCCGGCCGTGCTTGTCCTCGTCGGCGCCGTGCCGGGTGATCTTGGGCGCGAGGTCGCGCATGGCGTCGGGCACCAGGGCCGCGATGCGGGCGTTCTCCCAACCGCCCTGGGTCTCCCCGCTGGCGGCGATGGAGCAGAACAGCTGGAAGGAGTCGTCGTTGTCGACGATCTCCTGGAACAGGCTGCGGGCAGAGAGCATGAACCGAGTCAAACGCCGGGCGTGGGGACCGGCAACCGATGGGTCGCGCTACTCGTCCGAATGAACGAAACGAGGGGATGGGCCGCCGCGCGTAACCCCATGGGCACCCGGGGCGTTGTTGGCTGTGTCGGCCGTGGCGGGGAAGACCCCCCGAGCCCCCACCACGGCCGCAGACTTCTTTTGACGTTCAGGCGAGACCGGCCAGCTCCATGGCCTCGGTGCCGGCCCGCAGGGCGGCGATCCGCTCGTCCAGGGTGAATCCGGCCGGCGCCAGCGTGAGGGTGGTGACCCCGGCCTCCGCGTAGGCCCGCATCCCGTCCGCGATGCGGGCGACGGGGCCGAGCAGCGTGGTCGAGTCGATCAGCGAGTGCGGGACGGCCTCGGCCGCGCCGGTCTTGTCGCCCGCCAGGTACTTGTCCTGGATCTCGGCGGCTTCCTTCTCGTAGCCCATGCGCTGGGCCAGCTGGTTGTAGAAGTTCTGCTTCCGGCTGCCCATGCCGCCGACGTACAGGGCGGTGTAGGGGCGGAACATGTCGGCGAGCGCGGTCACGTCCTCGCCGAGGGCCAGCGGCACGGTCGGGCAGACGTCGAAGCCGTCCATGGTCAGCCCGGCCTTCTCGCGGCCCGCCCGGATGTGGGTGAGCGCGGTGGCCTCCAGGTGCTCGGCCGCCGGGAAGATCAGCAGGGCGCCGTCGGCGATCTCGCCGGTCTGCTCCAGGTTCTTCGGACCGATGGCGGCGATGTAGAGCGGGATGTGCTCGCGCTCGGGGTGCACGGTCAGCTTGATCGGCTTGCCCGGGCCGCCCGGCAGCGGCAGGGTCCAGTGCTCGCCCTCGTAGGAGAGGCGCTCGCGGCTCATGGCCTTGCGGACGATCTCCACGTACTCGCGGGTGCGGGCGAGCGGCTTGTCGAACGTGACGCCGTACCAGCCCTCGGAGACCTGCGGGCCGGAGACGCCGAGGCCGAGCCGGAAGCGGCCCTTGGTGAGCGAGTCGAGGGTGGCCGCCGTCATGGCGGTCATCGCGGGCTGCCGGGCCGGGATCTGCATGATCGCCGAGCCGACGTCGATGCGCTCGGTCTGGGCGGCGACCCAGGCGAGCACGGTCGGGGCGTCGGAGCCGTAGGCCTCGGCGGCCCAGCAGACGTCGTAGCCCAGGCGGTCGGCCTCCTGGGCGACGGCGAGGTTGTCGGCGTCCATGCCCGCGCCCCAGTAACCGAGATTGATGCCGAGCCGCATGTGTCGTCCCCTTACCGGTTTACCGATCAGTAACGTTGGTGTGCGGGGACTGTAGCGTGCCAGGGCGCTCCGCGTCAGCGCCCCAGTAGTCTCAGCGCTCATGGAGCAGAGGCATCTCGGCCGCACCGGACTGCGCGTATCCCGGATCGGCCTCGGCACCCTCACCTGGGGCCGTGACACCGGCGAGGAAGCCGCCGCCGAGCAGGTGAAGACCTTCTGGGAGGCGGGCGGCACGCTCGTCGACACGGCCGACGTGTACGGGGGCGGGGAGGCGGAGTACCTCCTCGGGCGGCTGGTGGGCGGACTCGTCCCGCGCCGGGACCTGGTGATCGCGACCAAGGCGGGCAGCGTGCCGGACCCGGACCGGCGGTTCGACGGCTCGCGCGGGCACCTGCTCGACGCGCTGGACGCCTCGCTGGACCGGCTCGGCACCGACTACGTCGACCTCTGGCAGGTGCACGCCTTCGATCCGGCGACCCCGTTGGAGGAGACCCTCCAGGCCCTGGACCTGGCGGTGAGCAGCGGCCGGGCCCGGTACGCCGGGGTGTCCAACTACTGCGGCTGGCAGCTGGCGAAGGCGGCGACCTGGCAGCTCGCGGCGCCCGGGGTACGGACCCGGATCGCCTCGACGCAGATGGAGTACTCGCTGCTGCAGCGCGGCGTGGAACGGGAGGTGCTGCCGGCCGCGCTGGACCTCGGGATCGGCCTGCTGCCCTCGTCCCCGCTGGGGCGCGGGGTGCTGACGGGCAAGTACCGGGACGGCGTGCCGGCGGACTCCCGGGGCGCCTCCGATTCCATGGCCGCCTTCGTGGACCCGTACCTCGACGAGGCGGCGGGCCGGATCGTGGACGCGGTGGCGACGGCGGCCCGGGGGCTGGCCGTGACCCCGCTCGAGGTGGCCCTCGCGTGGATCCGGGACCGGCCGGGGGTGGTCGCGCCGATCGTGGGCGCACGGACGTCGGCGCAGCTCGCGGCGGCACTGTCGGTGGAGGCCCTTAGTCTTCCCGAGGAGATCTGCCGGGCGCTGGACGATGTTTCGGCTCCGGTGCACCGCTACCCCGATCAGGACTGGAGCACGCTGTGAGTACGGACCGCCAAGCCGAAACCGAAGCCACTGCCGCGGAGGAACCGGCCGGGGCACAGGCCGACTCGGGCGGGCCCGAGGTCGGGCCTGCCGCACCGCACGGCGAAGCCGTTGACGGCGGACAGGGGGCGCAGCCCCCTGCTCCCGGCCCTGCCGGTCACGGGGGCCCGGGGGCGGAGCCCCCGGTTTCGGGAAGGGGCGGGGAGGGGGAGAGCCCCGCAGGGCCCGAGACCGACGGCAACGCCGGGCCCGCGGCCGGGCCCGCGGCCGGGGCCGAGGCCGAGGCTGAGGCCGAGCCCGAGGCTGAGGCCGGCGCTGAGGCCGAGGCCGGCGCAGCGGAACCCGCCGAACCGGCCGCCGGGGCCCAGGCGCCCGCGCTCACCGAGGCCCAGGCCGAGTTGGCCGCGCAGAAGGTCGAGCGGGAGCGGATCGCGCGGCGCAAGGCGGAGCGGGAGGCGCCCGTCGAGGCCGGGGCCAAGCTCAGCGGGAAGGCCGCCGATCTGCTGGCCGCCGTACGGGCCGTGGAGAGCGGCGACAAGCCCCCCGCCGTGTACTTCGACGAGGCCCCGGCCGCGCCCCGCAGGCCGGCCCCCGCCCCCGCCGCGCCGCGCCCGGCCGCCCCGGAACCGGTGACCGCGGCGGCGCCCTCCGCCGACGCCGTCGAGGGCGTACGGGCCGTACTGGCCCGCGGTGGCGCCCCCGAGGCCCTGGCCGGTCCCGCCGCGGCGGCCCTCGGCGAGGGGGCCGCCGAGCAGCTCGCCGAGAACCCCTGGCGGCTGCTGTCGGTCCCGGCCGTACGCCCGACCCAGGCGGACGGCTTCGCCCGCTCCCTGCTGGGCTCCGAGGCCGGTCCCGGGGACGAGCGCCGCACCACCGTGCTGGTGGGCTGGCTGCTGGCCCAGGCCGGGCTCAAGGGGCACACCGCGCTGGAGGCCCCGGTACTGGAGAAGGCCCTGGCCCAGTACGGCGTACCGGATCCGGCCGAAGCGCTGGAACAGGCCATCGCTGACGGCTCGGTGCTGGTCTTCCACGAACCCCTCGGGCCGCCCGTCGAGGAGGGCGAGGAGCAGCCCGTACGCCTCCTCGTGGGCCTGGAGGGCGCCGCCATGGCCGAGGAGAGCCTGGCCGACGGCCTGGCCCGGCTCGCGTCCGGCACCTTCGACGCGTCCGCGGACTGGGAGCGGGCCGCGGCGGCCGCGCCGGGCCCGTCCGCCGCCGAACTGATCCGCACGGTCGCGGGCCACGGCCTGGTCGCCCACACCGGCGGCGAGGCCGCGCGCGGCGAGGTGTTCGCCCTGGTCGCGGCGGCCCGGGAGCTGGGGCTGCGGGCCTGTCCGGCCGCGCACGCCCCGGCCGGCCCGGACTCGGTGACCGTGGCGGGGCTGCTGTCCGGGGCGCAGGGGCCCGGCCGGGACGCGGACGGGCAGTTCGCGCTGGACCTCCTCGTGGTGCTGGACGCGCCGCAGCTGGACGTGGAGACCGCGGCCGCACTCGTGGAGTCCGTGCCGGACGGGGCCCGGCTGGTGCTCTCCGGGGACCCCGGGGTCCTCGGGTCCGCCGGGGCCGGACGGGTGTTCGCCGATGTGCTGGCGGCCCGTGCGTGCCCCCAGGTGGTCTCCCGCACCCCGGATCCGGGCCCCCTGGGCGAGCTCGTGTCCGGGGTCGGGATCGGCGAGCTGAACCAGGTCGACGCCCCCGGCAAGGAGGTCGTCATCGTCCCCGTGAAGGACGCCGGGGAGGCCGTGCACCGGGCCGTGCAGCTGGTGGCCGAGTCGGTGCCGCGGGCCTTCGGGATCCCGGCGGACAGCGTGCAGGTGATCACCCCGGGCCACGGCGGCTCCGCGGGGACGCGGGCGCTGAACGCCGCCCTCAAGGAGCGGCTGAACCCCGGTCCCGGCCGGTTCGGCGGCTTCGACCCCGGCGACCGGGTGGTCCACGTGCCGTCCGCCGGGCGGGCGCTCGCGGCCCGGGTGGTGTCGGCCGACGCGGAGGGGCTGCACCTGGACCGGGCGGGCGTACGGATCGTCGTACCGAAGGAGCTCGTCGAGTCCCAGGTGCGGCACGGCTGGGCGGTGACGGCGCATCAGGCCGCCGGCACGCGCTGGCCGGCGGTGGTCGTCGTCCTGCCGGGTGACGCGGCGCAGGCGCTGTCGAGGGACTGGGTGTACACGGCGTTCGGGCGGGCCGAGCGGCACCTGTCGGTGGTGCACGGCGTCGACCAGGCGCTGCCGCACGCGGTGGCCGAGGTGCTGCCGAAGCCGCGTACGACACGGCTGGCGGGCCTGCTGAAGGCGCTCGCGACGGCGGGTGAGCAGGCGGAGTGACGCGCGGCCGTGGCCCCCGCCCTGCGGGGCGGGGGCCACGGGTGCCGGGCGGGGGACGGGCCGGGTCAGGCCGGGGTCAGCCCCGGCTCCGCGGTCTCGTCCTCGTCCTCATCCTCGTCTTCGTCCTCGTCGAAGACGGAGCTGACGTCGAACCGGTGCAGCACGTCCTGCGGATCGATGTTCCCGAAGGGCGAGCCCAGCCACTCCCCCGGTTCCGCCATCTCCTCCGAGGCGGCGATCCAGAGCGTGGAGTCACCCTCCTCCAGCCCGAAGTCCTTGAAGCGGGAGGCGATCTCATCGGGTTCGTACTCCCCGAAGAGGACGCCCAGCGCCTCCGCGGTGCCGCCGTCCTGGACGAACTCGGCGTCCCGGTCGTGCGCGGCGATCCGCTCGGCCTGGGCGATCAGCCGCGGCGGCTCGACGACGGAGTAGTCGCGGCGGATGAGCACGCTGAAGGCGGCGGGCTCGACGGGGCCGGTGTACGGCACGCCGTCCTCGGGCGTGGGGATCTCGAAGGGGGTGACCTCGTCGTAGCGGTCGTAGAGGAGTTCGTCGTACACCTCGGCCGCGGCGGCGAGTTCGTTGAACGCGGCGTAGACGTCGGGGTCCTCGTCCCCGATCCTGCGCTCGACCGCGGCGAGGTGACGGTCGAGCGCGGCCTTGACCGCCTCGGCGGCGGCGCGTACCTCGGCAACAGTGGGAAGAGCGGCATCAGACATAGAGCAGACGCTATCCGTAGCAGGCCTCTGCCCGCACAATAGATGCGATGCCGGAATACGAATTTGTCGACGTGTACGTGCCCCGCGGTGTCCCTCGCAGCGAGGCGACCCGCCTGTTGACCGACCATGCCGAGTACGGGAACTGGGAACTCGACCGCCTGAGCCTGTACCGGGACGGCAGTCGCCGTGTGCGACTGCGCCGCCGGATCATCCGCCAGGTCCGCGCGACCTGGTGACGCGGGCCCCGGGGGCGGGGCCCGCGTCGTGAACAGCCGTCAGGCGGCGTTGCGGGCGCGCCGGTAGAGGACGCTGCCGGCCAGCAGCAGGCCGCCCGCGATCGGGAGGCCGGCGGTGAGGACGTCACCGGAGCCGGTGGCGGCGAGAGCGCCCGACTGCCCGCTGTCGCCCCCGGTCTGCGTGCCGGTCCCCGGGCCGGGGTGCGTGATCGGGGTGACGGAACCCGTGCCGGGGTTGGCCGGGGTGCCCGGGGTGCCCGTGCCCGGCGTACCGGGGTGACCCGGGTTGCCCGGGGTCTCGCCACCGGGCGTACCGGGAGTGCCCGGGGTTCCGGGGGTCTCGCCGCCCGGGGTGCCGGGGTTGCCCGGGGTTCCGGGGTTGCCCGGGGTTCCGGGAGTCTCGCCACCCCCCGGGTTTCCGGGGTTGCCCGGAGTCTCGCCGCCCGGCGTGCCCGGGTTTCCGGGGTTGCCCGGGGTCTCGCCGCCCGGCGTACCGGGGTTTCCGGGGTTCCCCGGGTGGTCGTCGCACGGCTCGTCGCCGCCGCCCGGGTGTCCGGGGGTTCCGGGGTGTCCGGGGGTTCCGGGGTTTCCGGGGTTGCCCGGGTGACCGGGGTGGTGCGGCTTGCCCGGCTTGCCGTGGCCGCCGTTGGCGCAGTGGTTCCCGAAGGCCGGATTGAGGCCTCCCACCACCGTGACCGTGTTCCCGCAGGCGTTCACCGGTGCGTCCACGGGTGCCTGCACGTTGTTCCCGGACAGCAGTCCGGGAGAGTTCGCGGCGTGCCCCGTGGCCTGTGAGTCCGCGTGTGCGTAGCCCCCGCCCAGCGCGAGGACACCCCCCGCGGCAGCCATGGTGATCAGGGTCTTCCTGGTGACCTGTGCCGGTCGTCGCATCTGTGCTCGTCCCCTGGTGAGTGCGTTTCGGCCGCTCTCGGCGGCCGGGCCGTCCAGGCTCCCCCGCCTGGTACGCCGAAGATGAGAATCCGGGCCGGAAAGCCCGGTGGCCCCGGAGCGCTGGAATGCGCTCCGGGGCCGAAGACTTCAGATGCGTCAGGCGTTGACGCAGGTGTTGCCGAAGGCCGGGTTCAGCAGGCCGATGATGGAGACCGTGTTGCCACAGACGTTCACCGGAACGTGGACCGGGACCTGGATGACGTTGCCGGAGGCAACACCGGGGGAGCCGATGGCCGCACCCTGGGCGCCCGCGTCGGCGACAGCCAGACCCGCACCCGCGAGAACCAGGCCACCAGTGGCAGCCGCAGCGGCGACAACCTTCTTGATCATTGTTCCTCCTAGTAGGCAAATGCGGTCCCAGCCGCGGACCGCACCACCTGTAACGAGGAGGGATCACCGGGGCTACGAGCGTATGAGTGCATTCACTCTTCTCAGTGGAATGCGCACACCTTCCCGAATCTCAGGCGTTGTCGATGAATCGGTCGAGCACCCGCACGCCGAACTTCAGTCCGTCCACGGGCACGCGCTCGTCCACGCCGTGGAACATCCCGGCGAAGTCCAGCTCCGGCGGCAGCTGGAGCGGCGCGAAGCCGAAGCAGCGGATGCCGAGGTCGTCGAAGGACTTGGCGTCCGTACCGCCCGAGAGCATGTACGGGACCGCGCGCGCGATCGGGTCCTCGGCCTTCAGGGCGCCCTGCATGGCGTCCACCAGGCGGCCGTCGAAGTCGGTCTCCAGCGCCTTGTCTCCGTGCACGTCCTCCCGCTTCACGCGCGGGCCGAGGATGCGGTCGAGGTCGGCGAAGAACTCGTCCTCGTAGCCCGGCAGGAAGCGGCCGTCGACGTGGGCCGTCGCCTGGCCGGGGATGACGTTGACCTTGTAGCCGGCGCCGAGCATCGTCGGGGCGGCCGAGTTGCGCAGCGTCGCGCCGACCATCTTGGCGATGCCGCCGAGCTTGGCGAGGGTCTCGTCCATGTTGTCCGGGTCCAGCGGGGTCCCGAGCGCGTCCGAGAGTTCGTCCAGGAAGCTCCGTACGGTCTTGGTCACGCGCACCGGCCACTGGTGGCGGCCGAGCCGCCCCACGGCCTCGCACAGCTCCGTGATGGCGTTGTCGTTGTTGGTCATGGAGCCGTGGCCCGCGGTGCCCTCCACCGTGAGCCGCATCCAGTGCATGCCCTTCTGGGCGGTCTCCACGAGGTAGAGCCGCAGGTTCTCGTTCACGGTGAAGGAGAAGCCGCCGACCTCGCCGATCGCCTCGGTGACGCCCTCGAACAGGCCGGGGTGCTTGTCGACCAGGTGCCGGGCCCCGTAGATGCCGCCCGCCTCCTCGTCCGCGAGGAAGGCCAGCACGATGTCGCGCGGGGGCTTGCGGCCGCTGCGCATCCGGTCGCGCACGACGGCCAGCGTCATCGCGTCCATGTCCTTCATGTCGACGGCGCCGCGGCCCCACAGGCAGCCGTCGGCGATCTCGCCCGCGAACGGGTCGTACGTCCAGTCGGCGGCGTTGGCCGGAACCACGTCGGTGTGCCCGTGGATCAGCAGCGCCGGCCGCGAGGGATCCTCCCCCTCGATCCGCGCCACGGTCGAGGCGCGCCCCTTGTGCGATTCGAAGATCTGCGGTTCCAGCCCGACCTCGGCGAGCTTCTCGGCGACCCACTCCGCCGCCTTGCGCTCCCCGGGACCCGAGTGGTCTCCGTAGTTGCTGGTGTCGATCCGGATGAGGTCCCGGCAGAGGTCGACTACCTCGTCCTCGCCGGAGACGGTCCTGCCCGCGCTCGACTCGCTCACGCTGCTTCCTCCCACTGATCAGTACCGAACCCCTCCATCCTCGCGCCCCGGGCCGCTCTCCCCAAGGGCGATCCCCGGCCGTCAGGGGGTGTGATCGAGGACCCCGGAATGTTTGGTAATGTTTTCCACGTCGGAACGGCCCGCGAGGGACGCGAGACAGACACCTTGTCCGGGTGGCGGAATGGCAGACGCGCTAGCTTGAGGTGCTAGTGCCCTTTATCGGGCGTGGGGGTTCAAGTCCCCCCTCGGACACCAGCAAGAGAACCCCACTTCGTGTGGGGTTTTCTGCGTTTCCCGGACTTTCCGGGGCCGCCCGGCCGTGCCGGATCGACGGCTCCGGCTCGATACGACGAAGGACCCCGCCGGTGGCGGGGTCCTTCGTCGTACGGGCCCGGGGATCAGTCGCGGGAGGCGGCGATCTCGGCCACCCGGCCGCGGACCAGGAACCAGCCGCCGACCAGGGCGGCCGCGATGGCCGGGAGGAACATGACGGTGGTGCGGCCGACGCCGCCGTCGCTCCACATCAGGACCAGGACCGTGACGAGGAAGACCAGGGTCACGATCTGCGTGTACGGGGCCCAGGGCAGGCGGTACGACGGGCGCTCGACCAGCCCGTTCTTCGCGCGGTGCCAGAAGAACAGCGAGCAGATCATGACCATCGCCCAGGTGCCGAGGATGCCGATGGAGGCGAGGTTGAGGACGATCTCGAAGGCCTCGCCCGGCATCCAGGCGTTCAGGCCGACGCCCGCGACGCCGAAGGCGGCGGTGAAGAGGACGCCGCCGTAGGGGACCTTGCCCTTGTTCATGAGGCCGGTGAACTTCGGCGCGGAGCCGGAGACGGCCATCGAGCGCAGGATGCGGCCCGTGGAGTAGAGGCCGGAGTTGAGGCTGGAGAGGGCCGCGGTGAGCACGACCAGGTTCATGACGCCGGCGGCGCCGGGGACGCCCAGCTTGTCGAAGACGGTGACGAAGGGGCTCTGGTCCGAGCTGTACTCGGTGTAGGGCAGCAGGAGCGCGAGGAGGACGACCGAGCCGACGTAGAAGAGGCCCACGCGCCACATGATCGAGTTGATCGCCTTCGGCATGATCTTCTCGGGGTTCTCGGTCTCGCCGGCGGCGACGCCGCAGAGTTCGACGGAGGCGTACGCGAAGACCACGCCCTGGATCACCAGGAGCATCGGGAGCACCCCCGAGGGGAAGATGCCGCCGTTGTCGGTGATGGAGGCGAGGCCGGGGGTGTGGCCGCCGATCTCGTGGCTGGTGGCGACGAGCCAGATGCCGACGATCAGGAAGATCACCAGAGCGGCGACCTTGACCAGCGAGAACCAGAACTCCATCTCACCGAAGTACTTCACCGAGATCAGGTTGGCGGTGAGGACGACGGCGAGGGCGATGAACGCGAGGACCCACTGGGGGACGTCGGTGAACATCGACCAGAAGTGGGCGTAGGTCGCGGCGGCCGTGATGTCGGCCACCGTGGTGGTCGACCAGTTCAGGAAGTACAGCCAGCCGGCCGTGTAGGCGCCCTTCTCCCCCATGAACTCGCGGGCGTAGGAGACGAAGGCACCGGAGGACGGGCGGTACAGGACGAGCTCGCCGAGCGCCCGGACGACGAAGAAGGCGAAGACTCCGCAGACCGCGTAGGCGATCGCGAGGGAGGGGCCCGCACCGGCGAGGCGGCCGCCGGCACCGAGGAACAGCCCGGTGCCTATCGCTCCGCCGATCGCGATCATGTTGATGTGGCGGGACTTGAGGTCCTTGCTGTAGCCCTCGTCACCGGCGTCGACATGGCGGGAAGACGCCGGGGCCGGAGCCTCGGTCAAGGTGCGGTCACTCAGGTCACTCATGTATGACTTCGCCTTCGTGGGGGTCGGACGGCAGGACCGTTGCGCGGCGCAGGGGAGCTGGGTGGTGTCCCCTGTGTCGCGGTCCGGTGAATTTGTCGCCCCAGGAGACCATGAGGGCCCGCCACCCGCCAAAATCGGCCCCTCGTACGCCGAAGCCCCCGACGACCTTGGAAAGGGGCGTCGGGGGCTTCGTAGGAGCTCGAAAGCGAGGTCAGTCGGCGGTACCGGCCCCTGCCGCCTGGTCGAGCCGGAAGGCCTCGTTGCCCAGGCCGATACGGGCGTGCACCTCGGGGCGGCTGCGGCGCAGCAGCGCTCCGTAGAGGAGGCCGGCCACGACGGCGGCGCCGATGATGCCGGGCAGGACCCAGCTGAGCGCGGAGCCCTTCTCGGCGCCGACGAGGACGCCGAAGTCCTTGACGGTGTAGACGGCGATGGCGAGCAGCGCGAGACCTGCGGCGCCGGCCGCGACGAGGCGCCAGACCTGGGCGCCGGCGGTGCCGCGGCGGACGAAGAAGGCGATGACGGCGAAGGAGGCGGCGGCCATGAGGAGGGTCACACCGAGGGCGCCGACGCTGCCCATCCAGGTGAACAGGTGCAGGACGGGGGCGGTGGGGTCGCCGGCGGGCAGGTCGTCGGTGACGGCGAAGGCGATCACGACGAGGGCGGCGACGCCCGTCTGCAGGAGGGAGCCGGTGCCGGGGGCGCCGGTGCCGGCGTTGGTCCGGCCGAAGGCGGCGGGGAGCAGTCCCTCGCGGCCCATGGCGAAGGCGTAGCGGGCGACGACGTTGTGGAAGCTGAGCATGGCCGCGAACATGCCGGTCACGAAGAGGACGTGCAGGACGTCGGTGAAGGTGGCGCCGAGGCGGCTCTCGGTGAGCTGGAAGAGCAGGCCGGGGCCGGCTTCGGCGGAGGTCTTCACGACCTCGGCGGGGCCGGTGGCGACGGTGAGGGCCCAGGCGCTGAGGGCGAAGAAGAGGGCGACGAAGCCGACGGCGAGGAACATCACCCGGGAGACGACGATGTGCGGCTTGCTGGTCTCCTCGGCGTAGACCGGGGACTGCTCGAAGCCGACGAAGGCGGCGATGCAGAAGCAGAGCGCGGTGCCGAGGCCGGCTCCGCTGAGGGTCTCGGGGTTGAAGGCGTGCAGCGAGAGGCCTTCGGCGCCGGGTTCGGCGAGGGCGGCGAGGTCGAAGGCTACGACGAGGGCGCACTCGATGAGGAGGAGGACCCCGAGGACCTTGGCGTTGAGGTCGATCTTGAGCCAGCCGAGCGCGCCGGTGAGGGCGACGGCCAGCAGGGCCGGTATCCACCAGGAGACCTCGATCTCGAGGTAGGTGGCGAAGAGGCCGGAGATCTCGAAGCCGAGGATGCCGTAGACCCCGCACTGCATGGCGCTGTACGCAACAAGGGCGACGAGTGAGGCACCGGCGCCGGCGGTGGGGCCGAGGCCGCGGGCTATGTACGCGTAGAAGGCGCCGGCGTTGTGGACGTGCCGGCTCATCTCGGCGTAGCCGATGCTGAAGAGCGCGAGGACCGCGCCGAGGATGACGAAGAGCAGCGGCTGGCCGACGATGCCCATGACCCCGAAGGTCGTGGGCATGACGCCGGCGACGACCATCAGGGGCGCGCTGGCGGCGAGTACGGACAGGAGCAGGCCGGCGGTGCCGAGGCGGTCGGCGCGCAGGGCGCGGTCCTGGCCCTTGTACGTACGGATCTCTGCCGGGTCCTGGAGCGTGGTGGATCTGCCCGTCGGCATGGCGGCGTCCTTTCGGGGGCGCGGTTCTCTCGGGGGCGGTTCTCGCGGAGCGCGGTTCTTCGGGGGCGCTGTTCTCTCGGGGGCGCTGTTCTCTCGGGGGCGCTGTTGTGGGGGCGCCGTGCTCGGGGGCCGGCGTCTTCGGCGTCTTCGGTGTCAGGCGGTGCCGAGCGCGACGCTGCGCGCGGCGAGGAAGGCCTTCTGCGGGTCCCGGTCCGGATAGGACCAGGGTGCGCGGGTGGCGTGGCTGCCGATCCGGTGGAAGAGGGCGGCGGCCTCGGCGGGGCGGCCCTCGCAGAGTTTGGCGTGGGCGAGGAAGTTGAGGTCGACGCGGTTGCGGGGGTGGTCGTCGCGCTCCCACTCCAGCCACCAGTCGAAGGCGGAGCGCAGGACCTGGCGGGCGCGGCGTCCGGCCCAGTGGGCGGCGGCCGTCTCGGAGGTGTCGCCGTGGGTGGCGGCGAGGACCCGGTAGCGCTCGGCGTGCGCGACGACGGGGAGCACGGCGAGCGGGGAGTCGGCCGGGGACTCCTCGGCGGCCCAGGCCGCGAAGTCGTAGACCTCGTGGAGCGGGTCCTGGCCGGAGGCGAGGGCGCGTTCGGCCAGCCGGGCGACCATCAGGTGGTGGGCGTGGTGGTGCTCGCGGTGGCGGGCCCGGACCTGGTCGAAGTGGCGGCTGAACTCCTCCTCGCTGCCGAAGGCGCGGGAGAGGAGGAGCAGCCCGAGCCAGGGGGTGGGGTCGGCCGGGAGCAGGGTGGCGGCCCGGCGGCAGGCCTCCTCGGCGGCGGCGGGGGTGTCCTTGTGGCGCAGGGCGGTGAAGACGGTGGCGCAGGCGAGGAGGGTGGCGGCGTCGGCGCTCTCCGGCTCGGCGAGCAGCCATTCGCGGGCCCAGGCGGGGGCTGCCGGGGTCTGGGCGAGGACGATGACGCGGTGGGCCCGGCGGTCCCAGTCGTCGCCGGTCCCGACGAGGAGGGCGCGGGCCCTGGCCCAGCGGCCCTGGGTGAACTGGGAGCGGACGTCGACGAGTTCGGCGTCGCAGAGGGCCGGGTCGAAGAGCTGGGCTTCCCGCTTGCGGGCGCGGCCGAGGGGCGGCGGAGGCGGGGACATCCGCGGGTTTCCCTCCAGGACGCGGGCGGACGAGGGTCGGCGGCGGCCGGAAACGCGCGCAGGGCGCACGCGAGCGGTTCGGCCTGGTGGTCGGGGGATCGTGCCGGTGAGCGCACCGGTGATCACGCACAGCAAAGCGGTACGCACGCCTCCGAGTCAAGGTCCAGTCCACTGCGTGGCGGGTTTCAACTGCACCGACGGCCAGGCGAGTTGGGCTGGTTGTGCGGGTTCGGTAGATCTCGGTGGCGGGGTCGTAGGGTGGCCCCGTGACCACCTACGACGATCTTCCTCCCTACCTGCTGGGGTTTCCCGGCCCGCTGCGCGACCAGTTGGTCGCGGCCGTGCTGAGCGGGGCCAAGACCAGCACCACCGGCCTGCTCGCGGAGTACGAGGCGGAGGGCGAGCCGCTGCCCGAGCCGGGCGCCCGCTCCCTGCTCGTCGATTCCGGGGAGCGGGGGGTGGCGGTGGTGGAGGTGACGGCCGTGGAGGTGCTGCGGCTCGGGGACGTCGGGCTGGCGCACGCGCTCGACGAGGGCGAGGGGTTCGCCTCCGTGGCCGAATGGCGTACGGCACACGAGGACTTCTGGCACAGCGAGCCGGTGCGCGCGGCCGTCGGCGACCCGGGGTTCACGGTCGACGACGACACCCTCGTCATCGCGGAGCGGTTCCGGGTCACCGAGCGGCTGGTCTGACGGAACGTTTCGGCTCCCGCACGGCGGCGCCTGCGGGCGGCGGCGAGCCTGGCGGGATCGGCGGCCGGCCCGGCGGGATCGGCGGCCGGCCCGGCGGGATCGGCGGCCGGCCCGGCCCGCGGGAGCCGGGGCCGTCAGGCGGTCGCCTGGGCCGCCGCGCGCCCCGCCGCCCGCCCCGAGAAGATGCACCCGCCGAGGAACGTCCCCTCCAGGGCCCGGTAGCCGTGGACCCCGCCGCCGCCGAACCCGGCCGCCTCGCCCGCCGCGTAGAGACCGGGCAACGGCTCGCCCGCCCCGGTCAGGACGCGCGAGGAGAGGTCGGTCTCCAGGCCGCCCAGCGACTTGCGGGTCAGGATCGACAGCCGTACCGCGATCAGCGGCCCGGCGGCGGGGTCCAGGATCCGGTGCGGGGCGGCCGTGCGGATCAGCTTGTCGCCGAGGTACCTGCGGGCGCCGTGGATGGCCGTGACCTGGAGGTCCTTGGTGAAGGGGTTGGCGATCTCGCGGTCGCGGGCCACGATCTCGCCCCGGACGGCGGCTTCGTCGAGGAGGTCCTCCTTGGTCACCGCGTTCATCCCGCGGACCAGGGCGGACAGGTCGCGCTCGACGACGAAGTCGGCGCCGTTGTCCATGAAGGCCTTGACCGGGCCGGGTACGGCCTGGCGGGCGCGGGTGATCACGTCGCGGATCGACTTGCCGGTGAGGTCGGGGTTCTGCTCGGAGCCGGAGAGCGCGAACTCCTTGCCGATGATCCGCTGGTTGAGCACGAACCAGGTGTGGTCGTGCCCGGTCTTCATGATGTGGTCGAGGGTGCCGAGGGTGTCGAAGCCGGGGAACAGCGGCACGGGCAGCCGCTTGCCCGTGGCGTCCAGCCACAGCGGGGACGGGCCGGGCAGGATGCGGATGCCGTGCCTGGCCCAGATCGGGTTCCAGTTCTCGATGCCCTCGGTGTAGTGCCACATCCGGTCCTTGTTGATGTGGCTGGCGCCGGCCGCCTCCGCGATGCCCAGCATCAGGCCGTCCACGTGCGCCGGGACCCCGGAGAGCATCCGCTGCGGCGGGGTGCCGAGCCGGGCGGGCCACTGCGCGCGCACCAGGTCGTGGTTGCCGCCGATGCCGCCGCTGGTGACGATCACGGCCTGGGCCCGCAGGGAGAAGGTCCCGGTGACCTCGCGGCTGCTCGCGGAGCCCCGCTCGGCGCCGGACGGGGCCAGGATCTCGCCCGTGACGGTGTCCACCGCGCCGGCGGTGGAGGAGAGCCCGGTGACCCGGTGGCGGAAGGCGAGCCGGACCAGGCCGCGGGCCACGCCGGCCCGGACGCGCCGCTCGAAGGGGGCGACCAGGCCGGGGCCGGTGCCCCAGGTGATGTGGAAGCGGGGGACGGAGTTCCCGTGGCCGTTGGCGTCGTAGCCGCCGCGCTCCGCCCAGCCGACGACGGGGAAGAACCGGACGCCCTGGGCGTGCAGCCAGGAGCGCTTCTCACCGGCCGCGAAGTCGACGTAGGCCTCGGCCCAGCGGCGCGGCCACGCGTCCTCCTCGCGGTCGAAGCCGGCGGTGCCCTGCCAGTCCTGGAGGGCGAGCGCGTGACTGTCCTTGATCCGCATCCGGCGCTGTTCGGGCGAGTCCACGAAGAACAGGCCGCCGAAGGACCAGTGCGCCTGGCCGCCGATGGACTGCTCCGGCTCCTGGTCGAGCAGGATGACCTTGCGGCCCGCGTCGACGAGCTCGGCGGTGGCCACGAGGCCCGCGAGCCCGGCTCCGATCACGATCACGTCTGCGTCGTACGTCATGCGGCTACCCGTCCTCCGTCGGTGGTGGGGCAGATCCTTGGCTACGGAGCGGTAACCAGTCAACAGGGGTGGTTGGATGAACCGTGTGAGTGCCGCTGATGAAGTACTGGACGTGGTGGACCGGCACGACCGGGTGATCGGGCAGGCCCCGCGCGGCGAGGTGTACGCCCGAGGGCTGATCCACCGCTGCGTGTTCGTGCGGGCGAGGGACGCGCGGGGGCGGATCTTCGTCCACCGGCGCACCGCCTCGAAACTCGTCTTCCCCTCGCACTACGACATGTTCGTGGGCGGGGTGCTGGGCGCCGGCGAGACCTACGCGCAGGCCGCACTGCGGGAGGCCGAGGAGGAGCTGGGCGTACGGGGGCTGCCGCAGCCGACGCCGCTGTTCAAGTTCCTGTACGAGGGGCCGGGCGGGGCCTGGTGGTCGTACGTGCACGAGGTGCGGTGCGAGCCGGCCGTGCGGCCGCAGGAGTCCGAGGTCGCGTGGCACGCCTTCCTGACGGAGGACGAGCTGGCCCAGCGGATCACCGGGGGCGAGTGGCCCTGGGTCCCGGACGGGCTGGAGGCACACCGGCGGCTGGAGGAACACCGGCGGCAGGGGGCGTAGGCCGTCTCTTTCGGATCTTGCCGGGGGCGGCCGTGTGGCGGGAGGGGCGGCCGTGGCGGGAGGGGGCGGCCGTGGCGCCCCGCCCGGTCCCGGGCCGGCGGGCGAGCACCCCGTAGATTGGCCGGGTGATCGACTTCGTCAAGGACGTGCGCCTCTGGTTCGCACCCGCGCGGCTGAAGGACGAGGGCGAGACCCCCGACTACCGCTTCTCACTGGCCAACGAGCGGACCTTCCTGGCCTGGGTCCGGACCGCGCTGGCCCTGGTGGGCGGCGGTTTCGCCGTGGACCAGTTCCTGCCGGACCTGCGCTGGGGGGTGCGGGTGTCGATGGCCGTCGCGCTGCTCGCGGTGGGTGCGGCCTGTGCGCTGCGGGCGGTGAACCACTGGGTGCGGTGCGAGCGCGCGATGCGCCGGGGCGAGGACCTGCCGCTGTCGCGGTTCCCCGTGGTGCTGAGCCTGGGGGTGGGGCTGGTCGCGGTGGCGATGACGGTGGTCGTGCTGCTGGGCTGGACGCGGGGCCGGTGACCGTCTACGGGGAGACGCGCGACGCCGGGCTCCAGCCGGAGCGGACCCGGCTCGCGTGGCGGCGTACGACGCTGACCTGCTCGGTGGTGGCCGTGCTGGGGATACGGCAGGCCCTGCACGGATCCGGTACTCCGGTGACGGCCGCGGGGGCCGCTGTGACCGCCCTGCTCTGGCTGGCGTTCATGGGGGTGGCGCACCGGCGGATCCGGGCGCTGGCGACGGGCCGGCCGCGGGGGCTCGCGCCGCGGGCGGCGCTGGCGGCAGCGGCGTGCACGGTGGCGCTGGCGCTGGTCGCGGTGGCGGTGGTCCTCTGAGCCCCGGCCGCTGCTCCGGCCCCGGCCCCGCGCTCCCGGCTCCCGGCTCCCGAGTTCCGGACTCCCGTGTTCCCGGCCGCTCCGGTCGGATGATAGTGGTTTTCCGCGTCGCCCGGACAGAACGGGCGATACCCGGCGATCCACACTAATCTCGGCCGCATGACGACCCTGCACCACGAACACCCCACGCACCAGCACACGCACGGCGCGGACTGCGGGCACCAGGCGGTTCGGCACGGCGACCACGTCGACTACGCGCACGACGGCCATCTGCACCGGGAACACTCGGGGCACTGGGACGAGTGCGAGCCCGCCGAGCACACCGCGCACGAGGGCCACGACCACGCGCACGGCGCGGACTGCGGGCACGAGGCGGTCCAGCACGGCGACCACGTCGACTACGTGCACGACGGGCACCGGCACGCCGCGCACGACGGGCACTACGACGACCACTGACCGGCTCCCCTGAGCGGCGCCGCAGACCCGCTCTCCCCCGGCGCGGCGACGGCTGGCAGGATGCTGACCGCCCGTCAAAGCGACCCGGGGAGAGCACAGATGCCCGTCGAAGAGCCGTACCTCGTCCAGCCCGCGCCGGGGGTGTACGCCTACGTCCAGCCGGACGGCGGCTGGTGCCTCAACAACGCCGGCTTCGTGAGCGACGGCGGCCGGACCCTGCTCGTGGACACCGCCGCCACCGAGCGGCGGGCCCTGGCGCTGCGCGACGCGGTCGTGGCGGCCGGCGTACCGCTCCCCCGCACCGTGGTGAACACCCACCACCACGGCGACCACACCTACGGCAACGGCGTCTTCGCCCCCGAGGCGCTGGTCCTCGGGCACGACAGCGCCCGCGCCGAGCAGCTCGCCGCCGGGCACCAGCTGGAGCTGATCTGGCCCGCCACCGACTTCGGCGCGATCGACATCACCGCGCCCGACCTCACGTACAGCGACCGGGCGACCGTGCACGTGGGCGGGACGGAGGTGCAGGTCATCCACCCGGGCGTCGCGCACACCACCGGGGACTCGGTCGTGTGGCTGCCCCGGCAGCGGGTGGTCTTCACGGGGGACCTGGTGTTCGCCGAGGGGACCCCGTTCCTGGCGATGGGCTCACTCGCCGGCTCCCTGCGGGCGCTGGAGCTGCTGCGCTCACTGGACGCGGAGACGGTCGTACCGGGGCACGGGCCGCTGACCGACGCCTCGGCCTACGAGGCCACCGAGCGCTACCTGCGGTACGTGGCCGAACTCGCCCGGGAGGGGCGGGCGAAGGGGCTGTCCCCGCTGGAGGTGGCCCAGCAGGCCGATCTCGCGGAGTTCGCCTCGTGGCGGGAGAGCGAGCGGCTGGTGGCGAACGTGCACCGGGCGTACGCGGAACTGGCCGGGGAGCCGGAGGGCGTGCCGCTGGACATCCTGGCGGTCCTGAGGGACATGACGGTGATGAACGGCGGGACGCCGATCCTGTGTCACGCGTGAGGTGACATCGCTGGGCGGAAGGCCTTCTTTCGCCCCGCGCTCTGGACGGCATACCGACTGGTCGGCATGATGGCAGTCCGCTGTTCCCACTCCGCACGGAGGTGCGCACCCATGACCTCAGCCCCGGCCGACCCGCGCGGCCTGGATCTGGAGCGGCTGCGCGGTCATCTCGACCGCGCGCGGCCGGGCCTCGTGGCCGGGCCCCTGCGCGGCCGGCTGATCGAAGGCGGCCGCTCGAACCTCACGTACGAGGTCACCGACGGGACCGCCCGCTGGGTGGTGCGCCGGCCGCCGCTGGGCCACGTACTGGCCACCGCGCACGACATGCGGCGCGAGCACCGGGTCATCGAGGCGCTGCACGGCACGGCCGTGCCGGTGCCCGAGCCGCTGCTGCTGTGCGAGGACGAGGCCGTGCTCGGGGCGCCGTTCTACGTCATGGAGTACGTGGACGGGGTGCCGTACCGGACGGCCGGCGAGCTCGCCGCGCTCGGCCCGGAGCGCACCCGGCGGGCGGTGCTGGGCCTGGTGGACACCCTGGTCGAGCTGCACGCGGTGGATCCGCAGGCGGTGGGCCTGGGCGACTTCGGCCGGCCCGAGGGGTTCCTCGACCGGCAGCTGCGCCGCTGGGGCAAGCAGCTCGCGGCCTCCCGGGGGCGCGAGCTCGCCGGGATCGACGAGCTGCACGGCACGCTCGGCCGCACCCTGCCCCACTCCCCCGCCCCCACCGTCGTGCACGGGGACTTCCGGCTCGACAACGTCCTGATCGGCGGCCCGGACGACACGATCCGGGCGGTGCTGGACTGGGAGATGTCCACGCTCGGGGATCCGCTGACCGACCTCGGGCTGCTCGTGATGTACAGCTCGGACCTGGGCCTGACCGCCTCTCCGGTCAGTACGACGAGCGGCGCTCCCGGCCATCCGTCCCCCGCCGAGCTGGTCGAGCGGTACGCCGCCCGCTCCGGCCGGGACACCGGGGGCATCGCCTGGTACACGGCCTTCGCCTGGTTCAAGCTCGCGGTGATCCTCGAAGGCATCCACTACCGCTACACGCTCGGGCAGACCGTCGGTGCGGGGTTCGACCGGATCGGCGAGCTGGTGCCGGTCTTCATCGAGCACGGACTGACCACCCTGCAGGGCCTCCGTCCATTCGAAAACGGCCAGGAAGGCTGAGGCACGCACCCATGGATTTCGCATTCGACGCCCGGACCGAGGAACTCCGCGAGCAGCTGCTCGCGTTCATGGAGGAGTACGTCTACCCGGCGGAGCCCGTCGCCGCCGAGCAGCGCGCACGGCTGGCCTCGCCCTGGGACACCCCGGCCGTCTTCGGTGAACTGAAGGCCGAGGCGCGCCGCCAGGGCCTGTGGAACCTCTTCTTCGTGGACCAGCACGGCCTGCCGGGCGCCGGGCACGGCGCGGGGCTGACCAACCTCCAGTACGCCCCCCTCGCCGAGATCACCGGCCGCAGCCCGCACCTGGCGCCGATGGCGACGAACTGCGCGGCCCCGGACACCGGGAACATGGAGCTGCTCGCCCAGTTCGGCGACGAGGCGCAGAAGAAGCAGTGGCTGGAGCCGCTGCTGGCCGGGGAGATCCGCTCCGCCTTCGCGATGACCGAGCCCGAGGTGGCCTCCTCGGACGCGACGAACGTCGAGACGCGGATCGAGCGCGACGGCGACGCGTACGTGGTCACCGGGCGCAAGTGGTTCATCTCCGGGGCCATGAACCCGGACTGCAAGATCTTCATCGTGATGGGCAAGACCGACCCGGACGGCGCCGATCCGCGCCGCCAGCAGTCGATGATCCTGGTCCCGCGCGACACCCCGGGGGTCGAGGTGCGGCGCGCCATGACGGTCTACGGGTACGAGGACCACGACCACGGCGGCCACGCCGAGGTGGTCTTCGACGGGGCGCGGGTCCCGGCGGCGAACCTGATCGGCGAGGAGGGCAGCGGCTTCGCCATCGCCCAGGCCCGGCTCGGCCCGGGCCGCATCCACCACTGCATGCGGCTGATCGGCATGGCGGAGCGGGCGATCGACCTGATGTGCCGGCGCGCGGTGGACCGTACCGCCTTCGGCAAGCCGCTGGCCGCCCAGGGCGTCGTACAGAACTGGATCGCCGACGCCCGGGTCACGGTGGAGCAGTTGCGGCTGCTGGTGCTGAAGACGGCCTGGCTGATGGACACGGTCGGGAACCGGGGCGCGCACACCGAGATCCAGGCGATCAAGATCGCGACCCCGCGGGCGGTCGTACGGATCCTGGACGACGCGGTGCAGCTGCACGGTGCGGGCGGGGTGAGCCAGGACTTCCCGCTGGCCGAACTGTGGGCGGCGGCGCGGACGCTGCGGCTGGCCGACGGGCCGGACGAGGTCCACCAGCGGTCGCTGGCGCGGCGGGAGCTGAAGCGCCACATGTAGGGACCCCGGCGGCCCGCACCTGCGCCCGACCCCCGGCCTGGCCGCGGGTCAGGCGGTGGCGCGGCCCGCCGCCGCCTCGATGACCTCGTCCAGGACCTCGCGGGAGCGGCGGAGGTCGCCGATCAGCCGGTCGATCCGCTCCCGCTCGGCGGCCAGTTCGGCCACCAGCTGCGGGGTGGCGCGCACGGACGGGCCGCCGTCCTCGTCCCGCATGCAGGGCAGGATCCGCGCGATCTTCGCGCTGTTCAGACCGGCCGCGTAGAGCTCCTGGATGCGGATGACCCGGTCCACGGCCCGCTCGGAGAAATCCCGGTGGCCGCCGGGGGTCCGGTCCGACACGAGCAGGCCCTGGGTCTCGTAGTAGCGCAGCGAACGCTCGCCGACACCGGTGCGCGCCGACAGTTCCCCGATCCGCATGGCCCACCTCAGGTCTTGAATCTGACATCAATGTCAGGTTCTACGGTACCGGCATGACGCAGACACAGCAGGCTCCCACCGCATCCCGTCTCTTCGAACCGGCCCGCCTCGGCGGCCTGGAGCTGCCCAGCCGCCTGGTGATGGCCCCGCTGACGCGCAACCGCGCCGGGGCCGACGGGGTCCCCGGCGCGCTCATGGCCACGTACTACGCCCAGCGCGCCTCGGCCGCTCTGATCATCGCCGAGGGCACCACCCCGAACGCCGTCGGCCAGACCTATCCGCACATCCCCGGCATCCACAGCCCGGCGCAGATCGCCGGCTGGCGCCGGGTCACCGAGGCCGTGCGCGCGGCCGGCGGGCGGATGTTCCTCCAGCTCCAGCACGGCGGCCGGGTCGGCCACCCCGACACCAGCGGGCACGTCCCGCTCGCCCCGTCGGCGGTGCGCTTCCCCGAGCCGCTGCACACGCCCGGCGGGCTGCGGGAGGCCGTCGCGCCCCGGGAGATGACGGCGCAGGACATCAGGTCGACCGTCGCCGACTTCGCGGACGCCGCCCGCAACGCCGTCGAGGCGGGCTTCGCCGGCGTGGAGGTGCACGCGGCCAACGGACACCTGCTCCACCAGTTCCTCTCGCGGAACACCAACCGGCGCACCGACGAGTGGGGCGGGTCCGTGGAGGGGCGGATCCGGTTCGCCGTCGAGGTGGTCCGGGCCGTCGCCGGGGCGATCGGCGCCGAGCGGGTCGGCGTACGGATCTCGCCCGGAGTGAACGTCAACGGCATCGACGAGGGCGACACCGAGGAGATCTACCCGGCACTGGTCAAGGCCCTGGCGGACGTCGGGCCGGCCTATCTCCACCAGGTCCACGCCGCCCCGGACCAGCCCGCCTTCACCGAGATCCGCCGGGCCTGGCCCGGCACGCTGATCGCCAACCCCACGCTCTCCCACGAGGAGGTCGCGGCCGACGGCGGCAGGCGGCGCGGCGAGCTGCTGCTGGCGGCGGGCGCCGATCTGGTCGCCCTTGGCCGGGGCTTCCTCGCCAACCCCGATTTCGTGGAGCGGCTGCGCACGGGCGCGCCGCTCAACGAGCTCCGCCCGGAGTTCCTGATGTACGTACAGGGGGCGGAGGGCTACACCGACTATCCCGTCCTGGAGCGGTGACCCGTCAGGGGCGCAGCGCGCGCAGCAGCAGGTCGGCGAGGTGATCGGCGACCTGCTGCGGGGTGAGCGGGCCATCCGCCCGGTACCAGGTGGACAGGTGGTGCACGGAGCCGAAGTGGTAGTCGACGACCAGGTCGGCGGGGGTGGCGCTGGAGAACACCCCCGTGCGCTGGCCCTCCTCGACCAGCGCGCGGAAGCGCTCGTGGTAGCGCCGGCGCTCCGCCCGGACCTGCTTGAACTTCTCGGGGCTGAGCTGGTGCATCGACCGGAAGAAGATCATCGCGTCGTCGAGGTTCTCGATGGTCGTGACGACCACGTCGGCGGCGGCCGCCCGCAGCCGTTCCTCGACGGGCGCGTCGGAATCGGCCACCGCGTCGAGCCGCTGCTGCTGCAGGCGCAGCATCCGCGCGTACACCTCGTGCAGCAGGTCGTCCTTGGACCCGAAGTAGTGGTAGAGCGCACCCTTGGTGACCCCGGCCGCCTCGACGATCTCCTGGACGGAGGTGCGGTCGTAGCCGCGCTCGGCGAACAGCCGGGTGGCGACGGCCAGCAGCCGCTGCGGTACCGGGGCTTCGTGCGTGCCTGCGGGCTCCGTGGTCCTGGCCGCCATGGCGCTGACCTTCCCTTCCTGATTCCTGCCTGGTCACTGCGACCAGCTGTACGACCGTCCGACTGTTTTCAGCCGCGATCGCGCAGTTCCCGTCGCAGGATCTTGCCACTGGTCGTCTTCGGAAGGACAGGCAGGATCTCCACCTGGCGCGGGTATTTGTACGCGGCGATGCGTGCGGCGCAGTAGGAGGACAGTTCCTCCGGCTCGGCCGAGGCCCCGGGGCGCAGGCTCACGTAGGCCTTGACGCTCTCCCCGCGGTAGGGGTCGGGGACGCCGACCACGGCGGCCTCGCGGACGGCGGGGTGGGTGTAGAGCACGTCTTCGACCTCCCGCGGCCAGACCTTGAAACCGGACGCGTTGATCATGTCCTTCTTGCGGTCGACGACGTACAGCCAGCCGTCGGGGTCCATGAAGCCGACGTCCCCGGTGCGCAGTTCACCGCCGGGGAAGGCCTCGGCGGATGCGTCGGGCAGCCCCCAGTAGCCCGGCACGACCTGGGGGCCGCGGACGGCTATCTCGCCGGTCTCGCCGAAGGGGACCTCGACACCCTGCTCGTCGAGGATGCGGACGACGGTGTCGGCGCCGGGCAGGCCCACGGAGAGGGTGCCGGAGGCCGGGTCGACGGGGGCTTCGAGGTGGACGGGCACGCTGGCGCAGGGGGCGGTGCACTCGGTCAGGCCGTAGCCGTTGCGGAGGTAGAAGCCGAAGGCGGTGCGCAGGCGTTCGACGAGGGCGGGCGGGAGCGGGGCGCCGCCGGAGGAGATCACTTGGAAGGAGGCGAAGTGGTCGGGGGTGACGGCGGGGTGGGCGGCGAGGGCCATGAAGGCGGTGGCCGGGCCGACGGTGTAGGCGGGGCGGTGTTCGAGGAAGGCGTCGAGGACGGTGCCCGCCTCGAAGCGGTGGGCGAGGACCAGGGTGCCGGCGTTGGCGAAGCAGGCGGCGAGCTCGCAGACCATGCCGGTGATGTGGAAGAGGGGCGCGAGGGCGAAGTAGGTGGCCCCCTCGGGCAGGGGGTGGGAGGTGACCTGCCGTTCGGCGTTGTACGTGAGCGCGCCGTGCGGGTTCATGGCGCCCTTGGGGGTGCCGCTGGTGCCGGAGGTGTAGCTGATGAGGGCGGTGTCGGCGGCGGTGAGCCGCGGGTCCTCCGGTGCGGGTCGCCTGCCGCGGGCCACGGTGAGGAGGTCGGCGGTGTGCGCTCCGGGCAGGGGGGCCGGTACGGGGGCTGCGGCGGCCGGCCGGTCCGGGGCGACCGGGCCGCGCTGGGCCGGCAGGACGGGCCGGGGCGACGGGGCGGCCGCGGCGTCCGGTTCGGGCCGCGGGCCGAAGACGCGCGGGTCGTCGCGCGTCTGGAAGTCCCGCTCGGAGGCGGTCAGGACGGTCCGTACGGCGCTGTCCCGCGCGGCCTCCGCCAGGTACGCCGCCCACGCACGGCCGTCGCAGACCAGCGCGGCGGCCCCCGAGTCGCGCAGCACGTGCCGGACCTCGCCGGACTTGTACATCGGGTTGAGCGGGACGACGACGGCCCCGGCCTTCCAGGCGGCGAGGACGGCCAGCACGAAGTGCGGGGTGTTCTGCAGCATGACCGCGACCCGGTCCCCGCGGCGCAGGCCGCGCGCCGCGAGGTGACCGGCGACGGAGTCGGAGAGCGCGTCGGCCTCCGCGTAGCCGATCCGGCCGTCGAAGTAGGCGAGGGCGGTGCGCTCCGGTACCCGGGCGGCGGCCGCGCGGAAGGCGTGCAGCACGGTGGGCGGTGGGGCGACGGGCTCCCGCTGGACCGGTGCGAGCAGCCCGAGCCAGGGCCGGGCGGCGTACGAGGAGGTCACCGGGTCTCCCATTTCTGCTGGAGGTGGTTCATGCCGCTCAGCCAGCGGTCCGGCTCGGTGGCGCGGGCGGCGTAGAAGTCGGCGACCTCGGGGTGCGGGAGGATCAAGAACCGGCCCTTCTCCATGCCGTCGAACAGTGCGTCCGCGACCGCTTCCGGCTCGATCGCGGTCGGCGCCAGGACGAGTTCGCCCGCCGAGCCCGCGGCGGTCAGCATGTCGGTGCGCACCCCTTGCGGGCAGATCGCGTGGACCTGGACACCGCGGTGGCGGTAGGTCAGCGAGAGCCATTCGGCGAAGGCGAGCGCACCGTGCTTGGTGACACTGTACGGGGCCGCTCCGATCATGGTCAGCAGTCCGGCGGCGGAGACGGTGGACACGAAGCGGCCGGTGCCCCGCTCCAGCCAGTCCGGCAGCAGCAGTCTGGCGGCGCGGACGTGGGCCATGACGTTGGTGTCCCAGGCCGCTTCCCAGACGGCCTCGTCGGCGGACGCGTCTCCGCCCGAGGCGAGTCCGGCGTTGGCGCAGTAGACGTCGACCGTCCCGCCGAGGGCCTCGCGGGCCTCGGCCACGATCTCCGAGGCGTCGCCCGGCACGGGGATCGCCCGGGCCCCGATCGCGCCCGCCACCGCGGCGGCCTTGGCCGGGTCGAGGTCGTTGACCACCACCGTGGCGCCCTCGGCCGCGAAGCGGTGCGCGAGGGCGGCGCCGATGCCGCCGCCCGCGCCGGTGACGACGACTCGCTGGTCCTGGTACGCGTTCACGGGATCACCTTTCGTGAGGCCTGAGGCCCGGAGGCCGGTGGCCGGAGGCCCGGAGGCCGGCCGAGGGCCGAGTGCCGAATGTCCGATGCGGACGCCGGATCCGAAGACCGGATGGCGGCAGACTAACCAGTCGGTATGTCCGGGTGGAAGGGGCCGGACTCGTAGCGTGGCCGGATGACGCTGTCGCGACGCGGGGTGCTGGGACTGGCGGGGGCCTTGGGATCAGTGGGAACGGCAGGGGCCGTGGGCGCCGCGGAAGCCGTGGGCCGGGTTTCCGCGCCACGGGGGGCGGCGGACCGGGTGCGTACCGGCTTCGAGCGGCTCGCCGCCGACGGGTACGCCCTGCTGGCCGGGCAGAAGGTCGGGGTGGTCACCAACCCCACCGGGATCACCGCCGACGCCCGCCACCTGGTCGACGTACTGCACGCGGACGAACGGGTTGACCTGGTCGCGGTGTTCGGGCCCGAGCACGGGTTCCGCGGCACGGCGCAGGCCGGCGACTCCGAGGGGGCCTCCCGGGATCCGGCGACCGGGCTGCCGGTGTACGACACGTACGACAAGAGCGGGCAGCGGCTCGCGGACGTGTTCACGGCGGCCGGGGTCGACACCGTCGTCTTCGACGTCCAGGACGTCGGGGCGCGCTTCTACACCTACATCTGGACCCTCTACGACTGCATGCGCGCGGCCGCGCTCGCCGGCAAGGCGGTGGTGGTGCTGGACCGGCCGAATCCGGTGGGCGGCCGCCGGGCGGCGGGGCCCGTACTGGAGCGGCCGTACGCGAGCTTCGTGGGCCGGGAGCCGATCGCGCTCGCGCACGGGATGACGGCGGCCGAACTGGCCCTGCTCTTCAACGGCGAGTTCCTGGCCGACCGTCCGGTGCGGCTGCGGACGGTGGCGATGTCCGGGTGGCGACGGCAGTCGTTCTTCGGGGAGACCGGGCTGCCCTGGGTGCCGCCGAGCCCGAACATGCCGACCCCGGACACGGCCCTCGCGTACGCCGGCACCTGCCTGTTCGAGGGGACGAACCTCTCCGAGGGGCGCGGGACGACCACGCCCTTCGAGGTGGTGGGCGCGGAGGGGGTCGACCGGCGGTGGGCGGAGGCGGCGAACGCGCTGGGTCTGCCGGGGGTGTGGTTCCGGGAGACGTACTTCACGCCGACCTTCTCCAAGCACGTGGGGAAGGTGTGCGGCGGGGTCCGGCTGATCGTCCACGACCGGGAGGCCTTCGACCCGGTACGGGCGGGGATCGGACTGCTGGTCACGGCGCGGCGGTCGTGGAGCGGCTTCGGCTGGCGGACGGACCACTGGATCGACCGGCTGACCGGCTCGGACCGGGTGCGGACCATGGTGGACGCGGGGGCCGGGGTGGAGGAGATCGTGGGTGACTGGTCCGCGGGTCTGGCGCGGTTCACGGCGACGCGCGGGGAATACCTCCTCTACGAGTGAGCCGACCGCGCCGGGGGGCTGGCCGGGCGGGCGCGTCAGCAGGATGCTGACAGCACCGGAGGCACGGCGTGGAGGGGGACGTCATGGCGGACATCGGTGGCGGGTTCGGGATCGGGGCCGGAACGGCGGCCGGGATCACGGCGGGGAACCGGCTCGGGGTCACGGCCGGGATCGGCGTCGGGCCGTACGCGGAGCTGACCTTCGACTCCGAAGGGGACGTGGACCGGGCCACGCAGGGCGCGGTGGCCCGGATGGAGGCCACGGACGTGCTGGTCTTCGCACACGGCTGGAACAGTGACCGGTCCACCGCGACCCGGCTGTACGACCGGTTCTTCGCCCCCTTCCCGGGGCTGGTGGGATCGGGGGTACGGCTGGGGTACGTGGGCGTCGTGTGGCCGTCGATGCGGTTCTCCGACGAGCCGATCCCCGACTTCGACACACCCGGCGCCCTCGCGGAACCCGGCTTCGGCACGGCACTGGATCCCCTCACCCGCCGGGCGCTCGGGGAGTTCTGGCCGGGACGGCAGGCGGAGCTGGACCGGGTGGCGGAGCTGCTGGAGGAGCGGCCGGAGTCGGCGGCCGCGTTCATCGAGTTCGGTGCGCTCGTACGGGAGCTGGCGGGGGTGGACGCGGTGCCCGCGGCGGCGGCTCCGGCGGTTCCCGCCCTCTTCACGGACGACGTGCTGGAGGTGTGCCGCACCCTCTCCCGCGCCTTGGCCGCGGCGAGCGCGCCGGCCGACGGCGCCGACGGGCCGGGCCTCGGAGGCGAAGGGCCGGGGTTCGCGGTCGGCGGCGCCCTGCGCGGCCTGTGGGGCGGGGCCAAGGAGCTGCTGCGGCAGGCGACGTACTACAAGATGAAGAAGCGGGCGGGTGTGGTCGGCGAGCGCGGTCTCGGCCCGGTGCTGGCACAGCTGGCGGGCGAACGCCCGGCCCTGCGGTTCCACCTGATCGGCCACAGCTTCGGGGCGCGGGTGGTGTCCTTCGCACTGCGCGCGGTGCCGGACGGCGCCCGGTACGTGAAGTCCGCGACCCTGCTCCAGGGGGCCTTCTCCCACTACGCGTTCGCCGACCGGCTGCCGCACGACAGGAGCACCGGCGGCGCCCTGCGCGGCCTCCAGCGCAGGGTCGACGGGCCGGTGGTGGCCTGCCACTCCCCGCACGACTCGGCCCTCGGGCTCTTCTATCCGCTGGCCTCCCGGATGGCAGGGGATTCGGCCGGAGTGCTGGGCTTCGACGAACGGTGGGGCGCCATCGGGCACGACGGGGTGCAGGCGGTGCCGGGCGCGCCGCGGCTGAGCCTCGCCACCGCCCTGCGCGAGGGGGTGCCCGCGGCCGGTTGTGTCAGTGTGGACGCGGGCTCCGTGGTCCGCCGCGGCGGCGCCCCCTCGGGGGCGCACAGCGACATCTGCCACGAGGAACTGGCCCGGGTGGTGGTGGCCGCGGGGCGCATGGGGCGCTGAGTTCTGGCCATGTGCCACCCGCACGCCTCGACCGCCCCCGCATGCGCCCGGCCCTGACAGGGCATGTTGGGCACATCGGCGGAGGTGATGGTGTGATGGCGGGATTCCGGAGTCTGGCCTACCAGGTGCGCGACGCGCGCAATGACCGGGCCTTGCGGCGCCATTCGCTGCGCCGTTGCCTGGAGCGGTTCGCCCCGTACGGGCACCGGGCCACGTGGTGGCACCTGTGCGACCGGCACGGGATCGCCCCCGAGGACCGGGGGGCGGATCCGCTGCGGCTGGTCGCCGCGCTGGAGGAGCTGGAGGACGCGCGGGCGGTCTGGCTGGAGTACGAGCGCCAGTTCGCGGAGCGGCGCCGCCGGGAGAAGCACGACGGGCTGCGCCGGCCGGAGTGGGCGTGGGGCGGGAGCGGGGACGCGGTGGTGCGGTGCGCGGATCCGGGCGTGCGGCCGGAGGGGGCGCTGGGCGAGGTGCTGCGGCGGCTGGTCCGGGCGCTGGAGTCGGAGCCCGGGACGGCGTGCCCGGTCTGCGGGGACACCGAACTGCGGTGGCCGGCGGTGACGCGGATCGGGCCGTGGGAGGGCGCCTGGGCCTGGGACGGGCCGGTGTGCGCGGGCTGCGGGATCGTGGTGCCGAGACCGGCGCTGGCGGAGATGCCCTCGGCGGGGGCGGCGTGAGGACCTTGCTGCTGGCGTCGGTGAACGGCGCCCGGAGCGCTGCCGACGGCCCGGCCGTGCCGATGTCGCCGGCGGATCTGACGGAGTCGGCGCTGGCGGCGGTCGCCGTGGGCGCCGGGGAGGTGCTGGTGCACCCGCGGACCCCGTGCGGGCGGGAGAGCCTCTCGCCGCGGGTGGTGGGGCCGGTACTGGCGGCGATGCGGGGCGCGGGGGTCCACGTACCGCTGTCGGTGCCGGTGTGCATCGGGGCCGAGCCGGAGCCGGCGGGGCGGCTGGAGCGGGTGCGCTCGTGGACGGTGCTGCCGGACCGGGCGGTGGTGCACTTCGGGGAGCCGGGGGCCGGGGAGCTGGCGCGGGCGCTGCTGGCGCGGGGGATTTCGGTGGACGCGCTGGTGCCGGTGGGCGGACCGGCCGGGCCGGAGCCGATGGCACGGTTCCTGGCCTGGCCGGTGCGCGAGCCCGGGCGGGTCCGGCTCGTGGTAGAGCTCGCGGCGGCCGATCCGGCGCTGGTGGCCGGGCTGCGCGGGCTGCCTCCGGTGGCGGTGCTGGTGTACGGGCGGGAGGCGGCCGCCTGGCCGGTGCTGCGGCTGGCCGCGCGGTGCGGAACGGGTGCGCGCACCGGCGTGGGCGACGTACTGCACCTGCCGGACGGGCAGCAGGCACGGTCGAATGCCGAACTGGTGGCGGCGGCCCGGGAACTGATACCGCGGGACGCCGCCGCCACCTCGGGAACTACAGCCGCGAACCGGTGAGGCGTTCGCCGAAGACGTCGTCGGGGTTGGACAGGGCGCAGGTCTTCATCGAGAGACAGCCGCAGCCGATGCAGTCCGTGAGGTGGTCGCGCAGCCGGCCGAGCCGCATGATCCGCTCGTCGAGCTCGGTGCGCCAGGTCTCGGAGAGGCGGGCCCAGTCCTCGCGGGTGGGGGTGCGTTCCTCGGGCAGCTGGGCCAGGGCCTCGCGGATGCTGGCCAGCGGGATGCCGACGCGCTGGGCGGCGCGCACGAAGGCGACGCGGCGCAGCGCGTCACGGGTGTAGCGGCGCTGGTTGCCGGAGGTGCGACGGCTGCTGATCAGGCCCTTGGCCTCGTAGAAGTGGAGTGCGGAGACGGCCGCGCCGCTACGGGCGGACAGCTGGCCGACGGTGAGCTCGTGGACTTTCTCGGGAATCTGCGGCACCCGGCCGAGGGTAGTCGGAGGTCCGTTGACATACACATGCGGTCCCAGCATGCTGAGCAAGCGCTTATTCGTCCGCGAGTTGTCCGCGAAAGGCAGGAGCAGGGCATGGCCGAGCCGAGGGTCTTCACGTCCGCCGAGGAACTGCGCGCCGGGATCGGCGCGCCGCTCGGTCCCAGCGAGTGGCTGGAGGTGGACCAGAAGCGGATCGACCTCTTCGCGGACGCCACGGGCGATCACCAGTGGATCCACGTGGACCCGGAGCGGGCAGCCGGCGGACCCTTCGGTTCCACCATCGCGCACGGCTATCTGACGCTGTCCCTGCTGCCCAGCCTGGTGCCGCAGATCATGCGGGTCGAGGGCATGAAGATGGGTCTCAACTACGGTACGAACAAGGTGCGTTTCCCCGCGCCGGTGCCGGTCGGCTCGCGGCTGCGCGCCACGGCCGCGATCACGGAGGTCACGGAGGCGGGCGGGGGCGTGCAGGTCACGGCCACGGTGACGGTCGAACGCGAGGGCGGCGACAAGCCGGTGTGCGTGGCGGAGTCGGTGTCCCGCTACTACTTCTGAGGCACTGCCACCATGCGGAGCACGAGGTCGGCGTAGAGCCCGCCGACCTCGTCGGGCGTGCGCTGCCCGCCCACGTTGAACCAGCGGGCCACGTCGATGCACAGCGAGAGCACCGCGAGGGTGGTGCCCGGCACGTCCGGGACGTCGAACTCCCCTGCCGCGACCCCGTCGGCGAGGATCCGGCGGACGGCGGCGTCGCTCTGCCGGCGCAGTGCCACGATCTCGGAGCGGTGCTCCGGAGCGAGAGCGTCGAGCTCGTACTGGACCACGCGTGCGGTGGTGTGGTGCGCCGCGTGCCACCGTACGAAGGAACGGACGGCGGCGTCGAGCCGCTCGGCGGCGCAGCCGGGGCCCTCGGCCGCGGTGGTCAGGATCTCCAGCGCCTTGTCGTGGCCGATCCGGCTGATCCGGTGGAGCAGCTCTTCCTTGGTCTTGTAGTGGATGTAGAGCGCGGCCGGGCTCATGCCGGCCCGGCCCGCGATGTCACGTGTGGTGGTGGCGTGGTACCCGCGCTCGGCGAAGGCCTCGACGGCGGCGACGAGCAGCCGCCGTGCGGCGTCGGGGGTGACCTCGGACCACGGCCGATAACCGTCGACCGTCTCCTCCGCGCTGTCCATCGCTCGCTCACCTCTTCACCGTGTGGAAGTGAACACCCTACCGGAGGGTGAGCAAGCGCTTAGTGCGGGCGGGCCGACTACTTCGGCGCGAAGGGGTCGTACTCGGCCATGATCTTCTCCATCCTGGCCTGATCCACCCGGCTGACGATCTGCCCGACCTCCTGACGGTCGCGGATCACCTTGGCGAGGGTGAAGGCCGAGGTGGTGAGGTACAGGACCGCGATGCCGAGGAAGGCACGGACCCAGCCGTTCGCCTCCAGGTTGTAGATCCCCACGGACACGGCGCCGATGGCGATGCCGAAGGAGGCGACGGCCTGGCCGTAGTACGCCCCCGTGTTCTGCTGCTTGACCGGTGTCTCGTTCATGGTTCGAGCATCGGGCGCGGCGGGAGCGGGCACATCCGCACGCGTACTCATGCCGGGTACTCATGCCGGGTACTCAGCCGGGCTCAGAAGGCGGAAACCCCGGTGCGGGCGCGGCCGATGAGCAGCTTCTGGATCTGGCTGGTGCCCTCGTACAGGGTCATGACGCGGGCGTCGCGCAGCAGTTTGCCCGCCGGGTACTCGTCGATGTAGCCGTAGCCTCCGTGCACCTGGAGGGCGTTGCTCGCGGCGCGCACGGCGGCCTCGGAGGCGAAGAGCTTGGCGGTGGAGGACTCGGTGGCGAAGGGCTGCCCGCGGTCGATGAGGTCGGCGACCCGCCAGGTCAGCAGCCGGGCCGCGTCCACGTCGACCGAGATGTCGGCGATCAGCTCCTGCACCAGCTGGTGGTGGGCGATCGGCTTGCCGAACTGCTCGCGCTGGGCGGCGTACGAGACGGCCGCGTCCAGGGCCGCCTGCGCGATGCCGACGCAGCCGGCGGCGACCGACATCCGGCCCTTGGCGAGGGCGGACATGGCGACCGAGAAGCCCTTGCCCTCGGGGCCGAGCATCGCGGAGGCGGGGACGCGGACGCCGTCGAGGGCGAGTTCGGCGGTGGCCTGGCCGCGCAGGCCGAGCTTGCCGTGGATCTCGCGGCGGGTCAGGCCCGGCGTGTCGGTGGGGACGAGGAAGGCGGATATCCCGCGGTGGCCGGGCTCGTCGCCGGTGCGGGCGAAGAGGAGGACCACATCGGCCCAGGTGCCGTTGGTGATGAACATCTTGCTGCCGCTGATGACGTACGCATCCCCCTCGCGCACGGCGCGTGTGGTGAGGGCGCCCGCGTCGGAACCGGTCCCGGGCTCGGTCAGGCCGAAGCAGCCGAGCGCGTCGCCCGAGCAGAGGCGGGGCAGCCAGGCGCGCTTCTGCTCCTCGGTCCCCCAGGCGGCGATCGTCTTGGCGACCAGGCCGAGGGAGACGGAGACGATCCCGCGGACGGCGGAGTCCCCGCGTCCGAGCTCCTCGGTGACGAGGACGTAGGCGAGGTGGTCGCCGCCGGAGCCGCCGTACTCCTCGGGGACGGTCAGCCCGAGGAAGCCGAGCGCGCCGAGCTTCTTGACGATGGCCCGGTCCACGCCCTCGGCGCGGTCCCACGCGGCGGCGTACGGGACGACCTCGCGCTCGGTGAACTCGCGGGCGAGCCGCCGTACGGCGCTCTGCTCCTCGCTCAGCTCCAGGTTCACCGGGCACCTCCGGGCGTCTCGTCCGGAGCGTTTAACTAGCACCGGTAGTTTATGGCGGCCAGGCCCTACTATGTGGCGCATGGCCAGACCGCGCAAGCCCCTCCTCAGCCGCGACCGCATCGTCGAGGCGGCCGGCGCGCTGGTGGACGCGGAGGGACTGGAGGCGGTGTCGACGCGGCGGCTGGCGGCCGCGCTCGGCGTCAGCGGGCCCTCGCTCTACAACCACTTCCGCACCAAGGACGAGATCCTGGACGCGGTGGCGGACTCGGTGAGCGCACGGGTCGACTTGTCGATGTTCGACGGCGGCCGGGACTGGCGGGCGTCCCTGCACGCGTGGGCGCACTCGTACCGCGACGCCCTCGCGGACCATCCGAACATCGTGCCGGTGCTGGCCCGCGGGCCGGGCCGCCGCCCGGCCGGACTGCGGCTGGCGGACGCGGTGTTCGGCGCGATGACGGCGGCCGGCTGGCCTCCGGCGCAGGCGACGCGGATCGGCGCGCTGATGCGGTACTTCATCCTGGGCTCGGCCGTGGGCTCCTTCGCCCGGGGTTTCGTGGACGACCGCGCCGCATACGACCCGGCGGACTACCCCCACCTGGGCCAGGCCCACCTGCTGGCAGAGCGGCAGCGCGAGGTGGACGAGGGCGCCTTCGAGACGGGCCTGGCGGCGCTGCTGGACGGCCTGGCCCTCCAGTACGAGGCCTTGAAGGAGACCGCGTGACGCCCCGGGACACCGACCTGATCACCGCGGCGCGAGCCGACGACGCGGCGCGCGCACGGGCCCTGCTGGAGGAGGCTCCCGACCTGGAGGCCCTCGGCGCGGACGGCCTGACGGCGCTGGACATCGCCGCGGCCCGTGGTGCGTACCCGGTGGTCGACGTCCTGCGCAGCCACGGGGCGCGGCTCGACCGCCAGGGCCCCGACGGCCGGACCCCGCTGCTGCGCGCGGTCGATGCCGGGGCCTACGGGGTCGTCTCACTGCTCCTGTCCTCTTCGGTGCCGACCTGGCCGACGGGCCCCGACGGGCGGACCGCCCTGGAACTGGCCCGGCACTGGCACGAGACGGGCGCCGAGAACGAGCTGCGCCGCCGGACGGGGGCCACGGGACCGGCGGAGCTCAGCCGCGTCCCGGACGACGAGCACTCCTTCACCGGCCTGCTGCGGCTGGCAGGCGCTGACGCGCGGGTGCGCACCGGGCACACGGCGATCCTGTGCGCACTGGAGGCGGCCCACGGCATACGGACCCCCTTCGCGGAACTCCTCGCACGCGCCGAGGCGGAGGCCGACCGCGACGGCGTGACGCGCCGCGCGGCCGTGGACGCGCTGGCCCGCCGGGCCGACCGCGAGACGTGGGAGGAAGCGGCTGCCCTGCGCGGACATCCGCTGTCCCCCGTACGGCACTTCGGCGCAGAAGTGGTGCGCGGCATGAACCTCTTCGGCGCGTGCGAAGCGGGTGGGACCTGTATCGACGGGCCCGCGTGCGTGCAGGTACTGACCCGGGACCTGTTCCTCCCCTGGGCGGCCGGAGAACCGGCACCGGAGGTCCTCGCCGAACTGCTCGCCGGCCTCTCGGAATGCTCGCCCGCCGTACTGTCCGACGCCGCGCTCGCCGACGTCCTGCTCCCCCACGCGGGGCATCCGTCCGCTCTGGTCCGACGGACGGTCGCGGTGGCCTTCAGCCGCTGCGCGGGAGAGGAGCGGGTGCGCCCGGCACTGCTCGCCTGTCTCCGGGACCGCGACGCCGTGGTGCGCGCCCAGGGCTGCCGCGCCGTGGCGGAACGCGGGGACCGTTCCGCCGACCTCCGCAGAGCGCTGCTGCCGTTGCTGGGCGATCCCTCCGTCGAGCTCCAGATCGAGGCGGTACGGGCGCTCGTGCTGCTCGACGACCCGCGGGGCGAGGAGGCGTTGGACTGGCTCACCTTCGGGTACCAGGAGGACTGGCCCGGGTACTGGTCGCTGGACGAGGCGCACCGGCACCTGCGGCGGCGGCGAGAGGCGGCGTCCGGCGCGGCCGGGCCGGACGTGGCGGCCGGGCCGGCCGGCTGAGATCGGCCACGCCACCGGGTACGGGACGGCGGGGGCCGGCAGCGGGGGAGGCGGCGGCGTTCGGTCAGAAGACGACCAGGGAGCGGCCGCCCTTGCCCGCCAGCATGGCGTCGAAGGCGGCCGGGATGCCGTCGAGGGTGATGCGGTCGGTGACCAGGGCGCCGAGGTCGAGGCGGCCGGCGCGGACGTGTTCGGCGATCACCGGGAGGTCGCGGGCGGGGTCGCTGTTGCCGTAGACGCAGCCCGTGAGGGTGCGGGCGAAGTGGAAGATCTCCAGGGCGTGGAAGGTGACCTGCTGCTCCTTGCCGCCGATGCCGACGACCGTGGTGCGGCCGCCGCGACGGGTGGACTCCCAGGCTCCGCGGATGGTGTCGGCCCGGCCGACGCACTCGACGGCGACGTCCGCGCCCTGCCCGCCGGTGAGCGCGCGGATCTCCTTCGCGGTGGTGTCGGAAGCGAGCACGAACGCGGTGGCCCCGGCCGCGCGGGCCAGTTCCTCCTTGGCCGGGGACACGTCGACGGCGATGACCGGGCCCGCCTGCGCGATCCGGGCGGCCTGGAGGGCGGCCAGGCCGACCCCGCCGACGCCGAAGACGGCCACCGACTCGCCCGGCCGGACCTGGGCACTGTGGTGGACGGCCCCGTAGCCGGTGAGGACGGCGCAGCCGAGCAGGGCCGCCTCGGGCAGCGGGATCCCGGCGGGCGCGGGCAGCACGCAGTTGGCCGCGACGACGGTCTCCTCGGCGAAGGCGGCCACGTTCAGCCCGGGGTGCAGCTCGGTGCCCTGCGCGTCGTGCGCGTAGACGGCCCCGACCCCGCTGAGCGCCTTGGCGCAGAGCCAGACCTCACCGATGGTGCAGTGGTGGCACTCCCCACAGGACGGGGCCCAGTTGAGCACCACCGCGTCGCCGGGCGCGACGTGCGTGACGCCCTCGCCGACGGCGAGGACCGTGCCCGCGCCCTCGTGGCCGAGGACGGCTGGCACGGGGACCCGCATGGTGCCGTTGGTGAGGGAGAGGTCGGAGTGGCAGACCCCTGCTGCGGCGAGCCGTACGCGGACCTGCCCGGGGCCGGGATCGGGCAGCACGATCTCCCGTATCTCCAGCGGGGCTCCGACGGCGGGCAGGATGGCGGCGCGGACCATGGTCGTCGTCTCGTCTTTCCGGTGCTGGGGAGGGTGGAGGGGCTGAGAACCCTGCGGGGTCGCGGGATCAGAACTGCAGGGACTTGGTCTGGAGGTACTCCGCCAGGCCGTGCGGGCCCAGCTCGCGGCCGACGCCCGACTGCTTGTAGCCGCCGAAGGGCGCGAGGATGTTGTAGCGGCCGCCGTTGATGTCCACCTGCCCGGTGTCCATGCGGCGGGCGAAGGCCGCGGCCGTCTCCTCGTCCGCGGCCCAGACGGCGCCGCCGAGGCCGTAGACGGTGCCGTTGGCGATGCGCAGGGCCTCCTCCTCGTCCTCGTAGGCGAGGATCGACAGCACGGGGCCGAAGATCTCCTCCTGGGCGATGGTCATGTCGGGTGTGACATCGGCGAACACGGTGGGGGCCACGAAGTAGCCCTGATCGTGGGGCGCGTCGGGCCCGCCCGCGACGAGGCGCGCGCCTTCCTCCACGCCCTTGGCGATGAAGCCGCGGACGCGTTCGTGCTGCTTCGCGTTGACGACCGGGCCGATGCGGGTGCCGGCCTCGCGGGGGTCGCCGGTGGGGTACTCGGCGACGGCGGCGGCCGCGAGCGAGACCGCCTCCTCGTACTGGTCCCGGTGGACGAGCATCCGGGTGAGCGCGTTGCAGCTCTGGCCGGTGTTGTTCATGACGTGGCCGACGCCTGCCGCGACGGCCGTGGCCAGGTCGGCCCCGGGCAGGATGACATTGGCCGATTTGCCGCCGAGTTCGAGGGCGACGCGCTTGACGGCGGCGCCGGCCGTGGCGCCGATCTTCCTGCCGACCGCGGTCGAGCCGGTGAAGGAGACGAAGTCGACTCCCTCGTGCGCGGCCAGCGCCTGCCCGGCGACCGGACCGGTACCGGTCACCAGGTTGAAGACTCCGGCCGGGATCCCCGCGTCGTGCACGGCCTCGGCGAAGAGCTGTGCGGTCAGCGGGGTGTCCTCGGCCGGCTTGAGGACGAGGGTGCAGCCGGCGGCGAGAGCGGGCGCCACCTTTGCAACGACTTGGTACAGCGGATAGTTCCAGGGCGTGATGGCCCCGACCACACCGACCGGCTCCAGCAGGACGGTGGAGTTCCCGATGCGCTCCTCGAAGGCGTACGAGGCGGCCATCTCGGCGAAGGAGGAGGTGACGGCGATCGACCCTCCGACGTGGACCGCCTTCGCGAACGGGAGCGGGGCGCCGAGTTCGGCGGTGACGGTCTCGGTCAACTCGCCCTTGCGGGCCTGCAGTGCGTCCCGGAGCGCCCCGATCAGCGCGGCGCGCTCGGCCGCAGGCGTGGCCGCCCAGCCGGGCAGGGCCGCACGGGCCGCGCGTACGGCCGCGTCCACGTCCTCGGCGGTGCCGGCCGGGACCTCGGCGATGACCTGCCCGTCGGCCGGGTTGACGACCTCGATCCGGTCGGCTCCGACGGCGGGCCGCCACGCGCCGTCGATGTACATCCCGTCCTGTGCCTTCATGGCATTCCTCCCGAGTACGTACGCGTCTGCGCGTGGATCCGGCCTCCCCGACACCCTACAAACTAGCGGCGGTAGTTTTTCTCGGCCAGGGGTGGCCCGGGATCAGATGATGCCGAAAAGCATCCCTGCCGCCAGGACGACGAGAGAGGTCAGAGCAGCCCATTTCACGGTGAAACGGGTGTGGTCGCCGAACTCGACCTTGGCCATGCCGACGAGGACGTAGACGGCCGGAACCAGCGGGCTGGACATGTGCAGCGCCTGGCCGACGAGGGAGGCGCGGGCGATCTCCAGCGGGGAGACCCCGTGGGCGGCGCCGGCCTCGGCGAGGACGGGCAGGACGCCGAAGTAGAAGCCGTCGTTGGACATGAAGTAGGTGAGCGGCAGGCTGAGCACCCCGGTGACCAGCGCCATGTGCGGGCCCATGCCCTCGGGGATGGCGGCGACGAGCCAGTCGGCCATGTGCTTGACCATGCCGGTGCCGGTGAGGACCCCGGTGAAGACGGCGGCGGCGAAGACCATGCCGGCGACGTTCAGGACGTTGTCGGCGTGGGCGGCGATCCGGGCCTTCTGGTCGGGCATGTGCGGGAAGTTGACGGTGAGGGCGAGGGCGGCGCCGAGCAGGAACAGCACCGGGATGGGCAGCAGCTCCGCGATCATCGCGGTGAGGAGCGCGACGGTGAGACCGGCGTTGAACCAGTAGAGGCGCGGGCGCAGGGTGGGGCGCTGCGGGTCGAGGCCCTGGAAGCCCTCGCCCTCGCCGGGCGCGGCGGCGGAACCGGGAGCCTCCGCGGACTCGGCACCGGTACCGGTACCGGCGTCCGAGCCCGAGCCGGCCGCGACGAGGGCAGCGGGTTCCTGCTCCTGCTCCTCCACAGCCTCGCCGGGGAGGGCCAGGAGGCCGACCCGGCGGCGTTCCTTGATGCCGAGGACGTACGCCAGGACGAACACGAAGAGCAGGCCCGCCGCGAGCGCCGGGATCATCGGGACGAAGATGTCGGCGGCGTCGAGCTTGAGCGCGGTGGCGGCGCGGGCCGTGGGGCCGCCCCAGGGCAGGGTGTTCATGACGCCGTTGGCCGTGGCCGCGACGCCCGTCATGACCACCAGGCTCAGACCGAGCCGCTTGTACAGCGGGTACATGGCCGAAACGGTGATCATGAAGGTGGTCGATCCGTCGCCGTCGAGCGACACGATCGCGGCGAGGACGGCCGTACCGACCACCACCCGCATCGGGTCCGCCTTGCAGAAGCGCAGGATGCCGCGCACGATCGGGTCGAAGAGGCCGACGTCGATCATCACGCCGAAGTAGACGATGGCGAACATCAGCATGGCGGCGGTCGGCGCGAGCTTGCCGACGCCGTCGATGACGTAGTCGCCGAGGTGGGCACCCTTGCCCGCGAACACGCAGAAGAGTGCGGGGATGAGGACGAGGGCCGCGATGGGCGACATTTTCTTCAGCATGATCAGGACCAGGAAGGTCGCGATCATGGCGAAGCCGAGGAAGGTCAGCATGGGGGGAAGGTAGGTGCCGCCTCCTGGGGCCAACAAGACGTCTGCGCGTGAGCAATACGAGCAAAACCCCAGCTCAGGGCAGGGGTGTGAGCTCGACGGGGAAGCCGTTGAGCACGGCCGTGCCGGACAGCCTGTCGAGCCGCGTGCCGTTGAGCAGCTGGTTGACGTTGGCGCCGGGCGCCGCGGCGGCCACCGCGAGGCGGGCGCCCGCGCGGTCGTGGCCCCAGCCGTGCGGAAGGCTCACCACCCCGGTGCGGACGGAGTCGGTTACCTCCACCGGCACCTCCAGGCTCCCGCCCTCGGCGGTGATCCGGGCCCGGCCGCCGTCGGTGAGGCCCAGCCGGCCGGCGTCCTGCGGGTGGATCTGGAGGGTGCAGCGGTTGGAACCTCCGGTGAGGGCCGGGACGTTGTGCAACCAGCTGTTGTTGGACCGCAGGTGGCGGCGGCCCACGAGCACCAGGGCGGCGGGGCGGTCGGCGAGCGCCGCGCGCAGCCTGGGGAGTTCGGCCGCGATCGGGTCCGGGAGCAGCTCGATCCTGCCGCTGCGGGTCCTCAGCACGCCCGGGAGCCGGGGCCGCAGCGGGCCCAGGTCGATGCCGTGCGGGTGCGCGAGCAGCCGCTCCAGGCTGAGCTCCCCCTCGGCCGCCGCGCCGAACCGGTCTCCGTACGGCCCGAGTCGGAGCATCAGGTCGAGCCGGCGCTCGGGGCCGCTCTCGCCGGTGAGCAGGCCGGCGAGGCGCGCCGGGTCCTGCCCGTGGAGGGGCGAGCCCGGGTCGGCGGTCTCCTTGGCCAGGGTGCTTTGGACGGCCAGTTCGTCGACGGCCTCCGGTCCGGCCGAGCCGTGCATGCCGGAGACGGCCAGGACGAGGCGCGCGTGGATCTCGCACTCGTCGAGGCGGCCGGCCTCGAGCGGGACGGCGGCACGCGTGTAGCGGACCTGGTTGCGGACGGCGAAGCCGTTGAAGGCGAAATCGTGGTGTGCGCTCTGCGAGGGCGGCGGCGGGGGCAGGACGACGTGGGCGTGGCGTGAGGTCTCGTTCAGGTACGGGTCGACCGAGATCATGAAGTCGAGGCCGGCCAGTGCCCGGTCGAGCCGGTCCCCGTCGGGTGCGGACAGGACCGGATTCGCGGCGATGGCGATCAGGGCGCGGATCCGCCCCTCCCCCGGGGTCTCGATCTCCTCGGCCAGGGCGGCGGTGGGCAGTTCGCTCTTGACCTCGGGGTGACCACTGACCCGGCTGTGCCAGCGGCCGATGGCGAACCCCTTGCCGGGCCCGGCGGGGCGGGGCCGCGGGCCGGCGGCCGGGAGCGGGAAGAGGGCTCCGCCCGGCCTGTCGAGGTTGCCGGTGAGGATGTTCAGCACGTCGACCAGCCAGCTGGCCGGCGTGCCGTACTCGACGGTGCAGCTGCCGATCCGCCCGTAGACGGCGGCGGTGGGCGCGGCCGCGAGCTCGCGGGCGAGGGTGCGGATCTCGTCGGCCGGGAGGTCGCAGGCGGGGGCCACGGCCTCAGGAGTGAAACTCCCGAGGGCGGCCTCGAGTTCCCCGAGTCCTTCGATCCGTTCTTCGAGCGCGCCGGGGGCGGCGAGCTTCTCGGCGAGCAGGGTGTGCGCGAGGGCCGCGAGCAGTAGGGCGTCGCTGCCGGGGCGCGGCGCGAGGTGGCGGTCGGCGAGCGCGGCGGTACGGGTACGGCGCGGGTCGACGACTACCAGGGTGCCGCCGCGGGCGCGCAGCGCCTTGAGCTTGCCGGGGAAGTCGGGGGCGGTGCACAGGGAGCCGTTGGACTCGATGGGGTTGGCGCCCAGGAGCAGCAGGAAGTCGGTCCTGTCGAGGTCGGGGACCGGGATGGCGAAGGGGTCGCCGAAGAGCAGCCCGCTGGAGACGTGCTTGGGCATCTGGTCGAGCGTGCTGGCGGTGAACAGGTTGCGGGTGCCGAGGGCCTTGAGCAGCAGCGGCGGGTAGAGGGCGCCGGCCATGGTGTGGACGTTCGGGTTGCCGAGGACCACGCCGACCGACTGGGGACCGTACTCCCGCACGAGTGCGGGGACGGCGGCGGCGATGGCGTCGTAGGCCTCCTCCCAGGTGGCCTCGCGCAGTCGGCCGTCACGCCGGACCAGAGGGGTGCGGAGCCTGTCGGGGTCGGCGTCGAGCTGCCCGAAGGCGGCGCCCTTGGGGCAGATGAAGCCCTTGCTGAACACGTCGTCGCGGTCACCGCGGGCGCCGGTGACGGAGGCGCCTTCGATGGTCAGGGTGAGGCCGCAGGTGGCTTCGCAGAGGGGGCAGATGCGCAGGGCGGTGCGGGGCATGGGCCCTCCATGGGCGACAGGCTGCGGCACGGGCAGGGGCACGGGCAGGGGCACGGGCAGGGGCACGCGGGGAGCGGCACCGAGCATACCGACCGGTAGGGAGGGAGGGGAGGGGCGTGCGGGACCGAATGCGCAGGGTCGTGGGGCGTGGGGGCGTAGGCCAGAGGCCAGGGGCGCGGGGCGCGCGTAGGGCGGGATCAGTCCAGTACGCGGGCGAGGTACGCCTGCATCATCGCGCGGGTCTCCGCGACGATCTCGGGATCGCCGGCCGGGTCGGTCCGGAAGGCCAGCTGGATGAGGGCGTCGGTGGCCTCGACGGCGACGAGGACCGCCCGTTGCAGTGCGGCGTCGGGGGTCAGGCCGAGGTGCGCGGAGAGCAGTTCGGTCAGACGGGCGGCGACCTGGTGGTTGGGGTCGGCCTCCGGACCCTCGGACGGCGGCGCGGGGACGCCGAAGTCGACGAGCGCGAATCCGGGGACGCTGCGCTTCATCGCCAGGTACTCGTCCAGTACGGCGTCCACGACGGGCCGCCAGTCGGTGGCGGGGAGGCCGGCGAGCCGGTCGGCGATGCCGTCGGCGTAGCGGTCCAGGTTGCGGTGGGCGAGGGCGATCGCCATGGCCCGCTTGTTGCCGAAGAAACGGTAGACGGAGCCGATCGGCACTCCGGCGCGCAGGGCGACGGCGCGGGTGCTGAGGTTCTCGTACCCGGTCTCGTCCAGCAGCTCGGCGCAGGCGTCGAGGATCCGGGCGAGCCGGTCGGCGCTGCGCTGCTGGACGGGCGTACGGCGCAGTGAGTGGGCGGGAGGCACGGGGTCCATCATGCCGCTCCTCGCTTCCGGGGTCGGCAGGGGCCTCAGTTCAGCAGGAGGCTGAGGCCTCCGACGGTGTACGTGATCATCAGCGCCAGCAGTGGCAGTTGGCCGGCCACCGCCTTCGCGGGCGGAAAGAGGCGTACGGAGCGGTCGTGGGCGGCGACGACGCCGAGCACGTGGCCGGTGACGACCGCGATGACCTGGAGCGCCGAGAGGGCGCCGGGGCCCAGTGGTGGGGCGGGTTCGGGGGCGTTGTCAGTGCCCAATGCCATGCTTACTGTGCGTGGTCCTTCGACTACCAGGAGGGAGAAGTAGTGGGCGATGAGATAGCCGAGTGCGATCGGTACGAGTGAGTGCGCGAAGGCGGTGAGCGGGCCGGGGTGCGGGCCGCTGACGAGGCGGGTGGCGGCCGCGCACAGGCAGTACAGGGTGGCGACGAGGGCGATGGAGGCGAGGAGTCCGAGCGTGGCCGCGGGGGTGCGGCCGAGGGGGGAGGTCTGGAGGGCGTTGATCCAGGAGGGGTTGTCGGAGAAGCCGTCGTAGGCGGTGGAGCCGAGCAGGACGCAGACGGTGGCGACGAGTCCGGGCCGCTCGGGCGTCGCGTCGAGTCCGTGGAAGGGGTTACGGAGAACGAGGCGGCCGTCGCTGCGACGGCCGAGGGGGGAGAGCCGGGCGAGGAGGGCGGAGTACGCCTCGAAGGCGTCTCCGTCGTCGAACCAGCGCTCGCCGAAGCGGGCGGCGAGCAGCAGCTGGGTGGTGGCGTAGGTGGCGAGGGCGATCAGGAGGGTGGTGGTGGATGCGGGATCAGGAGCGACGAGTTCGAGCCAGGTGAATCCGAACAGCCCGGCGGCGGCGGGCCATTGTCCCAGCCGGGCGGGGAGGGGGCGGTCGGGGCCGGAGCCGCGGCGGCGCAGGGCCCGGGAGAGCAGGCGGTGCAGGGTGCGGAGCGGGTTGAGCAGGCGCCAGACGGGGCCGAGGAGGAGGGAGGCGGGGACGAGTCCGACCCAGAGGAGGACGTAGACGGCGCCGGGAGCGGGGTTGTGCGCGGGGTCGTCGGGACCGAGGAGGAGGTGGAGCAGGACGGCGAGGGCGGCGGCGAGCCCCAGTCCGCGCAGGGCGGTTCGGGTGGCCGGCGCGTCGGCCACCCGCTGGAGTCCGGCGGGCAGGGCTAGCCCCGAGCGCTCGCCGCGGAAGCGGGAGGTGGACCAGAGGAGGCCGAGTGCGAGGAAGGAGACGAACAGCGCGGCGAAGGCACCGGCGAAGGCGTAGAAGGGGGAGATCGGCAGATCGTGCTGGGAGCCGATCCCGTGCGCGAGCACGGCGAACGGATCGGTCGGGTGAAGGACCACGCCCTGACCGACGCCGCCACCGCCGCTGCCCGACGCGCCGGGGCTCACCGCCGCTCCACCGGAAGTTGTGCCCCACCGCCGCCCGGTGGGGTCATCGGACGAGGAGTTGGGTCAGGACGAGACGGGACTCGTGGGTCTCGACCTCGAAGAGGCCCGTGCGGTCGGCCGTCAGGATCAGGGTGGCCTCCTGGCCTGCCGGCAGGGCGAGCTCCTTGTCGTAGCCGTGGACGTGCAGGGTGTCCGCGCGGTCGCTCGTGACGCGCAGGGCGACGCGCTCCCCGCGCCGCAGCTCGGTGCGGCCGGGGGCGGGGCTGACCTTGCCGTCCCGGACGGTGACGGTGACGGTCCGGTCGGCCTGCTGCGGGTCCGGTGACTTCGGCGCGGCCCCGGTCTCCCCGTGGCCGTGGCCCGCGGAGGCGCCCGGGGCGGTGGCGGTGAGCGGGATCGTGGCCTCCACCGGCTTGCCGGACACCGCCCAGGCGGTGTGGTCGTCCGCGTAGAGGCGGACGGTCAGGGTGTGCGCACCCTCGGGGACCTGCGCGGCGGGCAGGTGGAACCACGGGCCGTACAGCCGGGCCACCTTGCGTCCGTCGAGCTCCAGGTGGGCGTGGCCGGCGCCCGGGAGGGCGGCGCCGCCGGTGCTGTCGGGGGTGAAGCGGTAGTTCTTCACCGCGAGTTGGAGGTTCCAGCCGTCCTCGGAGTCCGGGCGGACCGTCAACTGGACCTCCGGCGCGCCCTCGGCAGGAACCTCGCGGAGCCGGTGGCCGGCGCCGTCGTCGGTGTTGAGCAGGGTGCCGACGTTGCCGGAGGCCTGCTCGTGGCTGGTGCCGGGCTTGTGGTGGGTGGTGGCCCGCCCGCCGCAGCCCGTCGCCGCGCCGCACGCCAGGAGCAGGGCGAGGGCGAACAGGGCCGCGCCGCGGGCGGCTCGGCGGGTCCTGCGGGCCGCGCGGGGCGGCGTACAGCAGGCGTCGCACCGGATCTCGTCATCGGGGCGGCCGGTCACGGCTGGCCTCCTGTGGTCGGGGCGATCGGGAAGGCGGCGGCGGCGGTCACGGCGCCGGGTCCGGGGTGGTCGGGGTGGTCGGGGGTTCGGACGACGCGGCGGGGAGGGTCGGGGCAGGGCCTGCGGAGCCTCCGGGACCTGCGGGACCTCCGGGGCCTCCCTGGCCTGCGGAGCCTTCGGGACCTGCGGGGCCTGCGGGACCTCCGGGGCCTCCGGGGCCTCCGGGGCCTCCGGGGCCTGCGGGGCCTCCCGGGCCTGCGGGGACCGGGGTGCGGTCGCCTGCCGGGGCGGGGTCCGGGGCGGCGGGGCCCGGGGTGGCGTCCGGGGTGGGGCCCGGGGCGGCGTCCGGGGCGGCGGGGCCCGGGGTGGCGTCCGGGGCGGCGTCCGGGGCGGCGTCCGGGGCGGCGTCCGGGGCGGCGTCCGGGGCGGCGTCCGGGGCGGCGTCCGGGGTGGCGTCCGGGGTGGCGTCCGGGGCGATGTCGACGGTGCACAGGGTCGCGAAGATCTCCTCGTGCGGGCGTTCCACCTCCAGCAGCGGGCCTTGACCGTCCAGATCGGGTCAGGGCAAGCACGGGGTGGTCGTGGCGGCCAGCCGTGCTTCGGCGCCTGCCCGTACGTCGGGGGTCGCCATCGGGTCGTTGAGCAGCGCCGTGATCCGCTCCAGGGTTTCGGGGTGGTCCGGGGCGTGGGCTATGCCCAGGAGCCGGGCCCCTTCCTCGCAGTCCCAGAGCGACTCGGTGTGGGCGTGGTCCAGCCCGCCAGGGTCGATGGCGGCCAGTGCCTCCAGGTAGGCGGCCCGCTCGTAGGCGTGCGGGGTGCGCAGCCAGAACCTGCGCAGGTCCGCCACCGCCCCGGCGGCCGCCGGCCCGAAGCGGGCCAGCCGCCTCGCCGTGGTGTCGGGGCCGCACCACGCGCGGTTGCGCCACTGGTCGGCGGCCTGCGCCAGGCGCAGGAACTTCCGGTACGCGTCCTGCCCGTCCTGCACCATGGCACTCCCGCCTCTCCGACTTCATGAGCCGAAGCACGATGGATGTCACCGGACGCGTCGCAGCGGGCGCGGTCATGCAGGTCGACTCGACCCCGCCGGACGTGAGGGGGTCGGCCGGCCGCCCGTGGCGGCGATCAGAGCCGTCAGGCCGTCGAGGTGGCGGTCGAGCCCGAAGGTGAACAGGGATTCGCCGGACAGGTCCAGGCCGGGGTCGGCGCGGGCGGCGGTGAACGCCGGGAAGGTGCCGTCCGACAGCAGCGCGGCCATCCGGGCCTCCTGAACCTGCATCCACTGGTCGCCGGTGACGCCGCTGGCCTGCCCCGCCTCCTGCTCCGCCGCGAGGTCGACGGCGCAGCCCCGGACGAAGCCGAAGAGCGAGACTGCCGCGTGCATCCGGGTGTTGGCGTCGAGGCCGAGGCCTTCCAGGGCCGCCAGAGCCTCCTCGACGTGGCGCATGCCGTTCGGGGAGAGCTGTGGGCGGGCGAGGTTCACCGTGGCCGCCAGCCAGGGGTGCTCCTGGTAGAGCCGCCACTGGGACCGGGCCGAGAGCTCCAGGCGGGACCGCCAGTCGGGCGGGGCCGGGGTGGGCAGGTGTGCCTGTGCGTAGGCCGCATCGACCATCAGTGCGAGGAGCTGGTCCCGGTTCTGCACGTGCCGGTACAGCGACATCGCCGAGGTACCGAGTTCGGCGGCCAGCCGCCGCATGGTGAGCGCGGCTGCCCCTTCCGCGTCGGCGATGGCGATCCCCGCCCGCACCAGGCGCCGGCGCGCAGTCGACTCCTCCGTCGGCTCGTGCGTCCGTCGGCCCGTCGCCGGCCCGTCCGTTCGCGACGCACGGGGGACGGCGCAGACCACGGTGCCCACCCCGGGCACTCCTCGGACCAGACCCTCCTGCCGCAGGACGGCCAGTGCCTTGGTCGCCGTGGCCATGGCGACTCCCCACCGCTGGGTGAGCGCCCGTGTGGAGGGCACCCGGTCCCCTGGGCGCAGTTCGCCGGTCTCGATGCGGCGGCGCAGTTCGGCGGCGATCTTGGCGTATGGCGGTTCTGCGGACATGAGGCACTCCTTGGTGTACTAGTACATGGAGTCTAGTGCACTAGTAGTCCTTCCCCAATTTCGCACTTCACAGGGGGATTTGCTGCCCATACGTTGTACGCATCGGCCTGAGAGAGGAACCCGAGATGACCACCACCCGCACCACCACCACCGGCACCACCACCGCGACCGCCCGTACCGTGCTGATCTCCGGCGCCAGCGTGGCCGGCCCCGCCCTCGCCTACTGGCTGCGCCGTCACGGCTTCGCCCCCACCGTGGTGGAGCGCGCCGAAGCGGTGCGCGAGGGCGGCTACGCGGTGGACTTCCGCGGAGAGGCGCTGGACGTGCTGGACCGGATGGGCCTGCTGGAACGCATCCGCGAACTGGACACCGAGATGGGCGACGCGGCGATGGTGGACGCCGAGGGGTGCCAGTACGCGACCCTGCCCGCCGTGATCTTCGCGGGTGACCTGGAGGTCCTCAAGGGCGATCTGACCAGGATGCTGTACGAAGCCACCCGCGACGACGTCGAGTACGTCTTCGGGGATTCCATCGCGAGCCTGACCGAGGACGAGCACGGCGTCGAGGTCACCTTCGAGCGGGGCACCCCCCGCCGCTTCGACCTGGTCGTCGGCGCCGACGGTCTGCACTCGCGGACCCGGGCCCTCGCCTTCGGCCCCGAGGAGCAGTTCGTCCGTCACCTCGGCATCTACACCGCCATCTTCAGCCTGGACAACTACCTCGGCCTCGAGAACACCGGCCGGCTCTACGCCGCCCCGGGCAAGGCCGCCAACATCTTCACCGCCCGCGCCAACACCGAGGCCCGCGCCGCCTTCCACCTCGCCGCCGAGCACCTCGAGTACGACCGCCACGACCGCGTCGGGCAGCAGCGGATCATCGCCGAACGCTTCGCCGACGACGGCTGGGAGATCCCGCGTCTGCTGCACGAAATGGCGCAGGCACCGGACTTCTTCTTCGACGCCAACGCCCAGGTGGAGATGGACAGCTGGTCCAGGGGACGGGTCGTGCTGCTCGGCGACGCCGGCTACTGTGCCGGCCCGACCTCCGGCCGCGGCACCTCGCAGGCCCTGATCGGCGCCTACGTCCTGGCCGGTGAACTCGCCGCGTCCGGAGGCGACCACACCACGGCCTTCGCCGCGTACGAGCGCGAGATGCGCGGCTACGTGAGCGAGCACCAGAGCGTGGGGCGTGAGGGCGCGGAGCGGTTCTTCATGCCCGCGCCCACCCAGGAGATCCTGGACATGCTGGCTGCCCAGGCACCCGAGAACACCCGCACCACGCCGATCCGGCTGCGCGACTACGCCGCACCGGCCTTGCACGAGCCGGCTGCGGGCGCGGCGGTCATGGGCGGGGCCTGACGGGCAGGGCTCGTCGTGGCTGCCCGAGGACGAGCAGGATGAAGGCGGCGTCGGTCGGCACGACACACAGCCGTTCCGGTCGGCGGCAGCGGCCGCCGCTGCCGCCGCTGCCGTCCTGGCTATGCCGGCCGGGGCCGTCGCCGACCAGCGCAGCGAGCCCGTCTCCTTCGGGCGGAGATCGTGTGGGACGGCAGGAGCCGGAAGGGAAGGCACCTGTACAGCGGCTGCCCGGCCGGTGCGTTTTCTCCGCGCGGGGGGGGCGTCCCGAGGGGCGCGTGGACCACGATACAAACGGCGGCGCGGGTCCACGGTTCGGTCAGGCCGTGGCGGCGAGGGTGTCGTCGAGCCAGTCGTAGATGCGGGCGATGGACAGGCGCATCGCGCCGGGGTGGCAGTGGGCGCCGGCGCCTTCCTCCGTGGTGAACTCCATGAGGGTCTTGGGGCAGGTCAGGTGGTCGTAGAGCTGCTCGGGCTGGCCCTTGAAGAAGATGTCTTCTTCGGCGTCGCACACGAGGGTGGGGCACTGGATCCGCTCGGCGATGCCCCCGGCGAGGGTGTGGTCGAGGTAGGAGGCGTTGAAGGCGCGGGGGGTGTCCACTCCCATGACGTACATGCCGTGGTTGATCGCCCAGCGTGCGATCGGGTCGTTGGTCATGGCCTGTTCGAAGGCGGCGTCGAGTTCGGGGGCGGACGCGGCACGCAGGAGGCGCTCGGCCTCCTCGCGGGTGCCGGGGATGTTGCGTACGGCGATCTGGCCGAGGCCGTAGAGACCGTCGACGGCGATCAGCGCGGCCAGACGGTGCTCGAACGCGGCGGCCCGGGGGGGGCGAGGATGCCTCCCATGCTGACGCCGAGGAGTGCGATGCGGCTGTCATCGACCTCGGGGAGGGTCTCGGCGAAGTCCACGACGGGGGTGATGACATTCTCCCAGTCCGGGCGGAAGACCAGGCCTTGGTGGTGACGGGGTCCGGGCATGCCGGGGCCGTCGAAGGTCAGCACGTTGTAACCGCGTTCGACACCGGCCATCGCCCCGAAGAAGTGCAGTTCCTCCGCGGTGCCGTCGAACCCGTTGTGCATGATCAGTGTCGGCCGCGGTGTCCCCGAGTCGTCGACCCGGTAGAAGTAGCCGGGCAGCGTGGTGTCCTCGTAGGGGATCTCGACCGGCTCGATGACCGGGGTGAACAGTGCCGCCGCCGCCTTGAAGCAGGCCACGGAGCGGTCGTAGGCGTCGTCGTGACGCGGGTCGCAGGGGTGGCCGTGCAGGAAGAACTCCGCCGACCGGTAGTAGTTGGAGGCGCGCAGGAACCCGTCCCGGGCACTGACGCGGTGGCCGGCCGCCAGCGCCTTCTGCGCCTCGCCCGACACTCGGTCCGCGGTGGCCATCCACTCGACGTACCAGCTGTCGTAGTCGCCTTCGGTGATCCGCTCGCCGGTGGAGACCACCTCGCCGAAGTCCGCACCGCCGTAGGCGATGTGACTCATCGACCGCAGGGTCTCGTACCAGAACTGGACATTGTTCGGGAACAGCAGCGGCTTCATCGAAATCTCCCGTGTCATCTGAAGGTGAGGACTGACGCCTCTTGGTCCCTGGCGAGCCTGCTCGCCCGGCCCTTCGCCGCCGCTCTCGCGGTGCGTTCTTCGGCGTGATCCAAGCTTCCGACGGGACGGTGTCCACCTTCCAGGCCAAACGCAGACGATCGCTGTCCACCCGTGTCCGCTCCTGCCCAACCCTGCTCCGGAGCACGCACCCCAGCGCGACGGCGCGGTCTCCGGGCCGCCGTCATGCACCACCGGCCGAGCGAGCATTTCACGTCCTGATCAACAAGCCCAGAACGACGGCCGGCTGTAACGCAAAGTACTTCCGCCGCAACCTCCGTGGGCACTGCGCCGGCCGTTGCCGCCCCTCCGTGCCGTGGAACACGGTTGCGGGAGCTGGATGCGATCCTGCACCTATGAACCATCTCGGCGATACGAACCTGCGTACCTGGACGCTGCGCTTCATGGCGCTCCTAGCGGTCGACACCCCGGATCAACTTGCCTGGCTGGGCGAGCGTGAGCTGGAAACGAAGGACGTCGTTGAAGAGGTGGAGCTCCTCTGCCGTGTCTCCGAAGGACTCGCAGAGCGCGGAGTCTTCGAGCCGGAGGATCTGCGAGGTCTTCAGGCCATCGGTCGTCGCCTCGGCGAGATCGATGCCACCTGCCGCGTCGGCCTCTGGCACAACGCCCTGGCCACGGATCCGGCGTGGGACGACATTCGTTCTCTCGCCCGCCAGTTCCTCCTGACGAGGATGGGCGACTGGCGTCAGCCACTGCCACGTCCCGTGGGCACGCACAAGGGCGACCACTGAGCGCATCCCCAGGCCGCCCGTGCGACTCTGACGCAGTCAGCGCCGCGCACGACTTCTGTGGACCGAGCCCGACGCGGCAATTCCTTGTGCTGGACCAAGTCCAGGTCGGTTGCAGTGCCGACGGGATTTGAACCCGCGGACAGATAGGAGCAGGCCCGCCCCGACTCCGTCAGTCGACGTGAGAGGGACCTCGCCCACGTCGATCGCATTGGACCGCTCTGCCACGGCACCGCAACCTGCGGGAATGCGCGCACTCCCGCTCCGACTCAGGGTAGAGCCGTCGTCCTCTGCGGACGAGTCCTTATCCGGGACAGCAGCGACCGCTGCCACTCGCATCCTTCGGTCAAAGACCGTTCTCGATCACAGCCTGGTGGCCAGCCAGACGGTAACGGCCGCAGTGGCGGTGAGCCCGACGTTGAGTGAGATCCGGCGGTCTTCGCCGGTCAGGTGGACGGCGATCGCACCTCCCTGGAGGAGTACGAAGCCGCCGGCCGCGGCCGGCGCCAGCGGGAGTGCGATGTCCGTCAGCGGCGGCAGGATCAGGCCGGCCGCGCCGAGTATCTCGACCGTCCCCAGCGCCCTGAGGGCGGGCAAGGGCATACGGTCGACCCAGGACATCATGGGCCGGAGCTCATCACGGCTGTGGATCACCTTCAGCGTGCCCGCGTAGACGTAGAAGAGGGCGAGCAGTCCCGCGACGATCCAGTAGGCGATGTACATAGTTCCCTTTCACGAGTCATCGGTTCGCGGCAAACCGTCGACTGGTTCAGTTGAGGTCGGTGGCGGGCTCGGTCGAGTAGCGGCTCATCGCGTCGATGTTGGCCTGGGGAGTCAGCGGCCGGCCGTCGGCGAGCACGTCATGGAGGTCCCGGAAGTACTGCACGTACAGGTCGGGGGTGAAGGTGCTGAGCAGGACGGCGGGCTGGTCGGTCAGGTTGGCGAAGGTGTGCGGGGTGCCGGGCGGAACCATCACGAGCGTGCCCGTGGTGGCGTCGTGGTCCTCGCCGCCGACGGTGAACCGGATGGTGCCGGAGAGGACGTAGAAGCCCTCGTCGTGCAGGCCGTGGCGGTGCTGAGGCGGGCCCTGGGTGTGCGGGGCGAGGACGGACTCGGTGATCGCGAGGCGGTGCCCGGTGTGGCTGCCGTCCTCCAGGACGCGCATGCGCGTGGTGCCCAGAACGATCGTCTCGCCCTCGCCGGGACCCACCACTGACAGGGCGGGTCCGGTCTGCGGCTCGCTGGTCTTCGCTTCTTCGGGCATGCCCCAAGTGCATCGCCGGGGACCCACGGCTGTCCAAGACCCATCCCGCAGCGCCGATACCTCGTGGGTATCGTTGCAGCATGGAGCTACGGACCCTGCGCTACTTCGTGGCGGTCGCCGAGGAACTCCACTTCGGCCGGGCCGCCACCCGACTGCACATGAGTCAGCCGCCGCTGAGCCGGGCGATCAAGCAGTTGGAGGCCGAAGTCGGGGCCCTGCTCTTCGCCCGCTCGCCCACCGGCGTCACGCTCACGCCGGTCGGAACGGTGCTGCTCGACGAGGCGCGAGCCCTGCTCGGTCATGCCGACCGCGTCCGGGTACGCGTCAGCGCGGCGGCCGGCATCGCGACCATCACCGTCGGCATCCTGGGCGACGGCACCGACCCGGGAATGTCCAGGCTGGCCGCCGCCTACCGCCGGACCCACCCCGGCATCGACATCCGCGTCCGCGACACCGACCTGACCGACCCGACGTGCGGGCTGCGCACCGGACTGGTCGACGTCGCCCTCACCCGGGCGCCGTTCGACGAGTCCGCCCTGGCGGTGCGTGCGCTGCGGTCCGATCCGGTCGGCGTGGTCCTGCGCGCCGACGATCCGCTGGCCCGCCGCGACGGGCTGCGGCTGGCCGAGCTGAGCGACCGCCGCTGGTTCCAGTTCCCGCAGGGCACCGACCCCATCTGGCAGTCGTACTGGAACGGCGGCACGCCGCGCGAGGGCCCAGTGGTGCGCGCAGTTCAGGAATGCCTGCAGGCCGTGTTGTGGAACGGCACGGTGGGCCTGGCCCCGCTCGGACACGACCTGCCCGCGGAGTTGGCCGTGGTACCGCTGACCGACATGGCGCCGAGCCGGGTGGTGGCGGTGTGGAACGAAGGTGACACCAACCCGCTGATCCGATCGTTCATCGAGATCGCGACAGCCGCCTACCGCCGCTGAGCATCGGCAACGGCGCAGGAAGAATCCGCCACGGCTGTACAGCGCGGGGGTGCCGTACGGGCCCGACACCGCCTGTGGCGACTCAGTGGACAAGGGGCTGGTGGGGCTGGTTGGGCTCGCCGTTAAATGCCTCGACATCGGGCGCGGTGATCGGGGACGCTTCGCGCGATGACAAGAATCGATGACACGCCGCCCGCGTGGGACGAGCGCACCCAGCTCACCACGTTTCTCGACTACGCACGTGACACCGCCCGCGCCAAGTGCGATGGCGTCTCGGGGGAGAACGCCCGCAAGGCGCTCTTGCCGGGCTCACCGTTGATGACCATGAGCGGATTGATCAACCATCTCCGCTGGGTCGAGTACCACTGGTTCCAGGTGGTCTTCCTCGGCGAGGAGGACCAGGGCCCCTGGACCGATGAGGACCCCGACCGCGAGATGCGTATCGCCGTCGACTTCCCGCTCACGCAGTTGCTCGACGAATACGCCGAACAGAGCGCCCGTTACCGCGAACTGGTCGCCGGGAACGACCTGGACAAGCAGGCCCAGCGAACGATCCGCGACGGCCTCCGTGTCGACCTGCGCTGGATCCTCCTGCACCTCACCGAGGAGACGGCCCGCCACAACGGCCACCTGGACATCCTGCGCGAGATGCTCGACGGCACGACCGGCGGCTAGATCCGGCAGGGATCACGGGCGAAGCCAGAGTCGGATCGAGGCGACGGTGACGGTGCCTTGGCAGACGTAGCCGCGCTCGTCGAAGCCTGCGGGCCGGCCGCCCTTGCTGGCCCTGCGTCGGCGGTCGGCCCGCGTGGGCTCTCGTTCGAGCCGCGGCCTGCGGTCGGTGTGTTGCGGGAGTCCGTGTGCAGCGTTGTGCTGTCGGGTTCCACCTCGGCCCGCAGGCGGGGCGCCCCCGTCCTGGCCGCGGGGCGCCCGCTCTGCGCGGACCTGGCCCGGCGGACGTTCTGGAAAGCCTCCGCCGGGACGTTCGCCGCCCGCACCGGCCTCGCCGGGGGTCGGCCCCGGCGAGGTCGGTGCGCGGGGCGCTCACGGGGCGACCTCGTCGCCCTCCCTGGTCGGTTCCGGGGTCGTCGGGAGGTTCTGCCCGGTGCGGAGCGGGCCCGTCAGGAGGAGCAGCGCGCACAGCGCGTTGCCGCCGTAGAGGAGCCACAGGGCGTCGCGTTCGCCGAGGAGGGTGCCGAGGGCGCCGCCGAGGAGGCTGCCGACGGGGATCGTCCCGTACATCACGAAGCGGATGGTGGAGCCGACCCGGCCCAGCATGTCCGGCGGGCAGTACGCCTGCCGGAAGCTCACGATGATGACGTTGCCGGCGACCACACCGGTCATCAGGCAGAACTCCCCGATCAGGAAGGACAGCAGGCCCGCGCCGTTCGTGGTGAGGGGGATCAGGAGGCCGAAGGGGCCCGCGCAGAAGGCGCACAGGAGGACCGCCCGGGCGGTTCCGAAGCGGCGGGCCAGGCGTGGTGCGAGCACCGCGCCGAGGACCCCGCCCAGCCCGGCCAGCGCGATCAGGACACCGATCAGCGCGCCCGGCACGCCCACCGTCCGGCTCAGGAACAGGATCGACAGGGACTGCGCCCCGGCCAGGAACAGGTTCATCGCGGCGTCGCACAGCAGGATCGTCCGCAGGAACGGGTCCCGGGTGAGGAAGGCCACGCCCGCGCGGATCTCCTTGACCAACGACCGCTCCGCGGCGACCCGTTCCTCACCGCCCGGCGGCGCCTCCGGGGTCCGGATCCGCAGCAGCAGCGCCGCCGAGACCAGGAAGCTCAGCCCGTCGGCGAGGAAACCGGCCGCCGCGCTCCCGGCCTGAGCCAGCGCGCCGCCCACCCCCGGGGCGACGACCTCCGCGACCGATTCGCTGGTCTGGAGCCGGGCGTTGCCGTCGGCGAGCTCCTCGTGCGGCAGTACGGTCGGCAGGTACGCGCTGTAGGCGGCCCGGAAGAACACGTCGGCGGTGCCCGCCAGGACGGCCACCAGCATCAGTTGAGCGGTCGTCAGGACCCCCAGCCAGACCGTCGCGGTCAGCGACAGCATCAGCAGCGCCGACACCGCGTTGCACACGATCATCACCGGCCGGCGGCGCATCCGGTCGGTCCACGCTCCCACGGGCAGCCCGAACAGCAGCCACGGCACCCAGGCCGCGGCGTTCAGCACTCCCATGGTGAAGGGCCCCGCGTCCAGCGTGTCCACCGCGATCAGCGGCAGCAGCACCCGGGTGGCCGCGCTCCCGAACTGGCTCACGGACTCCCCGGCCCACAGCAGCCGGAAGTCCCGGCGGCGCAGCGCGCCGCGACCGGCGCTCACCGGCCCACCGTGCCCTCGCCCAGCAGCGCGGCGATCTCGGCGGCGGGCTTGGACGCCATCATCTCGCCGTGCGCGCAGGGCACTTCGTGGTGGGCGACAGGGCCGGTGACGTACGGCTCCCACACCCGCGGCCCGGGCGCGTCCGGCTCGTGGGCGGCGACGGCCAGCGTCACCCCGCCCCGGAACACCCCCGGACGGTGGGCGGCGGCCAACTGGTCGTGGTGGACGTATGCCTCGCCCAGGGCGGCGACCGTCTCACCGTCGAAGACCGACAGCGGGCCCTCCTCGGCGGCCACCGCCACCAGTTCGGCGAGGGTCAGCGGACCCCCACCGGCCGCGCCGCACTCCTCCCGAGGCGGAGAGCCGAGCGATTCCAGCAGGTCCCGCAGCGGGTCCGCGGCCGGCGCCGCCGTCTCGCCGGGGGCCGCCGGATACCCGTCCAGCAGGGTGAGCCCGGCCACCTCCTCGCCGTCCTGCTGGAGCGTCACGGCCACCTCGTGCGCGACCACCGCCCCGAAGGACCAGCCCAGCAGGTGGTACGGGCCGTGCGGCTGCACCGCGCGGATCCGCGCCGCGTACTCCGCGGCCATCTCCGAGACGCTCCCGGGCCGTGCCCCCGGCTCGCTCAGCGCCCGCGACTGCAGGGCGTGCACGGACCGCTGCGGGTCCAGGTGCTCCAGCAGCCCCCGGTACACCCAGCCGGTGCCCGCGCCCGGGTGGACGCAGAACAGGGCAGGCGTGCCGGGCGCCCCCGTGCGCAGCGTGACCAGGGGCGCCAGCGGGTCCGCGTCCCCGCGGGGGACCGCGCCGCCGGAGCGGGCGGCGAGCCCGGCGACCGTGGGCGCGGCGAACAGGTCCTGGACCCCGAGCTCCTCGCCCAGTGCCTCGCGCACCCGGGCCATCAGCCGGGCCGCCAGCAGGGAGTGGCCGCCCAGGTCGAAGAAGCCGTCGTCGGCGCCGACGGCGCCCGCGGGCAGCCCCAGCACCTCGGCGAACAGGCCCGCCAGGACCTCCTCCCGCCGGCTGCGCGGCGCCCGGCGCCCACGGCCGTCCCCGGCCGCGCCGGGCTCCGGCGCGGGCAGCGCGGCCCGGTCGAGCTTGTCGTTCGGGGTCCGCGGGAAGGCGTCGAGCACGACGAACGCCGACGGCACCATGTGCGCCGGGAGCGTCCCCGCCAGATGGGCGCGCAAGCCTGCCGCGTCCACCGCGGAGCCCTTGCCACTGTCGGCGCCGGGGGCCGGGACCACGTACCCGACCAGCCGTTTCGCACCGCCCGGGCAGTCCTCCCGTACGGTCACCGCGGCCCGGTCCACCCCGGGCGCCGCCGCGAGCGCGGCCTCGATCTCGCCGGGTTCGATGCGGAAGCCGCGGATCTTGACCTGGTCGTCGGCGCGGCCGAGGTAGTCGATGCGGCCCTCGCGGTCCCGGCGGACCAGGTCGCCCGTGCGGTACATGCGGGCGCCGTCCTCGAACGGGCAGGCCACGAACCGCTCGGCCGTCGTCCCCGGGCGCCGCAGGTAGCCCCGCGCCAGCCCGGCACCCGCCAGGTACAGCTCGCCGGGCACCCCGGGCGCCACCGGGCTCAGCGCCGCGTCGAGCACGTACGCGCGGGTGTTGGCGACGGGAGCGCCGATGAGCGGGCGTTCGCTGCGCGCGGTGTCCCACCACAGGGCGTCGACCGTGCACTCGGTGGGTCCGTACAGGTTGTAGGCGAGCATCCCCTCCGTGGCGCGCAGCCGGCTCCACAGCCCCTCGCCCGCGGCCTCCCCGCCGATCAGCAGCAGCCGCGGCGGGGCGTCGAGCAGGCCCTCCTCGATCAGGTGCTCGGCGTGCGTCGGGGTGGTGTCGACGACGTCGAGGGCGGCTTCGGCCACGTGCCGGGCGAAGGCGGCGGAGTCGCGGCGCACGGCGTCGCCGATCAGGTGCAGTTCGTGCCCGGCCACCATCCACATCAGGGCGTCCCAGGAGGCGTCGAAGGACAGCGAGGCCACCAGTGCCACCCGCAACTGCCGTCCGGCAGCGGTCCGTTCCGCCTCGGCCATGGTGTGGGCGCGGTGGAAGGCGTACAGGTTGCGCAGCGCCGCGTGGTCGACGACGACGCCCTTGGGGCGGCCCGTGGAGCCCGAGGTGTACACGACGTACGCGGCGTCGCCCGGCCGGGGCCGCCGCAGCGGCCCGGCACCGGGCGCGGGGGCGGCGTCGGTGTCCGCCTCGTCCGCCTCCTCGGTGAGGACGAGCGGGACCCGCGCCGGCTCCGCGAGCGGCAGCAGTGGGGCGGTCGCGGAGTCCGTGACCAGCAGCGCCGGGGCGGAGTCGGCCAGCATGTGCGCGATCCGCTCGGCCGGGTATCCGGTGTCCACCAGGACGAACGCCGCACCGGCCTTGAGGACGGCCAGGATCGCGGCCACCGCCGCCGGGGAGCGCGGCAGGGCGATGGCCACCACCCGCTCCGGGCCCGCCCCGTCCCGGACGAGACGCCGGGCGAGCCGGTCGGACCAGGCGTCGAGGGCGGCGAAACCGATCCGCTCGGCGCCGTGCACCAGCGCGGTCGCGTCCGGGGTGCGGGCGGCACGCGCCGCGAACAGCTCGGGCACGGTGGCGTCCGGCACCGGCAGCGCGGTGTCGTTCCACTCCGTCAGCACCCGCTGGCGGGCCGCGGGGGTCAGCGGGTCGGCGGCCCTGACCGGCAGCTCCGGCGCCGCCGCGAGCAGCCGGACCATCCGTACCAGGGCCGCGGCGAGGTCCTCGGCGGTGGCGTGGTCGAACAGCCCGGCCGCGTACTCCAGGAAGCCCGAGATCCCGGCGGGGCGGCCCTCGGCGTCCCGGCGCTCCTGGACGTCCAGCGTCAGGTCGAACTGGGCGACGTCGAAGCGGAACGGCTCGGGGCGGACGTCGAGGCCGGGCAGCGCGAGCGTCCCGTCCTCGCCGTCCTGCACTTGGAGCAGCACCTGGAAGAGGGGGTGGCGGGCGAGGGACCGCTCGGGGTTGACCGCCTCGACGACCCGCTCGAAGGGCACGTCCTGGTGTTCGTACGCCGCGAGGTCGGTCTCCCGGACCCGGCCCAGGAGTTCGGCGAAGGTCGGATCGCCCGAGACGTCGGTGCGCAGGACGAGGGTGTTCACGAAGAAGCCGACGAGGTCGTCCAGGGCCTCGTCCGTACGGCCCGCGACGGGCGTCCCGATCGGTACGTCGGTCCCCGCGCCGAGCCGGGACAGGGTCACGGCCAGCGCCGCCTGCACCACCATGAAGAGGGTGCAGCCGTGCTCGCGGGCCAGTTCCAGCAGCCGGCCGTGCAGCTCGGCGTCCAGCCCGACGGGGACGGAGCCGCCCGCGAAGTCCGCCACCGCCGGGCGCGGCCGGTCGTAGGGCAGCGCCAGCTCGGCGGGCGCACCGGCCAGTGCGCCGGTCCAGAAGGCGAGTTGACGGGAGATCGGACTCGCGGGGTCGTCCTCCGCGCCGAGCAGCTCCCGCTGCCACAGCGCGTAGTCGGCGTACTGCACCGGCAGCGGTTCGAAAGCGGGCGCGGCGCCCGCGCACCGGGCCGCGTACGCCTCGGACAGGTCCCGGAACAGCGGCCCCCAGGACCACCCGTCGAGCGCGATGTGGTGCACCACCAGGGCCAGCACCCACTCCTGCGGCCCGGCCGCGAGCAGCGCCGCCCGTACGGGGGGCCGCGCGGCCAGGTCGAACGGGCGGGCCAGCAGCGCGTCGAGGGCCCCGGCGGTTCCCTCCGGACCGCACTCCACCAGGTCCAGGGGCACGCCGCCCCCGGCGGGCAGCACCCGCTGGTACGGCTCGCCCGCCGCCTCCGGGAACACCGTGCGCAGGGCCTCGTGCCGGTCGGTGACGTCCCCCAGGGCCGCGGCCAGCGCCGACGTGTCCAGCGGGCCGCGCAGCCGCAGCGCGAACGGGCAGTGGTAGCCCGCGGACTGGCCCGCCCGGCTCAGGAACCACAGCCGGCGCTGGGCGGCCGACAACGGCGGGGCCTCGGGCCGCTCCGCCGCCGCAGTCAGGGCCGGGCGGGGGGCCGCCCCGGCTGCGGAGCCCTGCGCCAGGCAGGCGGCCAGCCCGGCCACCGTCGGGTGCTGGAACAGCTGGCGGATGCCCAGGTCGCCGCCCAGGACGGCCCGGATCCGCGAGAGCAGCCGGGTCGCGAGCAGCGAATGGCCGCCCAGCTCGAAGAAGCCGTCCTCGGCGCCCACCGACGGCAGCCCCAGCACCTGCGCGAACAGCTCCGCCAAGAGCTCCTCGCGGGGCCCGCGCGGGGCGCGGGAGGAGAGCAGCGCGCCGAAGTCCGGCGCGGGCAGCGCCGCCCGGTCGAGCTTGCCGTTCCGGTTCATCGGGAAGGCCTCCAGGACCACGAAGGCCGAGGGCACCATGTGGTCCGGCAGCTGTGCGGCGAGTCGCCCGCGCAGCGCGCCCGGCTCGGCGCTGCGGCCCGCGGCCGCCACCACGTACGCCACGAGGCGCTTCCCGGCGGGCCCGCCGTCCCGGGCGAGCACCGCGGCCTGTGCCACCTCCGGGCAGGCCCGCAGGCAGGCCTCGATCTCGCCGGGTTCGATGCGGAAGCCGCGGATCTTGACCTGGTCGTCGGCGCGGCCGAGGTACTCGATGCGGCCCTCGCGGTCCCAGCGGACGAGGTCGCCCGTGCGGTACATGCGGGCCCCGTCCTCGAACGGGCAGGCCACGAAGCGGCCCGCGGTGAGCGAGGGCCGGTTCAGGTAGCCGCGGGCCAGGCTCGGTCCGGCCAGGTACAGCTCGCCCGGGACGCCCGGGGCGACAGGCCGCAGCCCGGCGTCCAGGACGTACGCCCGGGTGTTGGCGAGCGGGCGGCCCACGAGCGGCTCCTCGCTGAGGGCGGCGTCCCACCACAGGGTGTCGACGCTGCACTCGGTGGGCCCGTACAGGTTGTGGCAGAGCATCCCGTCGGCGGCCCGGACCCGCGTCCACAGGGCCGCGCCCGCCGCCTCGCCGCCGAGCAGCAGTACCTCGGGCCGGTGCGCGGGATCGTCCAGCAGGCCCTCCTCGACGAGCTGTTCGGCGTAGGTCGGGGTGACGTCGAGGGCGTCGATGCCGGCGCGGGCGATGTGCCGGACCAGCGCGGCCGCGTCGCGGCGGGTGTCGTCGTCGACGAGGTGGAGCTCGTGGCCGGCCACCATCCACAGGAGCCCCTCCCACGAGGTGTCGAAGGACAGCGCGGCCGTCAGCGCCATGCGCATCCGGCGCCCGCCGTGCAGCTCCTCCGCGCGGGCGATGACCCCGGCCCGGTGGAAGGCGTAGAGGTTGCGCAGCCCCGCGTGGTCGATGACGACGCCCTTGGGCTCGCCGGTCGACCCCGAGGTGTGGATCACGTACGCGGCGCTGCCGGGCAGGATCCGGCGGCCCGGGACGGGACCGGTGGCACCCGCCGGGACCGGGCCCGGCGCGTCGACGAGGACGCGGACGGCCCCGGTGTCCGGGAGCCCCGGGGCGGTCGCGGCGTCGGTGACGACGGTGGTCGTGGTGCCCAGCAGCCGGGCGATCCGCTCGGCCGGGTAGTCCGTGTCGACGGGGACGAAGGCGGCGCCCGCCTTGAGCACCGCGAGCAGCGCCACGACGGAGTCGGCGGACCGGGGCAGGGCCAGGGCCACCAGGTGCTCCGGGCCGACCCCGTGCCAGGCGAGCCGGTGCGCCAGCGCGTCGGCGCGGGCGTCGAGTTCGGCGAAGGTCAGCGCGGTGGCCCGGAAGACCAGGGCGGTCGCGCCGGGGGTGCGGGCGGCCTGCTCCTCGAACAGCTCGGGCAGGGTCCCCGCGGGCACCGGCGCGGCCGTGTCGTTCCAGCCGGACAGGACCAGCGCGCGCTGCTCGGCGGAGAGCGGGTCGGCCTGCCCGACCGGGGCGGCCGGGTCGGCGGCGAGGCGCTCCAGCACCCGGGCGAGGGCGGCCGCGAGGTCCTCGGCGGTGGCCCGGTCGAACAGGTCCGTCGCGAACTCCAGGGCTCCGCCGATCCCGGCCGGGGAGCCGGCCGGGTCCCACCGCTCCTGGAAGTCGACGGTGAGGTCGAACTTGGCGACGTCCCAGGCGGCGGACTGCTCCGCGCACTCCAGGCCGGGCAGGGTGAAGGCGGGGCCCTCGCCGCTGTCCAGGGTCAGCATCACCTGGAAGAGGGGGTGGCGGGCGAGGGACCGCTCGGGGTTGACCGCCTCGACGACCTGCTCGAAGGGCACGTCCTGGTGCTCGAAGGCGGTGAGGTCGCTCTCCCGCACCCGCTCCAGGAGCTCGGTGAAGGCCGGGTCTCCGGAGAGGTCGGTGCGCAGGACGAGGGTGTTGACGAAGAAGCCGACGAGGTCGTCGAGTACCTCGTCCGTGCGGCCCGCGACGACCGTCCCGATCGGGATGTCGGTGCCGGCTCCGAGGCGGGACAGGAGCACCGACAGGCCGGCCTGGAGGACCATGAAGAGGGTGCAGCCGTGCTCACGGGCCAGCTCCAGCAGTCGTCTGTGCAGCTCCGCGTCCAGCTCGACGGGGACGGAGCCGCCCGCGAAGCTCGCCACCGCGGGGCGCGGCCGGTCGGCGGGCAGGGCCAGTTCGGCCGGGGATCCGGCCAGTTCCCGCGTCCAGAAGGCCAGTTGCTCGGCGAGCAGGCTCTCCGGGTCGTCCTCCGCGCCCAGCAGCTCGCGCTGCCACAGCGTGTAGTCCCGGTACTGCACCGGCAGCGGCTCGAAGGCGGGCGCCCCGCCCGCGCACCGGGCGGCGTAGGCGGCGGCCAGGTCGGTCAGGAGCGGCCCCCAGGACCAGCCGTCGGTGGCGATGTGGTGGATCACCAGCGCCAGCACCCACTCCTCGTCGCCCAGGGCGAAGAGGCGTGCCCGCAGCGGGAGTTCGGCGGTGAGATCGAAGGCGTGTCCGGCCTCGGCGGCCAGCGCGTCGGCGAGCTCCGCCTCGTCGAGGCGGACGACGGGCAGCTCCGGCGCCCGGTCGGTGATCTGTTGCACGGGCTCGCCGTCCACCTCGGGGAAGACCGTCCGCAGCACCTCGTGCCGCCCGGTCAGATCGCCGAGGGCCGCGGCCAGCGCCTGCGGGTCCAGCGGACCGCGCAGCCGGGTGGTGAGCGGGCAGTTGTACGCGGCGCCGGTCTCGCCGAGCTGGCCCAGGAACCAAAGCCGCCGCTGGGCGAACGAAACGGGAAACACAGGACCTCCAGGGGCGTGCGGGGTGGTGCGGGGGTGGGCGGACGGCTCAGGCATCGGCGGCGCGGCGGAGCGTGGGACGGGCCTTCGGCGCGTCGGTGAGCAGGGCGGCGGTGCGGGCCGGGGTCGGGTGCTGGAAGAGCTGGCGGATCTTCAGTTCCCGGCCGAGTTCGGCCCGGATCCGGCTGATCAGTCGCGTGACCAGCAGGGAGTGGCCGCCCAGGGCGAAGAAGTTGTCGTCCGGGCCGACGTCGTCCCGGTCGAGGACCTCGGCGTACAGGGCGCGGACGCGGTCCTCGGTGCTGCCGCCCGGGTCCGCGGCCGGCTCCGGCGCGGCGGGGGCGGCCGCGGCCGTGCGCGGGGCCGGGCCGTCGACCGAGCCGACCGCCCGCTCCGGGGCGGCCGCGAGGGCGCGCAGCACCAGGGCCAGGTCCGCCGCCAGCCGCTCGGCGCTCGCATGGTCGAACAGCTCGGTGGCGTAGGTGAGTTCCCCGGTGAGGCCCAGCGGGGTGCCGTCGGCGGCGCGCTGCTCCCCGAGGTCCACGCCGAGGTCGAACTTGGACACCGCCCACTCGACGGGGTGCGGCCGGGCCGTGAGGCCCGTAAGGCGCGGCAGGGCGGGCGGCTCGTTCTGGACCTGGAGCAGCACCTGGAAGAGCGGGTGCCGGGCGAGGGACCGCTCCGGGTTCACCCCCAGCACGACCCGCTCGAAGGGCACGTCCTGGTGGGCGTAGGCGGCGAGGTCGCTCTCCCGGACCCGGGCGAGGAGGTCCGTGAAGGTCGGGTCGCCGGAGACGTCGGTGCGCAGGACGAGGGTGTTGACGAAGAAGCCGACGAGGTCGTCCAGCGCCTCGTCCGTGCGGCCCGCGACGACGGTCCCGATCGGGATGTCGGTGCCGGCTCCGAGGCGGGACAGGAGCACCGACAGGCCGGCCTGGAGGACCATGAAGAGGGTGCAGCCGTGCTGCCGGGCCAGTTCCAGCAGCCGTCCGTGCAGCTCCGCGTCCAGCTCCAGGGGAACGGAACCGCCCGCGAAGCTCGCCACCTCCGGGCGGGGCCGGTCGTAGGGCAGGGCCAGCTCGGCCGGGGCGCCGGCCAACTCCTTGGCCCAGAAGTCGAGCTGACGGGTGATCAAAGCGTCCGGGACGCCCTCCGGGCCGAGCACGGACCGCTGCCAGACGGTGTGGTCCCGGTACTGCACGGGCAGCGGCTCGAAGGCGGGCCCCGCGCCCGCCAGGCGGGCGGCGTAGGCGGTGGCCAGGTCGGCCAGGAGCGGCCCCCACGACCAGCCGTCGGTGGCGATGTGGTGCACCACCAGCACGAGCACCCACTCTTCCCGACCCAGCTCCAGCAGCCGGGCCCGCAGCGGCAGTTCGGCCGAGATGTCGAAGCAGTGGCCCGTCACCTCCCGTACCGCCTCGGCGACGGCGCCGGCCTCCGCGACGGCGAGGACCTCCAGCGGCACGTCGGCCGCCGCACCCTCCAGCAGCCGGATCACCGGCTCGCCCCCGCACTCGTCGAAGACGGTCCGCAGCACCTCGTGCCGGGCCACCACGTCGCCGAGCGCCGCACGCAGCGCCGGCGCGTCCAGCGGACCCCTCAGCCGGTAGGCGAAGGGCACGTTGTGGTGGCCGGACGGGCCCTCCGCCTGGTGCGCGAACCACAGCCGGTGCTGTGCCGAGGACAGCGGCGCGCCCTGCCCGGGCTCCGCACGGCGCAGCGGCGGCCGCGCCCGGTCGGCGCTGCCGGCCAGCTCCGCGAGGGCGGCCACGGTCTGCGCGCGGAAGACGTCGCGCAGCGGCAGCTCGACCCCGAGGGCCGTACGGATCCGGCTGACCAGCCGGGTCGCCAGCAACGAGTGGCCGCCCAGGTCGAAGAAGCCCGCGTCGGCGGCGACCGCGTCGAGGCCGAGCACCTCGGCGAAGAGCCCCGCCAGGATCTCCTCCCGGGGGGTACGGGGGGCACGTCCGCCGGCAGCGGGCAGCGCGGGCTCGGGCAGGGCCCGGTAGTCCACCTTGCCGTTGGGGGTCAGCGGCAGCGCGTCCAGGACCAGGACGTACGAGGGCAGCATGTAATCCGGCAGCAGCCGCTCCAGCCGACGCCGCACCGAGGGCCCGGAGACCTCCCCGACCACGTACCCGGCCAGCCGCTTCTCGCCGTCCGCGGCGGCCCGTACGGCGACCACGGCCTGGCGGACGCCCGGGCAGGCGGCCAGCGCGGCCTCGACCTCACCGGGCTCCACGCGGAAGCCGCGGACCTTCACCTGCTCGTCGGCCCGGCCGAGGAACTCCAGCAGCCCGTCGGCCCGCCACCGGGCGAGGTCGCCGGTGCGGTACGTGCGCGTCCCGGGCGCGCCGAACGGGTCGGCGACGAACCGCTCCGCGGTGGCCGCGGGCCGTCGGTGGTAGCCGCGCGCCACTCCGGCACCGGCCAGGTACAGCTCGCCGGGGGTGCCCGGCGGCACCAGCCGCATCCGCTCGTCCAGCACGTACGCACGGGTGCCGTCCAGGGGGCGGCCGATCGGCACCGGGCCGTCGGCGTCCGCGGCGCCGGTGATCAGGTGGGTGGTGGCGCACAGGGTCGCCTCGGTGGGCCCGTACAGGTGGCGGACCACGGTGTCCGGGCAGGCGGCCAGCACGGCGCGGACCGCGGCGGGGCTGACGACGTCGCCGCCGGTCAGCACCTCGCGGACGCCGGCCAGCAGGCCGGGTTCCTCCTCGGCGACCACGCGGAACAGACCGGCCGTCAGGTGCACGGCGGTGATGTTCGCCCCGCGGATCAGGGCGCCCAGCCCGGCGACCGTCGGCTCGCCCTTGGGGGCGACGACGACCTGCCAGCCCGACAGCAGCGCCACCCACAGCTCGTAGTCGGCGATGTCGAAGGCGTGCGGCGCGTGGAACAGGACGCGCTCGGCGCCCCGGGTGTGCCAGCCCCGGTCGGCCACGAGGTCCAGGACGTCCCGGTGGGTGACGGCGACGCCCTTGGGCTCGCCCGTCGAGCCCGAGGTGTGCATCAGGTAGGCGAGCTGCCCGGGCGGGCACGGCGCGGGGGCGAACACCCCGCCGTCCCCGAGAGCGCCGGGGGCCTCCGCCGTGCCGGCCAGGACCGTCCGCACGCCTTCCGGGGCGAGCCCGGCGTGCGTCTCGTCGACCAGCAGCACGGAGCAGCCCGCGGCTTCCAGGATCCGCCGGGTGCGCGCGGCGGGCTGGCCGGTGTGCAGCGGCAGGTACGCGCCGCCCGCCTTGAGGACGGCCAGCATCGCCACGACCACCTCGGGGGAGCGCCCCATCAGCACCCCCACCGGGGTCTCGGCGGTGACACCGAGGCCGGCCAGCCGGCGCGCCAACCGGTCGGCGCGCCGGTCCAGTTCCCCGTAGGTGATGGCGTCGGGGCCGGACACCAGGGCCACGGTGGCCGGGTGCAGCGCGGCCCGCCGGGCGAATTCCAGGTGCACCGCCGTACCCGCCCGAGGCGCGGCCGGCGGCTGCCAGTCGGCCAGCAGCTGCTGCCGCTCCCGCGCCAGCAGCACTTCCAGGGCCGAGACCCGGCCGCGCGGCGCCCGTACCGCCGCCGCCAGGACCCCGCGCAGCCGCTCCACGAGGGCGCGCACGGTGGCCTCGTCGAAGAGCTCGGTACGGTACTTGGCCACCGCGCTCAGCCCCTCGCCCGCCCCGGCCGCCTCCGTGAACTGCAGCGCCAGCTCGAACTCGGCCTGCGGTACGTCGACCTCCTCGGCCACCGCCGTCAGCCCGGGCAGCTCCAGGCCGGCGGCGGCCGCCCGGCGCATCGTCAGAGCCACCTGGAACAGCGGGTGGTGGGAGAGCGAGCGCCGCGGGTTGACCGCCTCGACGACCTGCTCGAAGGGCACGTCCTGATGGGCGAAGGCCGCCAGGTCGGTGTCCCGCACCCGCTCCAGCAGTTCCGCGAAGGTCGGGTCCCCGGACAGGTCGGTGCGCAGGACCAGGGTGTTGACGAAGAAGCCCACCAGATCGTCCAGGGCTTCGTCGGTACGGCCCGCGACGACTGTCCCGACCGGCACGTCGGTCCCCGCGCCGAGCCGGGACAGCACCACCGCCAGCGCGGCCTGGAGCACCATGAAGACGGTGCAGCCGTGCGCCCGGGCCAGCGCCTCCACCTGCGCGGTCAGGGCCGCGTCCAGGCCGAAGGCAACGGCCGCACCGGCCGGATCGGCCACGTCAGGCCGGGGCCGGTCGGTGGGCAGCACCGGCTCCTCCGGCAGCCCGGCCAGCGCGGTGCGCCAGTACGACAGCTGCTCCTCGGCCGCGCCGTCCAGCAGGGCGCGCTGCCAGAGCGCGTAGTCGGCGTACTGCACGGCCAGCGGCGGGCGCGGCTCGGCGCCGCCGCCCGTGCGGGCCGCGTAGGCGTACGAGAGGTCGCCCAGCAGCGGCCCCCAGGACTCGCCGTCGGTGGCGATGTGGTGCAGGGTCAGCACCAGCGTGTGCCTCTCGGGCCCGGCCGTCAGCAGCGCGGCCCGCAGGGGCGCGTCGGTGGCCAGGTCGAAGGGGCGTGCGGCGATCTCGTCGATGTCCGCGCCGGCCGCGTCGAGGAGCTCCAGGGCCGGCGGGGCCGGGGGCAGGACGACCTGACGGGGCTCGCCGTCGGCCTCCGGGTGGACGGTGCGCAGGATCTCGTGCCGCTCGGCCAGGTCGGCCAGCGCCCCGCGCAGCGCCGCCACGTCCAGCGGACCGCCGAGCCGGAGCGCGACCGCGCTGTGGTAGGCCGGGTTCGGCCCGTCGAGCCGGTCCAGGAACCACAGCCGGCGCTGCGCCGGGGAGAGCGGCAGCTGCGCCGGGCGCGCCTGCGGCCGCAGCGCGGGACGGGCCCGGTCCGCGCCGTCGATCAGCGCGGCGAGCGCGGCCGGAGTGCGGGCGGTGAACACCTCACGGATGCCCAGTTCCGCGCCGAACGCCCCGCGCACCTGCGCCACCAGCCGCATCGCCAGCAGGGAATGGCCGCCCAGCTCGAAGAAGTCGTCGTCGGCGCCCACCTCGGGCAGGCCCAGCACCGACGCGAACAGGCCCGTCAGGATCCGCTCCCGCTCGGTGCGGCCGCCGCGGCCGCCGGTGCGCAGGGCGGGGGCGGGCAGGGCCCGCCGGTCGAGCTTGCCGTTCGGCGTCACCGGCAGCTCGTCCAGCACGACCACGGCCGGGACCATGTGCTCGGGCAGCGCCGCGGCCAGCTCGCCGCGCACCCCGGCGGGGGTCGGCGCGGCGCCCGGGCGGGGCACCACGTACGCCACGAGCCGGGGATCGCCCGGGCGGTCCTCGCGGACGACGACCGCCGCGTGGGAGACGCCCGCGCAGCCCGCGGCGGCGCTCTGGACCTCGCCCGGCTCGATGCGGAAGCCGCGGATCTTGACCTGGTCGTCGGTGCGGCCCAGGTACTCCAGGACGCCGTCGGCCCGCCAGCGCACCAGGTCGCCCGTGCGGTACATGCGGGCCCCCGGCTCGAAGGGGCAGGCCACGAACCGGTCGGCGGTCAGAGCGGGCCGGCCGAGATAGCCGCGGGCCAGCTGCACGCCGGCCAGGTACAGCTCGCCCGCGGTACCGGGCGCCACCGGGGCGAGCCGGCCGTCCAGGACGTACGTACGGGTGTTGGCGGCGGGCCGGCCGATCGGGACGGTGGCGTCCCCGGCCCGGCAGGGCCAGAGCGTGACGTCGACCGCGGCCTCGGTCGGGCCGTACAGGTTGTGCAGCTCCGCGCCGGGCAGGACCCGGAAGAAGGCGTCCTGGGTGTGCGGGGGCAGCGCTTCGCCACTGGCGATCACCCGGCGCAGCGAGCGGGCGCCCGCCGCGGCGGGCTCGCGCAGGAACACGTCGAGCATGGACGGCACGAAGTGCGCGGTGGTGACGGACTCCCGCGCGATCAGGTCGGCCAGGTAGGCGGGGTCCTGGTGGCCACCGGGCTTCGCGACCACGAGGGTCGCCCCGGTCAGCAGCGGCCAGAAGAACTCCCACACCGAGACGTCGAAACCGCTCGGCGTCTTCTGCAGCACCCGGTCCCCGGCCCCCAGGCCGTACTCCCGCTGCATCCACTCCAGCCGGTTGACGATGGCCCGGTGCGGGACCAGCGCGCCCTTGGGGCGGCCGGTGGAACCGGAGGTGAAGATCGCGTACGCCGGGTGGTCGGGCAGCACCGTCGGCCGCGGTGCGCGGTCCGCCGCGGGGAGCGGGGCGTCCAGCCGCAGCGTCGGCGTCCCCGGAGCCTCCCAGCCGGTGCTCAGCACCAGCGCCGGGGCGGCGTCGGCCATGATCCCGAGGTTGCGCTCCTCGGGCTGGCCGGGGTCGACGGGCAGGTAGGCGGCCCCCGCCTTCAGCACCCCGCACAGGGCGACCATCAGGTCGAGGGAGCGCGGTACGGCGACCGCGACCAGGCTCTCCGGTCCGATGCCGCGGGCCGCGAGCACGTCCGCGAGGCGGCCCGCCCGCTCGTCCAGCGCCCGGTAGGTCAGGGACCGCCCCTCGAAGACGACGGCGGTGGCGTCCGGGGTCCGGGCCGCCTGCTCCGCGAGCAGCGCGGTCAGCGTCGACTCCGGGAGGGCGGCGGCGGTGTCGTTCCACTCGGCCAGGACCCGGTGGCGCTCGGCCGCGGTCAGCGCGTCCAGGACCTCCACCGGCGCGTCCGGGTCGGCCGTCCACCGCTCCAGCAGCCGCACCAGCCGCTCGCCCAACTCCCGCACCCGCTCGGTGCCGATCAGCCCGGGGTGGTGGCTCAGCCGCAGCCCGAGCGCCGCGCCCGGCTCGACCACCAGTGTCAGCGGGAAGTGCGTGGTGTCCCGGAACCCGATCCGCGCCTCGAGGCCGAAGCCGGGCAGGTCGAGCGCGTAGTCGCTCATCGGGAAGTTCTCGAAGACCAGGTTCGTGTCGAAGAGGGCGGACGGGGAACCGGCCAGCTTCTGGATCTCCGTCAGCCCCAGGTGGTCGTGGTCCACCAGCTCTGCCCGCTCGCGCTGGAGCTCCGCGCAAACCCGGCGCAGCGGGGCGGCCGCGTCGATCCGGGTCCGCACGGGCACGGTGTTGATCAGCATGCCGATCATCCGCTCCGAACCCGGCAGTTCGGCGGGGCGGCCGCTGACCGTGAGACCGAAGACGACGTCGTCCTGCCCGGTGGCGCGGGCCATGAGCACCGCCCAGGCGCCCTGGACCACGCTGGTCAGCAGCAGCCCGCACTCCCGGGCCCGCGCGGTCAGCGCCGCCGTCCGCTCCTCGTCCAGCCGCACCACCACGTCCTCGGGGGTGGCGCCGGGGGAGACCCGGCCGGCGCCGTCCGCGATCCGGCCGGGCGCGTCGAGACCGGACAGGGCGGTGCTCCAGGCCTCCTCGGCGGCGGGCCGGTCGCAGCGCGCGAGGTGCGCCAGGTACTCCCGGTAGGGCCGCACCGGCTCCGGCTCGCCACCCGCGTACAGGGTGAACAGCTCGCGGAAGAGCAGCCCGAACGACCAGCCGTCCAACAGGATGTGATGAGCCGTCACCAGAAGTCGGTGCCGGTCGTCCGCCAGCCGCAGCAGCGTGAACCGCAGCAGCGGCGGGCGGCGGCTGTCGACGCCCTGTTCCCAGTCCTCCTCCGTCAGCTCCGCGGCTCGTTCCGCGGCCGCCCCGGCCGGCAGAGCGCCGAGGTCGTGCTCCTCCCAGGCCGGCTCCATGTCCCGGCGGACCACCTGGACGGGATCGCCGTTCTTGCGGTGGGTGAGGACCACCCGCAGATTGGCGTGACGGCGCAGCAGCTCCCCGGCCGCCCGGCGGAGCCGACCCGCGTCGAGCGTCCCGTCCAGGTCGACGGTGAACTGGGCGATGTAGAGGTGCTTGGAGTCCTCGTCGTACCCGGAGTGGAAGAGCATGCCCTCCTGCAGCGGGGAGAGGGGCAGGACGTCCTCGATGGCCGGCCGGCTGGTGTTCATGGCTGATATCGCTTTCTGGGAGACCGTCGTAGAGCGGCGGCGGAGCGGGGGATGCGGTCCGGTCGGGGTCAGAGGAGGCCGAGGGAGGCCGCGAGGTCGTCCAGTTCGTCCTGGCCGATCGCGTCGAGCGTCAGGCCGGAGGCGGACGGGACGGTGGACGGGACGGCGGACGGGACCGCGGGGCCGGTGCGGTCGGCCAGGACGACGAGGGCGCCGAGCATCCGGAACCAGCCCTCGGCCAGCGCCCGGACCTCCGCCTCGTCGTGGACGCCGTCGGCCCAGGCCCAGTCGGCGTGCAGGACGGGTCCGTCCGCCGACTCCAGGACGAAGGCGTTCACCTCGACGGCGTGCGCCATCGGCATGCCCGGGCCGGGGGCGTCGAGCCGGGCCCCGTGGGCGGGCAGCAGCTGCCAGTCGCCGCCGCCCGGACCGCCCAGCCGGCCCAGGTAGTTGAAACCGAGGCCCGCGGGCTCCGCCGCGGCGAGCTCCTTGCCGACGACCGGGTCGAGGTGGCGCAGCAGGCCGTACCCGATGCCCTTGCGCGGGATCGCCCGCAGCTGCTCCCGGACCCGCCGCAGTGCCTCGGCGGCGGTGGGGCCGCCGTCCTCGGCGTCCGCCGCGCCCAGGCCGTCCAGGGCGAAGCGGGTGGGGAAGAGGGTGGTGAACCAGCCGACGGTACGGGACAGGTCGGCTTCGGCGCCGATGTCCTCCCGGCCGTGGCCCTCCAGCTCCACCAGGACCTCCGGGCCGCAGGGCCGCCACCGGGCCAGGGCCAGGGAGAGCCCGGTCAGCAGCACCTCGTTGGCGTCGGCGCCCAGCCGGTCGGCCACCGACGTCAGCAGCGGCCCGGCCGTCGCCGCGGGCAGGCTGAGGGCGAGGTGCCCGGCGCGGTCCTCGTGGTCGCGGGCCGGGTCCAGCGGGCGGCGGCCCGCGATGCCCGCACCCGGCCGCACCACACCGCTCCAGTACGGGGCTTCGGCCGCGGTCCGCGCCCCGGCCGCCTCCGCGGTGAGCAGCTCGGACCAGCGGCGGAACGAGGTGGCCACCGGGTCGAGGGCGCCGGCCGGGGCCCGTCCGGCGGCGACCTCCTCCCAGGCCCGGGTGAGGTCGCCGGTCAGCACCCGCCAGGAGATCCCGTCCACGACCACGTGGTTGACGACCAGGGCCAGCGCCCCGGGCAGCCCGGCCCCGGCGTCGAACCAGACGGCCTGCACGATCACCCCGCCGCCCACCGAGAGCCGGTCGCGGGCCGCGTGCACCTCCCGCCCGACCTCCTCGGCGGTGGCCTCGCGGCCCTCCGTCGCCACCCGGCGCAGGCACTGTGCGGCGCGCACCGAGCCGGCCGGGCGGGTCCGCCAGCCGGAGCCGTCCCGGACCACGCGCAGCATGTCGTGCCGGTCCAGGACCGCCTGGAGCACCTCGGCCGCGCTCTGCCCGGTCAGTCCGGCCGGGGTCCGCACCACCAGGTACTGGTAGTAGCGGTCGGCGGGCCCGCCGCGCTCGTCGAGCCAGTGCATCACCGGCGTCGGCCGGACCGGCCCGACCCCGTCGTCGGCACCCGGCCGGGCGGACCCGGCCATCGGCCGGGCGGCGGCGGCCAGGGCCGCCACGTCCGGCAGGGTCAGCACGTCCCGGACGGTGATGCGCAGCCCGGCGCGGCGGGCCGCGCCGACCACCTGCACGGCGATGATGCTGTCACCGCCGAGCCGGACGAAGCCGTCCTGCGGGCCGACCTCCGGGATTCCGAACAGGTCCGCCAGGACGCCGCACAGGATCCGCTCCGCCTCGGTCACGTCGATTCCACTCATGGTCTTCCTCGTTCTCGTTCGCCGCGGGCCTCCACGGGCCTGCGCGTGCTGGTCAGACGGCGGTGCGGGCCGGGGCGAACAGCGCCCGCAGGGCGGCCCGGTCGACCTTTCCGTTGGCGGTCACCGGCAGGTCCTCCACGGGCCGGAAGTGCCGGGGCACCATGTACGCGGGCAGGTGCGCCGCGCACGCCGCGGCCAGCTCCTCGGGCCCGGGGCCGTCCGCCCCCGTCCGGGTCCACACGGCTGCGAGCCGGCGCGAGCCCGCGACCTCGACCGTCACCACCACGGCCCGGCGGACCCCCGGGACCGCGCCCAGGACCGCCTCGACCTCGCCGGGCTCGACCCGGTACCCGCTCACCTTGAGCTGGTCGTCGGCCCGGGCCACGAAGTGGAATTCCGCCCCGTCGAACCGGACGACGTCCCCCGTGGCGTACGTACGGCGCGGGGTCCCGTCGCCGTGGGGCAGGGTCCGGAAGCGGGCCGCGGTCAGCTCCGGGTCGCCCAGGTAGCCGAGGCCGACACTGCCCCCGCCGACGACCAGCTCCGCCTCCTCGCCCGCCGCGAACGGCCGCAGCACGCCGTCCGCCTCGCGCAGCAGCTCCGCCCCGGCGACGGCACCGCCGATCGGCGGGTGCTCGGGCCAGGACGCGGCCTCCCGCGGGTCCAGCCGGTACTGCGTGACCACGTGGGTCTCGCTGGGCCCGTACTCGTTGACCAGGGCGACCCCGGCGGCCGCGCAGAACTCCCGCACCTCGGAGTTGACGACGAGGCGCTCGCCCGCGACCGCGATCTCCCGCAGGTCGGGCATCGCGTCCGGTTCGAACACGGCGGCCGTGGCCAGCGCGTGCAGCCCCACCACCGGCAGGAACAGCCGGGCGACGCGCTGTTCGCGGATCAGGTCCATCAGCGCGAAGGGGTCCTGGCGTTCCTCGTCTGAGACCACGACCAGCGCGGCCCCGGCCAGCCAGGTGGTGACGATCTCCTCGTAGCCCACGTCGAAGCCGATCGAGGCCGCCTGGAGGGTGTGCGGCGGGCGGTCGTGGACCCAGTGCCGTACGTGCCAGTCGCCGAGCGCGGCCAGCACCGACGGGGGAACGGCCACCGACTTGGGCTCACCGGTCGATCCGGAAGTGGGGATGACGTACCCGACGGTCCCCTCGCGCAGCTCCTCCAGCGGGGCGCCGCGCAGCTCGCCGAAGGCGACCTCGGCGGGGCCGAGCCCGGTCGGCGCGGTGTGATCGGGACGGACCAGCAGGGCGCAGAGCCGGGCGATCCGCGCGGCCCGCGGCGCGGGCATGCCCGGGTCGACGCAGACCACGCCCAGGCCGGCCCGCCAGGCGCCGAGCACCGCGGCGCAGCGCTCCCAGGACCGTTGACCGTGGACGGCGACCACGTCGTCCGGTCCCAGGCCGCGGGCGGCGAGACCGCCCGCGATCTCGGCGGACAGCCGGTCGAGTTCGCCGTACGTGCGGGCGACGCCGCCGTCGACGACGGCCACCGCCGCGGGGTCGCGCCGGACGGCACGGATCAGGGGCCGGACGAGCGAATGCCGTGGTCCGCGCGCGTCGTCGGTGTGCATGGACGTCCCTTCTGGGGGTGGAGCGGGGAGGAGAGCGGGGAGGGGTACGGGCGGGGCGGCGGGCTCAGCCATGCGCTGCCGCGCCGTGCTCGTCGATCAGTGCCGCCAGCCGGTCGAGCCCGTCCTCGATCCGGTCGGGGTCCAAGGAGCTGCACGACAGCCGCAGTTGCCGCCCGGCCCGCTCCTGCTCGCTGAAGTGGCGCATCGGGGTGAAGAGCACCCCGTGCCGGACGGCGGCCTCCTCGACCAGGGCGTCGGTCACCGGGAACGGCACGTCGAGCACGACGAAGAACCCGCCCGCGGGGGCGATCCACCGGACCCCGGACATCCGGGCGAACCGCCGGTGCAGCCCCTGGAGCAGACAGCGCAGGTTGCGCCGGTAGACGTCGATCTGGCGGCGGTTGGCCTCCAGCAGGCTGCCGCCGTGCTCCAGCAGCATGCCGCCGACCAGCGCCTGCGTCACCGGCGGGGTGTTGACGGTCAGCATGCTCTTGGCCCGGGCCAGTTCGTCGGCCAGCAGTGCCGGGCCGCCCGCCCCCGTGACCCGCTGGTCCGCGACGGCGAAGCCCACTCGGGCGCCGGGGAAGCAGGTCTTGGACAGCGAGCCCAGGTAGACGACCCGCTGCCCGGTGTCGAGGGCCTTCAGCGTCGGCGGCCGGGAGTCGTCGTCCGCCACCCGGAAGTACCCGTACGGGTTGTCCTCCAGCAGCAGCACGTCCTCCTGCTCCGCGACCTCCAGCAGCTCCCGGCGCGTCCCCGTGTCCAGGGAGTGGCCGCTCGGGTTGGAGAAGTCCGGCACCAGGTACAGCGCCCGGGGCCGCTCCCCGGCCGCGCGGACCTCGCGGATCCGCTCGCGCACCTGCTCCGGACGCACCCCGCGGGGGCCCTCGGGCACCGACCGCACCGGGAGGTCCAGCAGCCGGGCCGCGCCCGTCAGTCCGACGTACGTCGGGTCCAGGGCCAGCACCACGTCCCGCGGGCCGGCCTTCAGGGCGCGCAGCACGAGCCACAGCGCCTCCTGCGCGCCCACCGTGACCAGGACGGCCTCCGGGTCGCAGACGATGCCCTCGTCCCGTTCGAGGTGACGGGCGATCAGCTCGTGCACGACGCCCTTGGTGCGGCCGTACTGGAACAGCTCCCGCCGCACCCCGGCCGCGTCGTAGCCCTTGTCCGCGGTGAGGTGGCGGATGTACGCGTCGAGGTAGCGGTGCAGGTCGGACGGGTCGAAGAAGTCCTCCGTCGGCCGCCCGGGGGCGAAGGAGACCGCCTCGGGGAACCGTCCCGCGATCTCGTTGAGGAAGGTCATGGACAGCAGCGCGGGGTCCGCGAGGGACGCGTGCAGATCGGCCCGGTCCAGGGCCACGGTCGTGAGGGTCACCGGCCCGCCCCCAGCGTCGTCAGCCAGGGCGCGTCGGCGGGGGTGCCACAGCCCGACAGCTCCAGGGCGGAGCGCAGTTCGGCCGCCAGCAGCCCCAGCACCCGGGACACGCCCTCCGCGCCGTCCGCGGCCAGCCCCCAGAGGACGGGGCGGCCCAGCAGCACCCCGTCCGCGCCGAGCGCCAGGGCCTTCAGGACGTCGGTCCCGCCGCGGATCCCGCTGTCCAGCAGCAGCCGGCAGGACGGCGGGACCGCCTCCCGGACCGCGGGCAGCATGTCCGCGCTGGCGACCGCGCCGTCGAGCTGGCGGCCGCCGTGGTTGGAGACGACGACGGCGTCCGCACCGACCGCGCTCGCGGTCGCGGCGTCACCCGGATCGAGGATCCCCTTGACGATCAGCGGCAGTCCCGTCTGCTCCCGCAGCCGGGCCAGGTCGTCCCAGCCCAGGGCGCGGGCGAAGGACTCGGCGGTGTGCTCCGCCACCGCGCACGTCCCGGCCCGGCGCTCGGCGGCCCGGCGGGTCGTGGCCGGGTCGAGGTGAGCGGCCGTCACGCCCGCCGGCAGGGCGAAGCCGTTGCGCAGGTCGCGCAGGCGCCGGCCCATCGAGGGGACGTCGACCGTGACCATCACCGCGGTGCAGCCCGCGTCCTCGGCGCGCCGCACCAGCTCGGCGGTGAGCCCCGGGTCCCGCTGGCAGTACACCTGGAACCAGGTGACCCCGCCCAGCGCCGTGACCTCCTCCACCGGCACGCTGCTCAGCGTGCTCAGGGTGAACGGCACCCCGGCGGCCGCCGCCGCGCGGGCCGTGGCCAGCTCGCCCTCGGGGTGGAGCAGCCGCTGGTAGGCCATGGGCGCGACCGCCACGGGCAGGGCCGCCCGGCCGCCCGGGAGTTCGGCCGAGGTGTCGCGGGCCCCGGGACCCGACAGGACGCGGGGGACGAGGCGGATCCGGTCCAGGGCGGCCCGGTTGGCGGCCAGGGTCAGCTCCTCGCCGCTGCCGCCCGCGATGAAGTCCCAGACCTCCGGGGGCAGGGCCCGGCGGGCGGGACCGGCGAAGTCCTCCAGCCGGACCGGGACCGGGGCGGTGTCGTGACCGGCGCTCACCGCAGGACCTCTCCGGCGCCCAGCCGCTCGGCCTCGACGGCCTCGTACAGGGCCTTGATGTTGCCGTTGCCGAAGGTGCGGGCGCCGAACCGCTCGATCACCTCGTGGAAGAGGGTGCGGCGCGGGTGGGTGGAGCGGGTGAAGATCTGGAAGAGCTGCCCGTCGTGGTCCTCGTCGACCAGGACGCTGATGCGCTGGAGCTCCTGCGTGGAGTGCCGGGCCAGGTCGAGCCGGTCCGCGAGCATCGTGTAGTAGGTGTCGGGGACGCTCAGGAACTCCACGCCGCGCTCGCGCAGCGCCCCGACCGCCCGGACGACGTCCCGGGAGGCGAAGGCGATGTGCTGGACGCCCGCGCCGCCGTGCTCGGCGAGGAACCGGTCGATCTGCCCCGGCTCGCGGGAGGTGTCGGGCTCGATCAGGGTCAGGGTGACCCCGCCGGAGGCGCTCTGCACCACCTTGGAGTCCATGGCCTGCCCGCCGACCCGGATGAGCTCCTGGAAGATCATGCGGAAGCCGAGGACGCGGGTGTAGAACTCCACGGTCCGGGCGAGTTGTCCGGCGGGCAGGCAGACCGCGAAGTGGTCCAGCTCCTCCAGGAGTTCGCCGTCCGCGTCCGGTGCGGCGGCGTCCGGCAGCGGGGTGAAGCCCGGGGGCAGACCGGCCGGGTCCGGCTCGACGAGGGTGTGCACGACGTCGCCGAACCCGGCGACCACGGCCCGGGTGCGGCCGTCGGGGTCGCGGCGCGGCACGGCCAGGGGGACCGCGCCGCGGGAGACCGCCTCGTCGAAGACGGCGGCCACGTCGGGCACGCTCAGCGCGATGTCGGCGACGCCGTCGCCATGGGCCAGGACGTAGGCGGCGCCCGGGTGGTGCGGCGAACGGGCCTGGGTGAGGACGAGGGAGATCCGGCCCTGGCGCAGGAGCAGGGACTCCGCGTCGGCGGACGCGGCGCGGGCGACCGCACGGAAACCGAAGCGGCCGGTCATCTCGGCCGCCGCCGACGCGAGGTCGGCGACGTAGGACTCGACGTGGCTGATGCCGAAGGCGGGGGAGAAGGTCATGGAGCTGCCGTTCGTCATGGGGCCGCCGTCCCTCGCGGGGCGGCGGACACGGAGAGCACGGGGGTGGGGGCCGCGGCGGCCCCGGTCGTCAGGGAGGTGATCCGGGCGGGCAGGCCCCGCCACACCTCCGGGGTGTAGAAGTGGCCGCCGGGCAGGACGTCGTGGCGGAACGGGCCGTCGGTCAGCGCCGCCCAGCGCGGACCCGCGTCCGCGCCGATGACCGGGTCCGCGTCCCCGGAGAACACCTGGAGCGGGACGCCGGTCCGGGCGCCGGGGGTGTGGGCGAAGGTGTCCCGGGCGGCCAGGTCGGCCCGCATCAGCTCCACGGCCATCTCGGTCAGCTCGGGCTCTTCGAGGACGTGCTCGGGCAGCAGGCCGTGGGTGCTCATCCAGCCGAGCAGCTCGTCGTCGCGCTGTCCCCGGTCCAGGAACCGGTCCCGGTCGGTGACCCCGCGGTCCGGGGCGTTGCAGGCGGAGACGACCAGGGCGCGCGGCGCGGGCGCGCCCGCCGCGGCGAGCCGTACGGTGACGTCGAAGGCCATCCAGCCGCCCATGCTGTGCCCGAACAGGACGTACGGGCCCTGTCCGGCCACCGCCGCGACCCCGGCGGCGGCGTCCGTCGCGAGCTCGTCCCAGGTACGGGCGAACTCCTCGGCGAACCGCCCCTCGCGCCCCGGATAGCAGACGGCCACCAGGCCGGCGCCGTCCGGCAGTGCCGGGATCCAGTCGTGGAAGGTGGCGGTGCCCCCGCCGCAGAAGGCGAGGCAGACCAGAGTGGGCGCGCCCTCCCCGGTCTCCTTCAGGCGCACCGCGGTGGTGTCGAGGACGCTCACGAGGCCTCCCCGGCGGCCAGGGCGTGCACCGACTGCGCGTGCCGGGCCAGGTCCGCGAGGACCGGGAAGCGGTAGACGTCCTTGGTCCGCAGTGCGATCCCGGCGTTCTTCTTCAGCCGGGACACCACGCGCAGCGCCAGCAGCGAATGGCCGCCGAGCGCGAAGAAGTTCGCGTCCGCGTCGACGCCGTCCCGGCCGAGGACCTCGGCCCACACGGTCGCGATCAGTACTTCCAGCGGGCCCTCGGGGGCGCGCCCGGAGGACTCCGGCCCGGCTGCGGGGGCCGTCGGCAGCGGCGGCAGCGCCTCGGTGTCCACCTTGCCGTTCGGCGTCAGCGGGAGCGCGTCGAGCGTGACGAAGACGGACGGGACGAAGTACGCGGGCAGCGCGGCCCCGCAGTGCCGGCGCAGCTCCGCGTCGCTCACCCGGGCCCCGGGAGCCAGGACGCAGTACGCCGCGAGGAGGGTGTCGCCGTCCGGCCCGGTCCGGGTCACGGCGACGGCCGCCTCCACCGCCGCGTGGTCGCGCAGCCGGTCCTCCAGCTCGCCCGGCTCCACCCGGAAGCCGCGGACCTTGAGCTGCCGGTCGGTGCGGCGCAGGAACTCCAGACCGGAGCCGGCCCGCCAGCGCACCAGGTCGCCCGTGCGGTACATCCGGCTGCCGTCGGTGGCGAAGGGGTCCGCGACGAACCGCGAGGCGGTCAGCCCGGGCCGGCCGACGTAGCCGACGGCCACGCCCGGACCGGCCAGGTACAGCTCGCCCGTGGCGGCCGGCCGCAGCCCCTCGTCGAGGACCTGGGCGCGGACCCCGACCAGCGGCTCGCCCAGGCGCGGGGCGGCCCCGGTGATCCGGGTCGCGGTGGCGTCGACGGTGCACTCGGTCGGGCCGTACAGGTTCCAGGCCTCCACGGCCGGGTCCTCGGCCAGCGCCCGCCACATCGGTACCGGCACCGGCTCGCCGCCCAGCAGCAGTCGCAGCGGACGCCCGGGCCGCAGCCGCGGACCGGTCAGCCGCCAGTGCGAGGGGGTGCAGTCGAGGTCGGTCACGCCGTACGCGTCGAGCAGCGCGTCCAGCCGGGCCGGGTCCGTGCGGTCCTCGTCGTCCAGGACGACCAGGGTGTCGCCGCGGCACACGCGGACCCACTGCTGCACGGACGCGTCGAAGGACAGGCTGGCGTTCCAGGCGACCACGCGGTGGCCGGACGGGTAGACGCCCCGCTCTTCCAGGCCCGCGACGAGGGCGGCAACGCCGGCGTGAGTGACCTCCACACCCTTGGGCGGTCCGCTGGAGCCCGAGGTGTGGATGACGTAGGCCGTGGTGGCCGGGTGCCCGGCACGGCCGGACGGCTCCGCGTCGGCCTGCGCGGCAGGCGCCGCCGTGTCCGGGAGCGCCGTGTCCGGGGCGGCCGTGTCCGGGTCCAGGACCGGCAGGCCCTCGGCCCACTCGGCCGCGTCCCCCGCCCGCCCGACCACCGCACGCAGCCCGGCGTCGGCCGCGATGTGCGCGAGCCGCTCCCCGGGGTACGCCGGGTCCAGCGGGACGTAGGCCGCACCGGCCCGCCACACCGCCAGCGGGGCCACGGCCCAGCCCGTGCCGCGGGGCAGGCTCACGCCGACCCGGTCGCCCGGGCGGACGCCGAGCGCGCGCAGCGCCGCCGCCAGCCGGGCCGTGCGCCCGGCCAGCTCCTCGAAGGTCAGGGCGCCGTCCGCGGCGTGCACCGCGGCCCGGCCGGGGAAGGTCCGGGCGGTCTCCAGGAACCGCTCCACCAGGTTCGTCGGCTCAGCCACGGGACACCGCCGCCACGGTTCCGGCGCGCGGGGCGACGGTCGGGGCGCAGTCCGCCACCGCGACCGGGTCGCCCATGGCGACGACGATCCGCCGGTCGCCGCGGAAGGGGTCGCGGCCGTGCGCGGTCAGGACGTTGTCGACGATCAGCAGGTCCCCCGGCTGCCAGGCGCGGCGCACGGTGGCCCGCTCGTAGGCGGCGTTGACGGCCGCCAGGTCCGCCTCCGTCAGCGGGACGCCGTCACCGAGACCCGTGTCGAAGGGCAGCCCCCCGGGGCCGAGTTCGTCCAGCAGGACCTCGCGCAGCTCCTCGTCCAGCGAGAAGCGGTTCCAGAACGCCATGTGGTTGAACCAGACTTCGTCGCCGGTCCGCGGATGGCGGACGATGCCCGGCCGCACCTGGCTGGTGCGCAGCGTGCCCTCTTCGTCCCAGGCGCAGGCGATGGCGTTCTCGGCGCAGTACGCCTCCACCTCCTCGCGGGTGGTGGCCCCGAAGGCGGACTGCCAGGCGACCGAGAGGGTCTGCGAGTAGGTGCGGGTCAGGACCCAGCCGGAGGCGCGCATCCGCTCGACCAGAGCGGCGGGGAGCGAGCGCAGCACCTCGCGGCAGTCGGTGACAGGGGTCGCGCCGCCCTCCTCGGGGGCGGTCAGGCAGCCGAAGAGCAGCAGGCCGGGGAAGGTCAGCGTGTAGCTGTTCTCGTTGTGCGGGCGGATCGCCTGCGCGGCGGGCAGGTCGGTGGAGGAGAAGACGCCGGAGCCGAAGTCGCTGCGGGGGGTGGCCTTCTCGCGGTACGGGGTGGCCCGGCGGACCAGCTCGTCGCGGACGACGGCGAAGTCGTCGACGCTGCGGACCGGCAGCCCGCTCACGTACACGGCGCCGAACCGGTCGAGTCCGGCGCGCAGTTCGGCGTGGTGCTCGGCGATCCAGTCCCGCGCGGCGGCCGCGTCGGCCAGCTCGGGGGCGCGGACGGTGGCCGGGGCGCCGGGCTCGGTGAGCCAGTCGAGGACGCCCGCGAAGGGGACACCCGCGAAGGGGACGCCTGCGAACGGGGCGGCCTCGGCGGCGGTGGCCTCGGCAGTGGTGGCCGGTGCGGGGGTGGTCGGGTGCGGGCTCATGCGGCACCGCCCGCGGTCGGCGCCTGCGCGGAGTGACGGAGCTCCAGGGTGCAGCACTTGACGCTGCCGCCGCCCTTGAACAGTTCGGACAGGTCGACGCCGATCGGCGTGAATCCGCGCTCGGCCAGCCGGTCCGCGAGCCCGCGGGCGGCCTCGGCGAGCAGGACGTTCCGCCCGTCGGAGAGCGCGTTCAGCCCGAAGACCTCGGCGTCCTCCTCCGTGGCCAGCAGCGCGTCCGGGTACAGCGCGCGCAGCACGGCCTGCGACTCGGCCGAGAAGGCACCGGGGAAGTACATGATCTCGTCGTCGTCGAGCACGGCGAGGGCGGTGTCCAGGTGGTAGAAGCGCGGGTCGACCAGGGTCAGGCCCACCACCGGGGCGCCGAGCACCCGTTCGGCCTCGGCGTGCGAGGCCGGGTCGGTACGGAAGCCGGTGCCCGCCAGGATCCGGGACCCGGCGACCAGGTAGTCGCCCTCGCCCTCGTTGACGTGCTCCGGGGCGACCACCTCGGCGTAGCCGTTGGCCTCGAACCAGGCCTGGTAGGCGGGGGCTTCGGCGGCGCGCTCGGGGTGGCGGAAACGGGCCATCAGGACGCGGTCGCCGAGCACGGTGGCACCGTTGGCCGAGTAGACCATGTCGGGCAGCCCCGGAACCGGGTCGATCAGGTCGACCGTGTGCCCGAGCTCCTGGTAGAGGGCGTACAGCCGCTCCCACTGCAGGACGGCCAGGTCGGTGTCGGTCGGCTTGGCCGGGTCCATCCAGGGGTTGATGCGGTAGTCGACGGTGAAGTGGGACGGGCGGCACATCAGGTAGTGCCGGGGACGGGCGGTGCGCTGGACGGTCATCGGCTCAGACCTCCCCGAGGGCGGCGACCAGACTGGCCGGGCGCAGGTCGGTCCAGGTCTTCTCGATGTGGTCCAGGCAGTCCTGGCGACCGGCCGGGCCGTGGGTGGCCGTCCAGCCGGCGGGCACCTCGATCGAGGCGGGCCACAGGGAGTGCTGGTTCTCCTGGTTGACGAGGACGAAGTAGGTGGCTTCGTCGTCCTCGAAGGGGTTGGTCACGGGTGCTCCTGTCACGTCGTGGTGGTGGGGATCGCGCCGGGTCGCGCGAGGCTGGTGGATCCGGTGGCGAGGTGCCAGCCGTGGAAGGGGGAGGGAGGGGCGAGCACGCGGCGGCAGATGGCCAGTGCGGCCTCCGCGGCGGTCGTGCCGGGCGTGGCCACGGTGAAGAGTCCGAGGTCCACGCCGTGCGGACCGTTCCGCACGCTGATGTGCTCCAGCCGCTCCTCCGGGCGGGCCGCGCCCCAGAGCAGGCGGAGCAGGCGGCCGTCGTCCGCGGGACCGGGGCCGGGCCCGGTCCCGGGCGGGATGAGGGAGACGAGGGTCAGCTCCACGCGCCCGGGTCAGTCCCAGATGAGGCCGTACGTGACCGCGCCCGGGGCGGCCGGGAGGGGCGCCGAGGCCGCCCGGACGGCGGCGGCCCCGGCCGTGTCCGCACCGGACGGCCCGCCGGCGGTGAGCGCGATCGCGGCGCAGGCGACGGCCGCGGCGACGGCCACGGCAGCGGTGCGGACCGGACGGACTGCGGTGTGGACGCGAGAAGTCATGGAGGTGCCCTCATCGGGAGTGGGGAAGGGGTGCCGAGCGGCACACCTCCATCCTGGCCAAGGTGTTGACCTGGGGGAACGGGTTCAGGGGTGGCGGAAGCGGCCAGGACGCTTTGTGACAGCCGCCCCCGGCCGGGCCCCCGCCGACGGCCGACCGGAGCCCCGTCGACGCGCGTAGAGATCGCGTCTATGTCACGTAGATCTCCGGCAGGCAGGCTGCTCGCAGATCGACGGGGGCGACCGCATGCCAAGAGGGGAACCGATGTCCGTGACGCTCGACCTGGAGGAGCTCGACCAGACGGTGTACGAGGAGGTGCTCGCCCGGCCCGAACTGGGCCTGGTCGAACTTGCCGCCCGGCTCGGGGTGGAGCCCGACCGGGTCCGCGACTGCCTCGACCGGCTCTTCGCGCTGCGCCTGGTCCAGGCGTCCTTCGAGACGCCCGGCCGCTTCACCGTCGTCGACCCGGTCCTCGGGATGCAGCGGCTCTTGGACCAGCAGCACGAGGAACTGGTGCGTCGGCACCGCCAGGCCGCGGGTCACCAGCAGGCCCTGGTCCGCATCCTCGCGGGCGCCGGCTCCGGCGGCCGCCCGGCCGAGGGCGTCGAGCGGCTGGCCGGACTCGACGCCGTGCAGCGGCGGTTGGAGCGCCTGGCGCTGGAGGCCCGGACCGAGGTGCTGACCTTCATGCCGGGCGGTCCCCAGTCCGCGGCCGCGCTGGAGGCCGCCGAACGCAACGACGCCCTCGTGCTCGGCCGCGGCGTAGCCATCCGCACCATCGGGCTGGACCTCGTACGGGAGGATGCGGGCACCCTGCGTTACAGCCGGGCGCTGCTCGCGGGCGGCGGGGCCTTCCGTACGGTCGCCGCGCTGCCCACCCGGATGGTGCTGGTCGACCGGACGCACGCCCTCGTCCCCATCGACCCGGCGAACAGCCGCCAGGGCGCGCTGTTCCTCTCCGCGCCCGGCATGATCGCCCCGCTGGTCGCGCTCTTCGAGCGGGAGTGGGGCGCGGCCGTACCGCTGGGCGCGGACCCGTCGGAGGCCGTGTACGTACCCACTGAGCAGGAGCGCTCCCTGCTGGGCCTGCTGGCCGAGGGCCACACCGACGAATCCGCCGCCGGACAGCTGCACATCTCGGCCCGCACCGCCCGGCGGATCATGGCCTCGCTGATCGAACGGCTGGGCGCCCGCAGCCGGTTCGAGGCGGGGCTGCGCGCGGCCCGCCTCGGATGGGTGTGACCCGGACGCCAACCCTCCGCTCCGCCGCGCGGGCCCGGCCGGGCCGCCGCGACCCATACCGACGGCATGGTCATGTGAACCGCTTAGGATGACGCTCCGTACAACGGCGGTCCAGGACAACTGGGGACCAACCGCCGTGTGGAGCTGTGCGCGCGCACAGGGGGAACTCTTGAAATTCTTCGTGCTCGGATCCGTGGGCGTGTCCCACGGGGGACCGGTGCTGAACGGTGGACCGCCGCAGCAGCAGGCTACCCTCGCCGTCCTGGTGCTCCGCGCGGGCCATGTCGTGCCGCTGCACGAACTGACCGCCGCGGTCTGGGGGGAGTCCGCCCCGGGCTCCGCGGTGATGATCCTGCGGACCTACGTCTGGCGGCTGCGGAAGCTGCTGGAGGGCGGGGAGTCCGGGAAGACCGGGGCCCAGATCCTGGAGTCCGCGAACGACGGCTACCGGCTCGCGGTGCCGCCGGGCTCGGTCGACGCCGTACGGGCCGAGGAGCTGGCGGCGAAGGCCGCCCGCGCCCACGCGGCCGGGGAGTTGGAGGTCTGCGCCGAAGCCCTGGCCGAGGCCGGGTCCCTGTGGCGGGGCGAGCCACTGGCCGGGGTGCCGGGTCCGTTCGCCGAGAGCCAGCGCTCGCGCTTGGCGGAGCTGCGGCTGCACCTGCTGGAGGAGCGCCTCGGGGTGGACCTGCTGCTCGGGCGGCACGAGCGGGCTGTTCCCGAGCTCACCGCCCTCATCCGCGAGGAGCCGCTGCGGGAGCGCCCGTACGGGCTCCTGATGCGCGCGCTGTACGCCGCGGGGCGGCAGGGCGACGCCCTCGCCGTCTTCGGCCGGGCCCGCGAGGTGCTGGCCGACGAACTCGGCCTGGACCCGGGCCCGGACCTCCGCTCCCTGCACGCCCGCATCCTGTCGGGCGACCCGGCCCTCCTCCCCGCCCCCGCATCCCCGGCCCCCGGCCGCGAGGGCGAGCCGCCCGCACGCCTCCCGGCCGCGCCCTCCGGCGCCGCGCCGACGGCACCCGCGGGAGAGCACGGTCTCGCCCCGGGCGGCGCACCGGCTTCCGGGGGCGCGCCCGCGGGACCCGAGGGGTTCGCGGCGGCGTCCGCCGGGGCTGCCGGGGCACCGGCCGGGTTCACGGGGGCGCCCGCCGCCGGGCCGGCGGGGGCGTACGGCATCGTTCCGGCCGGGGTGCCGGGGACCGCTGTGGCGGGGCCGCACGGGCCCGGGACCGCGGCAGCCACCGGGGTCGCCACGGTTCCCGAGGCCTTCGGGGCTCCACGGGTCGGGGACCCGGGAGCCGACCGTGCCGGGATGCAGGACGCGGCCCGGGCCGCCGTGTCCGGGGCTGCCGCAGCGCCTGACCTCGCGCAGGGGCAGGGCCCGGCCGCGACCGGGTACGTCCGGCCCGCCCAGCTCCCGGCCGACATCACCGACTTCAGCGGGCGCGCCGCCGAACTCGCCGCCCTCACCGGCGTCCTCAGCGACCCGGCCCGCACCGCCCTGGCCGTCGCCGCCGTGAGCGGGATGGGCGGCATCGGCAAGAGCGCCCTGGCCCTGCGGGTCGCGCACCACGTCAAGGACGCCCACCCCGACGGCCAGCTCTACGCCGACCTCCGCGGCACCGGCAGCGACCCCGCCGACCCCGGCACCGTCCTGGCCAGCCTGCTCGGCGCCCTCGGCGTGCCCCGCCGTGAGGTGCCGCCCTCCACGGAGGACCGCGCCCGGCTCTTCCGCACCGTCCTGGACGGCCGCCGGCTGCTCCTGCTGCTCGACGACGCCCGGGACATCGCCCAGGTCAAACCGCTGCTCCCGGGCGCCGCGGGCTGCGCCGTGGTCGTCACCAGCCGGGCCCGCCTGGGCGGGCTGCTGTCGGGACGCCACGTCCAGCTCGCGGAGTTCACCCCGGCGGAGGCGCTCGGGCTGCTGCGCCAGATCGTCGGCGCCGACCGGGTGGACCGGGAGGAGGAGGCCGCGGCCGCGCTGGTCGAGGCCTGCGCCCGGCTGCCGCTGGCGGTCCGCATCGTCGCCGCCCGCCTCGCCGCCCGGCCCGGCTGGACCGTCGCACACCTGGTGGCTCGCCTCGCCGACGAGCGGCGCCGGCTGACCGAACTGCGCGCCGACGACCTGGCCGTCGCCGCCGTCTTCGAGTTGGGCCACCGCCAGCTGACCGGGCCCCAGGCGAGCGTGTTCCGCCGGCTCGCCCCCGTCTCCCGGCCCGGCATCGGGCTCGCCGCGGCGGCCGCCGCCCTGGACCTGGCCGAGCCGGCGGCCGAGGAACTGCTCGAAGCCCTGGTGGACGCCGCCCTGCTCGAATCACCGGAGCCGGGCCGCTACCGCCACCACGAGCTGGGACGGGACTTCGCGCTCAACCTGCCCGCCCCGGCCGGTGAGTCCGGCCCGCCGGTGCAGCACCGCCTCCTGCACCACCTGCTGGGCATGGCGGCCGAGGCCTTCCAGTGGATGATCCCCGGGGACCCGGTGCACCGCTCGATCGTCGCGGCGGCCGCCGAACCGGGGGAGGGACGGCTCGCGGACCTGACCGAGGCCCGCGACTGGGTCGTCGCGGAGTTCGACTGCGCGCTGCACGCCGTCCAGAACGTGGTGCGGCGGCCCGACGCCGCGGACACGGAGCAGCTGACGATGGCCGCCGACCTGCTGGTCGCGCTCAGCTCGTTCGGGCAGGACATCCCGTACGCGCGGATCACCGCGACCGCCGCCGAACTGGCCCGGGCCGCGACGCTGCGCGGCAACGACCGCGCGGCCGGGCGCGCCCACTTCCTCACCGGGAACGCGGCGCTCCAGGCCACCGATCTGAGCCGGGCCCGCGCCGCCTCCGAGCTGGCCGTGCGGGCCTGCCGCCGGGCGGGCGACCGGGCGATCCTGCAGCAGGCGTACAACGACCTCGGGGTGATCGCCCAGTTCGAGCACCGCTTCGGCGAGGCGGCCGAGTGCTTCGACGAGGCGCTCGTCCTGGCGCGGGAGCAGGGCCACCGCTCGGGCGCCCTGACGATCACCCTCAACGCCGCCCTGGCCCGCGTCCGCGGGGGCCGTGCGGCCGAGGCGCTCCCCGGGTGCGAGGAGGCCCTGGAGGCGCTGCGGGAGATGGCCGACCACCACGGGGTCGCCCACGCCCTGTGCGTGCGCGGGCAGGCCCTGCACGAGCTCGGCCGGCTGGAGGAGGCGCTGGCCGCGTACGAGGAGTGCCTCGACCTGTGCGACGCGGTCCGGATCCCGGGCCAGCGCGCGCAGGCCGACTACCGCTGCGCCCGGACGCTGAGCGACCTCCGCCGCCCCCGGGAGGCGCTGGAGGCCTCCGCCCGGGCCGTGGCCCATCTGCGCACGGTGCCGGGCCGGGGCCGGGACCGCGGCTACGCCTTGCTGATCCACGCCGGGGTCTGCCTGGCGGCGGGCCGGCGCGAGGAGGGTCTGAGGCACGCGGCCGAGGCGCTGGAGGTGTTCGAGCGGGCGGGCCTCCCGGAGGCCGAGGAGGCCCGCACCCTGCTGGAGACGCGCGTGCCGGTCAGGCCCGGCTGTTGAACTCGTTGTGGTCGTGGCGCGGGCGGGGCCCGGTGGCGTCGTCGGCCGAGACGCTCGTGCCGCGGTCCGCCGTGAGGACGGGGGCGCCGGCGGTGGCACCGACGGCGAGCAGCGCGACGAGCGCGGCGGGGACGACGAAGGCCAGACGGCGCGTGACGGACGTGCGGATGTGCGGCACGGTGGATCCTGTCTGTTGGTCCAGGTGCCGTGTGCGGCCCCTGGCTGGCTTGCGGGCGGTTCTGCCGAGGACACTCGCAGCCGTCCATCTACGTTTCATATACGCCGGCGGCCGCCTCCTGCAGCCGCAGGCGGCGGGCCGACTCGAGGGCGGTCGCGACGAAGGGGCGGAGGGCGGGGGAGTTGTACGACTTCAACCAGACGGGAGCCCGGTCCAGGCGTGGTATGCCGGTGAGCGGGACGTAGGCGATGCCGGGACGGGTGTAGAACCGGGTGACCTGCTCGCCGACGATGACGGCGCCGGTTCCTGAAGCGACCACTTGCAGGGCTTCCATGAACGTCTCTATCTCGGGGCCCGGGGCGATCGGCCTGCCTTGTGGCGTGCGGTCGGGCCAAAGCTCGGAGAGCCATGCCCCGGGAGGCGTGCCGGCGACGCGTACGAGCGCGACGTCGGCGAGGTCCTCCATGGTCACGCTTTCACGGCGGGCCAGGGCGTGGTTCGCGGGAACTGCCAGCATCCGCGCCTCGGAGAAGAGCACGGGCCCGACGACGATGTCGGGTTCGCTGATCGGCAGGGCGAGGATGAGGACGTCGACCTCTCCCTCGCGAAGTCGCGCCAGGGCGTTGAAGAGCTGGACCTCGCGGATGCGGACGCGCCAGCCCGGCTCGCGTTCGGGGAACATGTCGCCCGCCTGGTGGGCGATCTGGCCGGCGGCGGCACCCATGAAGCCGACCCGCAACGTGTCGACGGTCGCCCGGGTGCTGCTGACGGCGCGGGCGAAGGCGGCCTGGATCTCTTCGTACGCGGGCCGGACTTCGTCGTAGAGCCGCTGGCCGAGCGGAGTCAGGCGCACGCTGCGGTTGGTCCGCTCGAACAACGGCGCCCCGACCCTGCGTTCGAGTTTCTTGATGAGCTGACTGACCCTGCCGGTGGTCACGTGCAGGCGTTCCGCAGTACGTCCGAAGTGCAGCTCCACGGCCAGCCCGAGGAACGCTTCCATTTCCAGGCGTTCGAGCACCCGGGCACCACCCCTTTGTTCGGCCCGTGCGTTGAACCTGGCTAAACACGGGTTCCAATATTGGGTGTTGTTCGGACGATCTCCAAAACGAGAGGCTGTGGGTCGGCCCGGCCGGCGATCGATCGCCCGGCCAGGATGCCGCGACCACCCGCTTCTCATCCGAACCGAGGAGATCTCCCTTGGGCAAGTTCGTCACCCTGCCCTGCCCGTCACGCGAAGACGTCACAGAGGTGTGCCCGTGACGCCACCGTCGCTGTGGAGCAGACGCCGGATACTCAGCACCATGGCCGGGGCCGCCGTCGTTCCGGCCATGGGGTCCGTCGTCACCTTGAGCGCCGGCCCGGCACGGGCCGCGGAGGGCGCCCCGGGCAACGGCCTGCCCGATACCGACCGGGGCAAGGCCGTACGGGCCTACCAGAGCGGCGGGCGGGCGGTCCGCGAGGCCGCTGCCGCCGCCCTCGTCGGCAGCCCGGCCGCAGTTTCCGCCTTCCTCACGGGCGAACTGCCCCCCGCGAAGGCGGACGACAACCGGTTCGGCGTACTCGCCGTCCTCCCCCTCGCGGACAAGTCGGTCCGCGAGAGCGCGAACGCGGCCCTGTCCGCCGGGGACGCGGCGATCGCCGCCTACCTGCGCGGCGGCTACGCGCAGTCGCTCGACACGGACACGCGGGCAGCGGTCTTCACCGTCATGGACAACAGCGGGACCGCCGTCAAGCGGGAAGCCGCCAAGGCGCTGGAGCTCGGCACTCCGGCCGCCCTGCGCACGTTCCTGCAGACGACGCAGCACACCGCGCAGCAGGAGGACGACCGGGCCGAGGTCTTCACGATCCTCACCACCGCTTCCCCCGAGGTCAAGAAGTACGCGGAGCGCGCCCTGAACGACGGGTCGCCCGAGGCGATCCGCCAGTTCCTCGTCTCCGGCCAGCACATCGCGAGGGCCCGTGACGAGGAAGCCGCGACGGTCGACCAACTGGTCAGGATCGTGGTGCGGGAGGGGCGACGGGCGAAGCTGCAGACCGAGCAGGCCGTGGCCGCCTCGAACCGGGCCAAGGACGCGGCGGAGAAGGCGAAGACCGCCGCGCTGAAGGCCGCCGACGAGGCGAGGGCGGCGCAGAACGACGTACGGAAGTCGGCCAAGGCGGCGAACAGCGCCGCGAGTGCCGCACGGGGCGCCGCGAGCGCCGCACACACGGCCATCTCCGCATCCCGTACCGCTCAGGCCGCCTCCAGCCGCGCCGCGCAGGCCGCGCAGGCCGCCGCCGGCGCCGCCGCCGCCGCGGGCCGCGCCGCCTCGCGGGCCTACGGCGCAGCCATCGCCGCCTCGAAGGACGCCGGCAAGGCCTCGGCCGCGCGCCAGGCCGCCCAGGGCGCACGGGACGCGGCCGGGCGGGCGCGCACCGCCGCCGCTGCCGCCGAGCAGGCCGGCGTCGCCTCGCAGCAGTCGTCCGCCGCCTGCGCCGCCGCCACGAGCGCGGCCCAGAACGCGGCGGCCGCGGCCAACGCCGCCGCCGACGCGGCCGCCTCCGCCGGCAGCGCGAAGTCTCAGGCGGCCGAGGCGCGGGCGGCAGCGGCCGAGGCCGATCGGGCCGCCGCACGCGCCTCCCGCGCCGCGACCATCTCGCAGACCCTGGCGAACCGAGCCTCCGCCGCCGCCCGTGTCGCACGCGACGCCGCGAACAGCGCCGCCGACCATGCGGAGAAGGCCGCGGCGGCGGCGGACGACGCCGCGGCGAACGCCGGCAAGGCGATCGACTACGCCAAGCGGTCCACCGCCTACGCGGAGGCCGCGCTGCAGGCCGCCAACACGGCAGCCGACGCGGTCAAGGAAGCGCAGGCCGTGGAGCGGGCGGCCCGGGACGCGGAGAGCGCCCGTATCGCCGAGGACACCACGATGGGAGTCGAGGAGGCCCGCCTCAGGACGCAGGCCGAGACCGAGGAAATCGCCCGGGCGGCCAGGGAGCGCACGCAGGCCGACAGGACCGCCACGGACATCAAGGACCTCGTCGCGGCCGCCTCCGAGGCGTTGCGCGGCGGTGACCTGGCCGCAGCCGTCACGGCCGGCCGGCAGGCCGCCGTACGGCTCCTCGACTCACCGGGCACGTGGACGCGCGACGCCGCGGAGTTCGCCCTCGCCGGTGGCGAACAGGACGTCGCCAACTGGATCGACAGCGACCGTCTCCTCGCCGAGCGGCAGGACGACCGGGAGACCGTGCTCGCCATGGCCGGGACGGCCGGCTCGGAGGTCGCCGCAGCCGCCCACCGGGCGCTGGCGAGCGACGACCCGAACGCGGCGCGCGACTTCCTCACCCACGGGGTCATCGAAGCCTCCGCCACGCGGAACCGCGTCATGGTGTTCGAGTTCCTGAACCAGAACCCGGGCGGCAACGTCAAGTCCAAGGCCGAGGCCGCCCTGGCCGACGGAAGCGCCGCAGCCCTGCACCGCTTCCTCACCGTCGAACTGGCGGACGCGGTGAAGGTCGACGACCAGGCCCAGGTGTTCACCCTCCTCTCGGCCGGCGGCCCCTACATGAAGTCGGCCGCGCAGATCGTCCTGGAGGGACCCGCCCGCATGCGGCGGAATTTCATCCTCCAGGACAGGTTCGACATCGCCCGCCTGGACCAGGACCACGCCACCCACGTCTGCGCGATCCGTGCCTCGATCGCGCACGCCGCGAAGGTGGCGGCGAAGGCCCTGGAGGACGCGGCGCTGGCCTGCAAGGCGGCGGCCGAGGCCCGGCAGGCCGCAGCCGACGCGAACAAGTGGGCCTTGAAGGCACAGGAGCATGCCGCGGACGCCGAGACCGCGGCGCGGGACGCGAAGACGAACGCGAATGCCGCTGACGCATCGGCTGCCGAAGCGGCCAAGTCGGCGGCGAGTGCCAAGCAGGCGGCCTCCGCGGCCCAGGTGGCCTCCCGTTCCGCGAACTATTCGATGCGGCAGGCCATGGCATCGGCGCGGCAGGCGGTCTCCTCGGCGTCGAGCGCCCAGGCGAGCGCCGGCCAGGCCCGTGACTCCGCCCTGCAGGCCGGCCAGGACGCGCGGGTGGCCGCCGACGCGGCCAGCGAGGCCCGCCGGACCGCCGACGTCAAGGCGAGGGCCGAGGCCATCGCCAAGGCGCGGCAGGCGGCCGAGGACGCGCGGCGGTACGAGGCGGACGGCACCCATCCCTCGCAGACCACCGCCAACGACACTCCTTGGTACGTGGAAAAGGAACTGTGGCCCTCGGACACCGGCAGCGACAAGGACTGGGCGAAGGTCACCAAACACTGGTCCACGCTCGCCGGCACGGCCTCGCTCGTCTCCATGGGGCTCGGCCTCATCCCCACCCCGGCCTCACCCTTCCTGTTGCAGGCCGGTCTCGTGCTCGGCGGTGTCTCCGTGGCCCTCAAGGGGGTGAGCGCCTATTTCACCGGCCAGGCGTACGGCTGGGACAGCAGCGAGTTCCACACGTCGCTCGGGATGTTCGTGCTCGGCGGCATGTTCCTCGGGAAGTCCGGCTATCTCGAGAGGACGGGCCTGGCCCACACGGTGGGCGGCAAGGTCGCGGACTTCACGGGTGAAGCCGTGACCACGGTCATCGGCTGGCTGGAGTGGTAGCCCTCCCCAGCCCATCGACCCACTCAGCCCCTCAACCCCCTCAGCGTTCACGGCCGCATCGACGGCCCGCAACCCTCCGCCCTCCGCATGACAGGAACAACGCAATGAAGCTCGTACGACGCGTCCTCGCGACCACCGCGGCAGCGGCGGCCTGCATCGCCCTCGCCGTCACCGCGACGCACGCCAGTGAGGCCCCCGCCCAGGACAAGGCCGCGGTGAGCGCCGACCTGCCGCCCTACGCGACAGAGGACTTCAGGTACCCGGACGCCACGAGGATCCAGACCGAACTCGGCATCACCCTCAAGCGCGGCGACGGGCACATCACCCTCGCCGACTGCGCCTCCGCCACGGGCCTGATGGAGGTGTACTCCCGGACCGCGGGCAAGATCTGCTTCCGCGCCACCGGGAAGACCGGCCACCTCAGCCTGGAGATACCCGCGGTCTACGGGATGAAGGGCGACGCCACCCACGAGGCCGATGTGACGCTGACCGCCGAGGGCAGCACGCAGAACGTGACCGTGGCCCCGAACGAGTGGAAGGGCGTCGGCCAGGCCGCCGACCCCGAACGCCGCGACCACGACCTCGTCGAGATCACCGTCTCCTCGTAGCCCTTCACCGACGGCCGGCGGGGGAGATCCCGCCGGAGCGTCGCATGCGACCACCCTTCCGTCCGCCGTGTCGCGCGGCCGGAACGCCCTGACTCGATTTTCGGAGAACGTCATGTCGAACGCACGTAGGCGCAGAGCTTGGATCGGCGGCTCCGCCGTCCTCGCCGCGGTGGCCGGAGGCCTGCTGGCCTCGCCTTCGCACGCCCTGCAGGGAACCGCGGCCGACGCGGCCACCCACGCCCACACCGCCAGCATCGTCATCGGCAACGCCGAGCGCGCTTGCACGGGCACCCTCGTGGCCCCCCAGTGGGTCCTGTCCGCCGCGAGCTGTTTCGCCGACGCGACCGGCGCCGTCCAGCCCGGCAAGCCCAAGACCGCCACCACGGTCACCGTCGGCAGGACGGACCTGACCCAGACCACCGCGGGAGCCACCCGCTCCGCGATCCGGCTCGTCCCGCACCCTGAGCGGGATCTCGTCATGGTGAAACTGGACACCGGCATCGCCAACCTGAAGCCGGCCGTCCTGGCCACCACTCCCGCCGGCGCCGACGAGGCCGTGCGGGCGGCCGGCTTCGGCCGGACCAAGACCACCTGGGTCCCCGACCGCCTGCACACCGCTGCCTTCACGGCCGTCGGCAACGGCTCCGCCGACCTCGCTCTGACCGCCTCCGGCGACGGGGTCATCTGCCAGGGTGACGCGGGCGGCCCCGTGCTGCGCGAGAAGAACGGCACCCAGGAGCTCCTCGCCGTCACCAGCCGTTCGTGGCAGGGCGGATGCCTCGGCACGCCGTCCACGGAGACCCGTACGGGGGCCGTCGCGACTCGCGTGGACGACGTGCGCTCCTGGGTCGCGAGCACGTCGTACGCCGTTCCGGGCGACCTGACCGGCGACAACAAGCCGGACCTCGTCGCGGTCGACGACACCGGCAAGCTGCGCCTGTACCCCGGTACGGGCACCGGCGGCCTCGGCGCGCACACGATCATCGGCAGCGGCGGCTGGTCGGGAGCCTCCGTGACGCACCGGGGCGACTGGAACGGCGACGCCATGGAGGACGTCGTCGCCCGCGTCGGCGGCGAGATCCGCGTCTACCCCAACCTCGGCAACGGCACCCTGGGCGCGCCGATCAAGATCGCCAGTGGTCTGCCCGCCACCGCCCAGGTCGTCAGCATCGGTGACACCAACCGCGACGGGAAGCCGGACCTGGTCGTCACGCACACCAACAAGCTCTTCCTGTACCCCGGTGTCGTCGGCACTGCCGCGGCCGTCGGCGCTCCCGTCGTCATCGGCAACGGCGGCTGGGACGTCATGGACCTGAGCGCTCTCGGCGACGCCAACAAGGACGGCCGCCCCGACCTGCTGGCCCGCGACACCCGTGACGGCATCCTCTACGCATACCTCGGCCAGCCGGACGGGAAGACCTTCAGCGACCTCAACGAGTTCGGCCGCGCCTACACCACCGCCAACCGGCCGCTCATCGCCGGCGCCGCGGACGCCAACCTCGACGGCACGGCCGACATGTGGGCCACCGCCGGCGACGGCACCCTCAAGTTCTACAAGGGCGGCACCGACATCCACGGCCCCATCGACGGCCCGAGCACCCAGGTCGGCAGCGGCGGCTGGGGCGCCATCAAGTCCATCAGCTGACCCGGCACCGGCCCCCGGCCCGGACCCCGACGTCACCTGCCCACCGGCCCCGGCAAGAACTCTCTTGCCGGGGCCGGCGGGCGCTGCGTCCCTGTGTCCGTCTTGCACCCCACACCGTGACGGGCGGCTGGTAGCCCAGAGGGGGGCATGCCCCAAGCAGGCCCTTCGGACCGGCGCGCTCTGCACACGGGGGCCCGGTGCCGCAGAGCAGCCCGGACGGGGCTGGGGCTACCAGCTCTGCCACGCCGGGGCGGGGTAGTGGCGTGCGTGCCGCTTGCGGGCTTCGAGCCCGAGGAACGTGGCTCCCGAGGTGACGGTCGCGAGGAACGACACCAACATGGCGAGCGGCAGCAGGACGTTGGCGGGTTCCCCCAGGCTCAGCCACAGCGCCGCCGTACCCATCGCCAGAGCCACCAGCAACGGAATCCTCGCGGTGAGCGACAGCTTGCCGCTCACCGCGACGAAGGCATACCCGACGAGGAGGCCCGGCGCGACGGCCGCCATCAGGCCCAGGAACAAGAAGACGAGCAAGGCGATGATCATGTCGTACCGACCTCCGGATCTCGTGGCCAACTCGTGCCGAAGGCAGACGGATGCACGTCCCCCTGGTCTGGCGGGCCTTTCCGCACGCCATGCTGTCAGATGTTCTGAACGCGTTCAACACGGCTCGTGGGCGGTGTCGACGAAGAGGCGGCCCTGTTCAACACCAGCCACCAGGTCACCATGAACTCGGACCAGGGGCGAGGGCCGTACGCATGGCGCCGAGTCCTGGGTCTTCACCGATAACGCCGCGCCGCTCGGCCGCCGCCCGTCGAGGGCGCGGAGGCGCTGGTAGCCGCGGCTCGCGGTCGCGTCGGAGGTGACGCCTCTCGGAGATCGTTCCTGAGAGGCTGGTTGCAGGTGCTCCCGGAAGCTCAGGTGGCGTCGCTCGCGACGGACGGCCGCCTCCGCGAGTCGAACGCTGAGTTGAAGGCGCGACAGCGTGTCGTGGTGAGTCCCTCCACGCGGTCCGTACGTCGGCCGCGTCCACCAACCGGGCTCGCATCCGGGCCCGTTGTCAGCGCGCCATGCGACGCTCAGCCTGGCCCAAGCGCTCGTGCAGCCGGCGCGCCTGTTGAGATGGGGGACGACATGAGTGACGCCACACGGACGTCCGAGCCTTCACCGGAGGACGCGCTGCGCTCTGCCCGGTTGCTTGCCCGCGCCGAGGCGGCCGTCATGGCGCTCTTCGCCACGCGGGTCTACGAACTGGGCTGGACGGTACGGAGCAAGCTGAGCGGCATGCTGGACCACGTGACGCTGTCGTGCGACGCGGGACATTCGACGCAGGTCACACCCGTGACCGCGCTGCACCCCAAGCTCGGCAGCACGATCGTCCGGGCAGAGACGGGGGGCGCGTTCCTCCTGCCGACGGGATTGACGAAGGTGGCGGCGTTCCCCAAGGCACTGGAGGAATGCGAGCACTGCGCGCGGAAGCGGTGGGAGGAAGCCGCCCGTGCGTCGTTCACTGCCTACGCCATCGAGACCGATCTTCGAATTCTGGCCGACGCCGCATCTCCTCACGGGTATCCGGCGAAAGAGGTTCGCTGCCTGCACGGGCATGAGTTCACCATCACCGCGATGAATCCACGAACCCCCGGGCGCATGCCGGGGTGTACCTACGGGTTCACAACGGGTTTCGACGGTGCCGGCGACCCCTGCGTTACGTGTCTCGGCATCACACAGACGCCCAAGCTCGTCGAGTTCAGGCGCCGCGCCCGCGAGCAGAACGTGATGATCCTGGACGTGATGTCGGACCGCATCGCCCAGACTGTGCGCCTGTGCTGCGTTGCCGGGCACCTGACCTCGGCGGCAATCAACACAGGGTTGAAGCGCGAGTTGCTGTGCGCCCGATGCGGCGGAGCGGGCGTTCGCCCCGAACCAACCGTGTACTACGTGGTGACCGACGGGGCCGTGGTGAAGCCCGGAATCTCCTCGGGTGACGGAAGAGGACGGCTCGATACGCACCGCAGCCAGCACGGTCTGGGGCAAATCCGCAGGCTCATAACCGACCTGCCCGTCGGCGCAGCTCGCGATGTCGAGCGGCACGTCCTGGACTGCTTGGCCGGCCAGGGCATCCGACCGACGATGGGCTGGGAGTATTTCGATGCCGCGCATATTGACCGGGTGCTGGAGCTGGCTGACGGGTGGTTCGCAGCGAACCTGCCGAACTTCCCGTGGACGGTGACCGCCTAGCCTCCCACTCGAGTATCGCCCCGGCGACCCGGAGCTCGGGTTCCTCAACCCGCGGCGAACAGTCCTCCCGGCGGGGATGCAAACAGCGCGGTTCGAGGATGTGGCCGCGGAGTACGGACACTTCGGTAACTACTGCCGTGCTCCTCATATTTCGACTGACGTTCGGCGACCGCCGGGGGAGCTTCTTCGCCGCGATGTCGCCCGAAATTCAGTGGTGCCGTACTCCCGTGGGCCGTTAGCGTGCTCCCGCCCGCAGTCGCCCCCGGCAAGGACGTGCCGATGTACACCAAGTGAGATCCCCGAGCGCTGAACCGTCGCGCGTCGCACCTGTGCGCCGTGCTCCCTTTCGCTGTGGTCTTCTCACTGGAACCGGTGCATCTCCATGTCCAGAACCTGGGTGGTCGTTCCCGCCTGCCTGCCGATCGTTCTCCGCCGTTGCCGCGGGTGCCCCTCCGGGCACTTCCGGGCGCACGGCACGTTCCGTGTCAACGCGCACCACAAGCTCCCCGACCTGGGCGTCTCGGGTCGAAGGGACCGGCCGGCCTGGCAGTCGCCGTACGGTCCGCCGTCGGGCCGGGCGCAGCGTGGCCGGTGGGCCCCCGTGCCGGGGGTGGCGGATCCTCGGTCCTCCTTGCCGCGCGAATACCTGTGCGGCCGGTGCGACTGATCGCCGAAGGGGCCGCTGAGTAGCCGGCTCCAGGGCGCGTCACCCTCCCGCTCAAGCGCTGAGTCCTTCGACCAGCCCGGGGCCCGTCCGGCAGCATCCGATCGGATCCGCCGGACGGGCCCTCAGGGGGAGTCCTCCTCCTTGTAGGAGTGCCGTTGTTCCTTCCGGGGGTCGGCAATGTCGCCATCGCGCCGTGTCTCTTTCTCGCGCTGCTCTGCTTACGGGGTCGCGCGCACGATGACGAGCGAACCCTCGTACGTGGGCCGGCGACGCAGGTGGCCGAACTCCGCGTCCCAGGCCCCCGATCCCAGGTCGCGGCGCAGGGACTCGTCGAAGCGTTCCCGGACCTGGTCGTCGACGAAGCTCCAGGCCGAGCACGCCTGGCGGGCGGCCGGGTCGAGCAGCATCTCGGGGCGGCCGTAGTAGGCCTCGTTGAACCCGTCGGTGCAGTGGAGCGGGATGGGCACGGTCTGCACGGCTCCGGTGCCGCCGAGGGCGGACGCCAGCTCCTCCACGCTCGGGTAGCGGCGGGCCTCGGTGTCCAGCACCTCGGGGGCGTACCGGTAGAGCCAGAAGTCGCGCACGAGGGCGGGGTCGCAGGTGAGGATGACCACGGGGCCGCGGGTGACGCGCCGCATCTCGCGCAGACCCGCCCGTACGTCGGACCACTGGTGCACGCTGAACAGCGTCATCGCCGCGTCGAACTCCCCGTCCGCGAACGGCAGTGCCTCGGCGACGGCGTCGATCGCGCCGGCGAGCCGTGCCGGCCGCTGGGCGCGCATCGACTCGGAGGGCTCGACGGCGGTCACCGTGCGCGCCGCGGTCTCGTACGACCCGGTGCCCGCCCCGACGTTGAGGACCGTACGGGCGTCGCCCAGGGCCTCGGCGATGAACCGGGCGATGTGCTCGTCCGGCCGGCGGTATGAGGCGTAGCCGCCGCCGATCGCGCCGTAGTCGACGTCACCGGCGCTGCCGTCCTGGGTACGTGTCGTCATGGGGTTACCTCGCCTTGTGAGCAGGGACGGTGGAGAGGGTGCCCGCACGCCCGCGGTTGTGCCGACCGGGCATGGGGGACGGTTGGGGGCGGATGGGGATGGGCTGGAGGCTCACGACCAGAGTCGGAACCGTTCCCAGCTCTTCGGGGTCCGCTCGTAGCGCAGCCTGGTGTGGACGCGGCTCTTCGCTGCCTGCCAGAACTCCACTTCCATCGGCGACAGGGTGTAGAGCGTCCAGGCGGAGTCGACGAGCGACGGTTCCTTCTCGACCGTCGCCAGCGCCTTCTCCAGGGCCTGGTCACGCTCGGCCGTGTCCGCCAGGTACTGGCTCTGGCGGGCCAGCAGGGCCTCGGCGCGGGCGGTCGCCGACCGGGCGCGGAAGTCTTCCGCGTTGTCCTGCGCGGAGCCGGGCGTCACCGGCCCGCGCAAGCGGACCTGACGGCCGTGCTCGGGCCAGTAGAAGGTGAGCGCGGCCCGCGGGTGCACGGCCAGCTGGTGCCCCTTGGGGCTGAAGCCGTGCCCGGCGAACTGCCAGCCGGCGCTGTCCACGCCCTTGAGGATCAGCACGCGTGCGTCGGGGTCGCCGGCCTCGTCGACCGTGGACAGGGTCATGGCGTGCGGATCGCGCAGCCCGTCCGCGACGGCGTCGGACAGCCAGGACAGGAACAGGCGTACCGGGTCCTCCGGGGCCTGCTCGGGCGCGAACTCGGGAAGCGGCCCTGCGAAGACCTCGATGCCCCGAAGCCAGCTGCGGAGCCTGTCGCCCTGCTCTCGGTCACTCACCTGCCGCCTCCTCCACCGGACACCTTCAGGTCTCATCCTGCATCTGCGGTGAATATTCGACAATCTCCTGGCAAATGCTTGTCAGAATCCCCAAAGTTCGCGGCGTATGCGCAGGAAGTATTGGACGTGGCGACAAGCTGTGCAGCGCCCGCCGTGCGGAGGTGCGACCGAGCGGAGGCGCGGCGGAGCAGTGCCGCCGCGCCCTCGTCCGGAGTCTGACACGCCCCAAGACCCGCAGTAACCCGGGGCGTGTGCGACCGGGGGTTCGCCTCGGCCGCACTGAACGTAGCACCGGGCGGTCGTCGCCCTTCAGCGGTCGATTCGCCAGAATGCGCGACTCGGGGCCCGTCGGACTTGGGTGTCAGTCCAACGGAACTCGGGGCCCGCGCTTCAGGCGTGCAGGACGCCGGTGCCCAGCAGGCCGAACAGGAGTACGCCGATGGCGATCCGGTAGATGACGAAGGCGTTGAAGGAGTGCTGGGCGACGTACTTCAGGAGCCAGGCGATCGAGGCGTAGGCGACGGCGAAGGACACGGCGGTGCCGACGACGAGCGGGAGGATGTCGACGCCGGCGCCCACGGCGTCCTTCAGCTCGTACAGGCCCGCACCGGTCAGGGCGGGGATGCCGAGGAAGAAGGACAGGCGGGTTGCGGCGACCCGCTCCAGGTCGAGGATGAGGCCGGTGGACATGGTGGCGCCGGAGCGGGAGAAGCCGGGGAAGAGCAGGGCGAGGATCTGGGAACTGCCCACCAGCATGGCGTCCTTGAGGTCGGTGTCGTCCTCACCGCGCTTGTGGCGGCCCATCTGGTCGGCCGCCCACATCAGGCCGCTGCCGACGATCAGGGATCCGGCGACCACCCACAGGGAGGCCAGCGGTCCCTCGATCAGCGGCTTCGCCGCGAGCCCCACGACCACGATCGGGATGGTGGCGTAGATGACCCACCAGGCGAACTTGTAGTCGTGGTGGTAGCGCTCCTCGCGGTTGGCCAGCCCGCGGCCCCAGGCGGAGACGATGCGCACGATGTCCTTGAAGAAGTAGACGAGGACGGCCGCGATCGCGCCGACCTGGATGACGGCGGTGAAGGCGACGACGGACTTGTCGTCGACGGGGATGCCCATCAGCCCTTCGGTGATCTTGAGGTGGCCGGTGGAGGAGACCGGCAGGAACTCCGTCACCCCTTCCACGATGCCCAGGACCACGGCCTGTCCCACACTGATCGCGCTCACGTGCCTTCGCTTTCGTTCGACGGGACGGCGCCGCTCTTTCGGCGCCGGAGGAGAACCAGGGACAATCCGAGCAGCCCGGCCCATGCGGAGACCAGCAGCCACCCCGCCAGGACGTCGGTGGGCCAATGCATGCCGAGGTAGACGCGGCTGAGGCCCACCGTCGCGGCCCAGAGGGCGGGCGCGACCAGGAGCAGCGGCCGGGCTCGGCCGCGCACCGTGCGGTGGACCCCTGCGGTGAGGAGGACCGCCACGGCCGCGGAGGTCGTGGTGTGCCCCGAGGGCATGGCGTATCCGCTCGCCGTCCACGCCCAGTCGTCGGAGGGCGGCCGGGGTCGGGCGAGCCATGACGCCAGGGCGATGCGCGGAAGTTGCACCGACAGCAGGGCCAGGGCTCCCGCCAGAGCCCCTGCCGGCGCCCCGTGCCACCCCCGATCGGTTCTGAAGGCCAGTGCCCCGGCGAACGCCGCGAGCAGGTAGGCGGGCACTCCGCTGCCCGTCACGGTGACGGCTGCTGCGACCGCCCAGCGCGGGCGGTGTTCCAACACCCAGCCGTGCACGGCGTCGTCCACCCCGAAGGGTGAGCCGTGCGCGACGCGGGTCGCCGCGAACAGTGCCGCCAGCAGCATCGAGCACACGAACACCGGTACGGCCGGCCACCACTGAACGCCGGCGGCGCGGGGAACGGCCGGGGGGAAACGGGACATGGGGCGGGCGTCCTGTCCGGACAGACCGCCACGGCGGCACGGTCGGATGGCATCGGGCACGGGAGGGGCGCTGCTTTCGGTCAGGGAGGGGTCAGTGCGCCCCACAGGAGCAGCGACACCAGCTCTTCGGTCGGCAGGGTCTCCGCAGGGCCGGTCGGGGTGTCGGCCAAGACCATCGACTGGAACAGCCGGGCGAGGTGCTCGGGGGGCATTCTGAGGCGTTCGCGTTCTGGTTCGAACAGGGCCGTCAACGCTGATCGGAGCGACGCGAGTTCCTGTTCGTGCCGGGCGCGGCGCCCGTCGGTGTCCTCCGGCTCGGGGCGCCGGTGCCGGCTTGCGGGCATGGCGTCGGCGAGCAGGAGGACGCGGGCCGCGTAGCCGCGGAGATGGACGGCGGCTGATGCCAGTCGGTGGGCGAGCGGCTGGTCCAGGTCGACCGCGGCTATGGCCGCTGCCGCTTCGTCCGCCCTGAGGGCCTCGGCCGCGCAGGCTTCGAGCAGGGCGGCTTGGTCGGGGAACGCGGTGAAGACCGCCGCTGCCGGGACCCCGGCAGCCCGCGCGACCATCGAGGTGGTGACCGAGGCGCCGTGCCTCACGACAAGCGGCAGCGCGGCGGCGAGGATCAGCGCGCGACCGGGGTGGTGGGTCATCTCCCGTCCAGAGGATTCAGGGACCGGTGTGGACCGGTGTGGACCGGTCGTGGATCGGTCGGTGGGCGTGGAGGCGGTGGGTGGAGGCGCTGGGGTCCGTGGGCGCCCGTGGGACCGCGGTGCGTTCACGGACGGCCCGTCCGGGGCGCGCAGGTTCAATGCGCGCTTCCGTTCGGGGCGCGGTGGCGCCGCCGACGGATCATTTCGACGGCCAGCGGGGTGACGGAGACGAGGGCGACGAGGGCCACGATCGGCAGGAGGTAGCGGTCCACGTCGGGCACGGAGGAGCCGAGTGCGTAGCCGGCGAGGACGAGGCCGACGGTCCACACCAGCCCGCCCACGACCTGCCAGAGCGTGAAGACGCGGGCGGGCACGTTCAGGGCGCCGGCCAGGGGGTTGAGCACGGTGCGTACGACCGGTACGAAGCGGGCCAGCACGATCGCCTTGGCGTGGCCGTACCGGTGGAGGAGTTCCTCGGCTCGCTCGGCCCCCTCGTGGAGCTTGCGGCTACGGCTCCGGCCGAGCAGTGTGCGGCCCCCGCGCCGCCCGATGAGGTAGCCCACTTGCGCTCCCAGGAGCGCGCCGATGACCGCGAAGGCCAGCACCTGGGGCAGCGAGAGGTGGACGGGGCGGTCCCCGCCCGGGACGCAGAGCAGGCCGGCGGTGAACAGGAGGGAGTCGCCGGGCAGGAAGAACCCGACCAGGAGTCCGGTCTCGGCGAAGAGGACGACGGCGATGCCGAGCGCGCCGAAGGTGGACAGCAGGGATCCGGCGTCGAGCAGGTTCACGGCCTGTGGCACTGCCGTGTGGGCGGATAGGGCCATGGTGGGGGGCTCCCCTGCTGGTGAGTGGATCGGGCGGCGAGTGGATCGGGCGGTGGCGGCATCATCGACTACAGTCCTGTAGACGGTCTACGTCACTGTAGACGATCGCGGTGATGAGGAGATTCTCATGGGGGATGCGCATGCGGAGCGGCGGCCCGCCGGTGAGCTGGGGGCGAGCGTCCTGGCGGTGCTGTGGGCGGCCGGAACCCCGCTGACACCCGGGCAGGTCCAGGAGGCGCTCGGCTCCTCCCACGCCCGGACCACGGTGACGACGGTCCTGTCCCGCCTCTACGAGAAGGGCGTGGTCGCCCGCACCCGGTCCGGCCGCGGGTTCGCCTACCAGCCGACCGAGGACGCGTCGGGGCTGACCGCACGCCGCATGCACGCGGAACTCGCCAGGACCGAGGACCGCGTGACCGTACTGAGCCGCTTCGTCTCCCAGCTCAGCAACGAGGACGAGGCCCTGCTGCGCGCCCTGCTGGAAGAGGACGGCACCGGGGGCGCCGCATGATGTGGTTGTCGCTGCTGCTCCTGCCGCTCCTGCTGCCCTTCCTGGCCGGCCCGGCGTGCCGCGCGCTGGTGACGAGCCTGCCGCCGCGGCAGGCGGTGCGGCTGCTGGCCGGTTCGGCCTCCGGGCTCGCCGCGGGCAGTACCGCGGCCCTCGCCCTGCTGGTCGTCCCCGGTGCCACGCACCTGCGGCCGGTGGCGGAGCTCGGCCACCTGCTCACCCCCCTCGCGTCCGGTTCGCCGGGCACGGTCATCGCGATCACCGTCGCGGCGGGCTCGCTGCTCGCCGCCCGCGGCGCCCTGCTGCTGCACGGTGCGTACCGGTGGTGGCGGCAGCTGAGGCAGGCGCGCGTGCTTGCCGCCGACAGCCGGAGCGAACTCGTGGTCCTGCAGGAGGAGCACCCCGACGCGTACGCGCTGCCGGGCCGACCCGGCCGCATCGTGATCACCTCGGGCATGCTGCGCGCCCTGTCCGCGGAGGAACGCGAGGTCCTGCTCGCCCATGAGCGAGCCCACCTGAAAGGCCGCCACCACCTCCTGGTGGCGATGGCCGAGCTGGCCGCCCACTGCCATCCGGGGCTGCGCGCCGTGCGCGAGCCCCTCCGTTACGCGCTGGAGCGCTGCGCCGACGAATCCGCCGCGCGGGCAGTGGGGGACCGCCGCCTCGCGGCCCGCGCCATCGCCCGGACCGCACTGGCTGCCCGTACCTCTCCCGACCGGTACCGGCCCGGCTTCGCACTGGCCGCCACGACGGGCCCGGTGCCCCGGCGGGTCGCGGCCCTGCTCGACGGGCCCGCCCGGGCCCGTGCCCGTAGGGCCCCGCACCGCCTGGCGGCCGTGACGCTGTTGGCCTGCCTGGTCGTGTCGGCCGGCGCGTCCCTCCAGGCCGCCGATGATCTGCACTCCGGCATCGAAATCGCACAGGGCGAGACGGGCGAGGAGTGAGCCGCGCGGTTCCTACGGCGCCGGCCTCGGCGGCGATCGGCGTCCGGCGTCCGGCGGCGGCCGAGCGGCGGGGCAGGCGCGCGGGGCTCGGCTGGTGCCCCCGTAGAGTGAGATGAGGCAAACCTATTTATCGATGACCGGGCGCATCAGCCCGGGGCGGCAGCAGGGCGGTAGCGGGATGGTGGAGGGCGGCGCGGACGCAAGGCGTCCGCACGGTGAACTCGTCGCGGACGTGCTGGCGGTTCTGTGGGCGGCCGATGGGCCGTTGACGCCGCAGCAGATCAACACCGCGCTCGGCCGGGACCTGGCCAGGACGACCGTGACGACGATCCTCACCCGCCTCTACGAGAAGGGGACGGTCGTGCGGACCCGCGTCGGCAGGGGCTTCGGCTACGCCGCGGCGGACGACGCCGCCGGGCTGGCGGCCGGACGCATGCACCGCGAGCTGGAACGGGAGCCCCAGCGGGACCTCGTGCTCAAGCGGTTCGTGTCCTCGCTGTCCGATGCCGACGAGGAAGCGCTGAGGCGCCTGCTCCTGGAGTCCGAGGAGGGCTGATGACCCTGGTCCTCGCCCTGGTCATGCTGACCCTGGTGCTTCCGTGGGGCGCGGCGCCGGCCACCCGCCGGCTGGCCGCGCTCCTGCCTCCGAGGGAAGCGTGCGCGGCACTGACCGGGGCCGCCGTGTTGCTGGCGGGTGGCACCGTTGCGGCGCTCATCGGTCTGTTCCACGTGCCCTTCCTCGCCTCCCTGGAACAGATCTCGCTGACGCGAGCGGCTTCCGAATGGCCGGCCGCCGTGCCGGTCGCCGCTGTCGCGGGTGCGGTGCTTCTCCTGCAGGCGGTGCTGGTGGTCCGCCGCTGGTGCGAGCGTCGCTCGGTGCTCGCGCGGGCCTGGGCGTCCACCCGCGACGCGGTGTCCGATGGCGATCTGCTGGTCGTGCCGGATGCCGAACCGCAGGCGTTCGCGCTGCCGGGGTGGCGCAAGCGCGGCGGCCGGGTCGTGGTGACGACGGGCATGCTCAAGACCCTGGGCCCGGCGGAGCGCGAAGTGCTGCTCGGTCACGAGCGGGCACACCTGACGGGCCGCCACCATGTGTGGTCCGTCGTCGCCTACCTGGCCGCCGCGGTCCATCCCGCGCTGCGGCCCCTGCGCCCGGCCCTGGACTTCCACCTCGAGCGGTGGGCGGACGAGTCGGCGGCCTCCTCGGTGGGCAACCGGAGGCTGGCGGCGACCGCCATCGCACGCGCGGCGCTGGCCGCCGCGTCCGCCGAGAAGACGGGCGGACGCCGTGGTCCCTTGCTGTCGGTGAGTACCGGTCCGGTTCCGCAGCGGGTCGAGGCCCTGTTGGGGCCGGTGCCGGTACGGCCGCAGGCCCGCAGGACGCGGGCGGCCGCAGCGGGGCTGGTGACGGCGGTGGCGGTGTCGGCCCTGCTGGGCCTGGGGCTGGCCTACGGACTGCACGAGTACGTGGAGTTCGCCTCGCGGGCCCTCCTGGCCGAATGAGCGCCCGAGTGACGACATTGACGTAGACCGAAGGGTCTGGGGAAAGTATGGTGAGCCTAGGCCTGCTTCACCTACCTCTCCAGGCCCGAGCGTTGCGTGGGCCCCGATCCGGGGCGCCTCGTACCCTGAGTGCAATGTGCCGTCGGCGTCAGTGGTCCGCGTGTCCCGGGGCGGAGGTGACCTTCCACTCCCAGTGATTGGACGCGACGTGTACGACAGGGGGAACGGGTTCTCGAATCCCTCCGAGCAGACCGTGCATCTCCTGGCGGCAGCGAACCGGGCCGTGGACGTGTTGGTGGCCGAGCGGCTGGGAGCGCGCGGCTTGGGCGCTTTCCACCGGTCGGTTCTCAGGACGCTGGCGGATCTGGGGCCGCATGCCAGGCACGATCTCGCCGCGCAGGTGGAGGCACCGGTGGCCGACGTCGCGCGCGCAGTCGGTGATCTGCTGGAGCAGGGGCTGGTACAGGAGATGGTCGTGAACATCGGCGGACGTCACGAGGTGGTGACGCTCACCCCGGCCGGAACCGCGGTGCTGGATGCGGCGCATGAGGACATGCGGTCGGTGCAGGACGTCCTGCTCGGCTGCCTCACCAAGGGCGAGCGCGCCCAGCTGCACTATCTCCTGCGGCGGGTGTGCGCGACGGCTGCCCGTGCCGGCGCGGTGTGAACGGCTCACGACGTGGTGCGCGATGGTACGCGCGGCGTCTTTCCCGGGCTTCCGGAGGCAGCGCCTCGCCGTTCGGGCCGACCTGCCTTCGGGCGTCGTACGCGCGCCTCGGCGCCGTTGAGCCGCATCTCAACGCCTTCGCGTCGGCGTAGGCGAAAGGGTGGGCCAGTGTGTGCAGGCGCAGTCCGGCCTTGCCGGGGACCGCGAAGCCGCGGCGGGCGAGCAGGGACGGCCCGGGTGATGGTGGAGCGGTCGACGCCGTAGAAGACGGCCAGAGCCGCATGCGGGAGTTGGAACCGCAGGACCATCGGGTTGGCGATCACCCGATCGGTGAAGACCAGTTGATGGCCAGGTCCGCCCTCGGCCCGCAGACGCTCACGACCTCGGCGTTCACGCAGCCACCGTACCGACGAGCGGGACGGATACGGGGCTGACGATCGACGCGTGTGAGCGGTCACGGATTTCCCCGGGCTTGGGGACCTGGGCGTCACGCAAATCCCCACCCCGGCGGTCGCGAGTCCCCATGGGGGTGGCGACCTGGGTGCCTCCAAGCCCGCAGCCCGAAATCCGGTGGACGCGGCAGGGATACTGCCGACATGGCCGTTACGCAGCAGCTCGCCCGCATCCCCGAGGGGTATCTCGCCGCATGCCGTCAGTCCGCCGCCGCGTCATCGGACCGCGATCCCCACTGGGATCCACCGGCGCATGACGTCCTGGACCTGGACTGGGCACCGGCGCTGCTGAAACGCGTCGGCGAGGTGGCCGGACTCGAAGAGGTCCATCTCGATGCCCTGCGCCGGGCCACCGACGGCGACACTGCTCTCGACCTGGGCTTCCTCGACACTCACCCCCACGCCATAGCCCCCTTCGGGGCTGCCCCCAGCGGCCTGGGCGTCTCTGAAGTGGCGCGCGTCTGCGAACTGCTCGGCCAGATCGACATGCCCGTCCTTCTCGCCGCCCTGCCGGCCGACGAGCGTGACGCCGAATCCTTGATCGGTCTGACGGGCGGCCCCATCACCGGCGGTCTGAGGCCGTACCTGCTGGCGCACTTCAACGCCTTGCGCGACTTCTACCTCGACGCAGCCGAGCGCCACCTGCTCGTCGTGCTCTGGTGGGACTGACCCGCGACCCACCAGGCGCCCCCGCCACGAGCACCTGGGGAATTGCGTGACCGTCCACAACGCGGCCACGCCCGGGTCATTCGAGCATGAGGGCGTCGGTGGCGAGCAGGGCTTTGCCGGCTCTTATGACCGGCCGGGCACGTCGAGGCGTTCCGTGGGACCGGCGAAGGAGAGGAAGAGAGTCCGCGTGGTGAGCAGCCACGTGTCGTCCACCTTGCGGAATGTGTCCTCGTAGTGCCCCACCTGAACCGGGGGCCGCGGCGGTACGAGGCCCTCGCTGTAGCCGTCGACACGGTACGTGGTGAAGTAGGTGGTGGCGGAGGCGGTGTCCGCAGAGGCCACGGTGACCAGGATGTTGGTGCATATGCGGCGTGACAGTCGGTCTGCGGGCCGTGTGCCGAAGTAGATGCGCAGGGCGTCGTGCCCCGCAATGCGGCGGTCGCCGGCGGGCCATTCCCAGGTGCCGTCCTGCGTGAAGAGGTCCGCCACCGAGCTCGGGTCCCCGAGGTCGAGCCGGTGGACGAATTCGACGACCAGTCGCTCGCATGCCCGCTCTGCGAGCAGGCGCTCCATCGGGTCAAGAGTTTCTGCATTCATGATCAACTCATATCAGGTCGCCTCCGGCTGAGGCAGCCTCACCTGAGCCGAGACCCGGCTCCGGGCTCGTGCGCAGGCGGAGATACAACGGTGAGGGCGGCCCCGCAACGGGGCCGCCCTCAGGTCGTTCCACGGTCCGGATCCCCGTCAGTGCGGGCCGGCTGTGAGATCGGATCGGGTGTCAGGCCGTGGTGGCAGCCGCGCGCCGGGCAAGGGCGTCCGACGCCTTGACGGTGATGTACAGCGAAGCCGCCAGGGTGAGGACGAGGAGTACACCCACGGTGAAGATGCTGCCGCTCGAGACGGCGGCCGGGCTGCCGGCCTCGGAACGGGCGGAGCCGCTGAGGAAGGGGACCACGGCCAGAACGGCGATCCCGAGGGCGACCTCGCCCCAGACCACCTTGGGGAAGTGCCGCAGGGTCAGGTGCAGGAGCGAGGAAGTGTCGTCGGCCTCACGGGCCTTGACGATGCGCGGCATCAACCAGAACTGGTTGACGGTGCCGGCCGCCATCATGCCGAGGACCAGGAGGATCTTGATGAGGACGAAGAGCCCGTAGGTCGTCGTCCAGAGCTGACTGATGGCGCCGACGTGCTTCCAGCTCAGCCACAGCCCGGAGGTGAGGACCGCACCGACGCTGACGAGGGCGACGAGGGAGAAGCGGCGCCAGACGTCCGCCCACAGCAGGCCCGCGTTGTCGCCGAGGCGGCTGCGGGAGGTGGCGAGTGCGGCGAGGAACGCGAGGCCGCCGACCCAGACCACACCGCTGATGATGTGGGTCTGGCCGAAGACGAGGTCCAGGACCTTGTCCGCGTCCTTCGGCTTGGTGGCCGGCACCGCCCCGATCAGCGTGACCGCGAGGCTCAGGGGCAGGGCGGTCAGCGCGAGGACGTCCAGCCGCTGACGCACCTTCGGGAGGAACAGCGCGATCAACGTGGCGGAGGCGATGACCAGGACGGCGTTCTGCGCCAGGTAGATCGTGCCCTGAGCGATCCACGCGCCCTTGGCCGCAGGAGCGAGAAGGAAGTCCCAGATTCGGCTGGGCGAGAGGGCGTCGCCGAACGGCATGCCCTTTCCGGCACGGGCCAGGCGGGCCGCGAGCTGGAAGTAGCCCGCGACGAGCAGAACAACTCCGGCCCAGGCCAGGTAGCCTGCCGTTCTTCGTCGTATGACCGCCACGTCGCCGCTATGACTCTCCGGGGCGCGCAGCGTGGGGCGTACTGATGCCGCGTAGGTGACGGTGGCTCCGATGGCCCCGGACAGGCCGACGAAGTAGCCGGCCTTGGTGAGGACGCGCCAGAGCGGAGGCGTGGTGTAGCCGGCCGCGGCGGCCAGATGTATGAGCTGCATAAGGGAAGGCTAACCTAAATCTCCACCCCTGCGTCTACATTCTTGTCGACGTGATGCAAGCTCTACCGCCCCCGGGTCCGTGTCGGTGCGCTGACCGGCACCTTTCCGAGGCGGCCGCTCGGTCGGCCTGTCCCCATGTCGACTTTGGTGACGGTTCGTCAGGTGTGTTGGCGTCTCGTCGCGCGGCGGGGTGGTGGCCCACCGCCCGGGGTTGAGAGGGGGTGCGAACCACTTCGCACCCCCTCCAACTAGTAGCTGCCAGTCAGTTTAGTCGCCGAACGGCATTCGATCCTCAAACTCTTCTTCGTGGAAGGTTGGGGGAACCCAGTTTCGAGATGCCGCCAGCTCCGCGAGGAGGGGCGGGATCTCCGCGTCATAGCGCTCGACGTAGTGCGGATAGCTGCTGGGCCAGATCCAGACGCCATCCGTCATCAGCTTGAACTCGTCAACGAACTCCCGATCGGGTGAAAGTTCGTCGCGCATGCCCATGCCCCCCACGAGAATCATGTAGGCAGATCTCAGATATCCGAGAATGAGATCCTTGTCCGGGTGCGGCTTGACGATCGACTCGTAAAGCGTCGGCTGCCCCGAATGGCCAAACTCGATGTCTGAATAGAAACCGACTGGGATCAGGCGGGCTCCACTACTCATTTATTTCCTCCAGGCGTGAACAGCCGCCATTCCTGTGACGATCCGTGTTCCGTAAAGCGAGGAACGACACGCCCGCTGGAGTAAATGTACACGAACCCATTGGGGGCCAGGACGTCCACGCCGAGCTTGTTGGCGAGGTTTTGTGCCGCAGTGGCGCCGTCCACCCCAGTATTGCAGGACAGCAGTCGGATCGGACCTCCACCCCACGCCTCATCGTTCTTCACGATGTTTGCCAGGACTCGGTGGCCGAAGTTTTCACCCTTGTCCCAGGAGTCGAGGTTGCGTCCGAAATCGTGGGGCGTTCCATGCACCACAACGTCATGGAAATTCTCAACCGAATCGGTTTTCCTTATCGCGACCTGCTGGAAGGTGTCAGCCTCACCCATCAGGTAGGTACCGCCGCCGACACCCATGACGGTGACGCCACTGCCCGCCGCTTCCCCAGCTATGAGGTCCGCGGCGCCTTCTGCGCAGGCTATGGCTGCTGCGATACAGGCCTCGCCCGCAAGGGCGAGAACCGGGGCTGCCGTGACCGCCAGTCCAATGACTGCCGCGATGCCTATGGCAACCTTTTGCCACATGGCCAGCGGTCCGCGCTCGATGTTGTCCGGGTCTACATACCCCTCTCCCGCTCCCCAGGTCATGTAGCCCTTCGAATTCCTGATCGGCTTTTCGCCCTCCTTCGTGGTGGGTGCCGGCTTGGGGCCCTTGATCAGCGTTTGCGTGATCTTGCTGGCGCTTCCTCCTCCGTAGCTGGTCGTGGTAATCAGGGCGCCACTTGACCCGTCAGCGAACTGAAGCTTGTCCACGCGTGATTGGTTGTACGTCCACCCACCCGGCCCGCCCGTCCAAAACGCGTTGTTCGCCTTGAGGTATGCCTCATCTGCCTGTCCGCCCTCTTGCGTGATGATGGGCTTGAGGCCGGTGGGGTCCGACATGGTGACAGGCGTGTTGTTCGCGTAGGCGTACCCGTTGAGGGACTCGTGGTCCTCGGCATCGAAGACCGGGTCGACCGTGAGGAACCGGCCCACCGTCGGGTCGTACTCGCGTGCACCGACATGAGTGAGGCCGGTCGTCGAGTCCGCGGGCTTTCCGAGGAAACCCTTGTCGTCGGGCCACGAGGACGGGCTGGGGCCGCGGCTCTCGCCGAACGGCTTTGTGAAGCGGCGGGTAACCACCTGCGTCGTCGCGTCGACGGTCAGCGAGGCGGTGCCGTGGTGATCATCGACGAGCCAGCTCAGGCCGGCGTTGGTTCGAACTGCCTTACCGGTGCCCGCCGCGTAGTAGCGCTGACCGGAGAAGGCCTTCTTGACCGGGTCGTAGTGGAGTTCCTGGCCGTAGAGGTACAGGACGTTCTCTGTTCCGCTGCGACGGATGAGCAGTTCGCCATCGGCGTTGTAGAGGTACTGGGTCGTCTTTGCGCCTTCGGTGAGGCTCTCGACCTTCCCTTCGGTATTCCACTTGAGGGTCTGGTCGGCGCCGGCCGGAGACTTGCGGGCCGTGGTGTTGCCCGTCTCGTCGTAGGCGAAGGCATCCGTCTTCGCCCCGGTTACGGCCGTGCGGAGCGTGTGCGGCTGGCCTCCGCCGGCGGCGGTCACGGCGGGATAGGTGTAGGTGGTCTTGGTGTCACCCGCGGCGGCGTGCACCGTTTGGGTGTCGCGAAGCCCGCCTACCTTGTAGGTCCAGCTGTTCCAGTAGGGCGCGGGGCCACCAAGTGCTGCTGCCGAGCGGGTGGTCGAGCAGTCGTTCGACGTGGGCGTCCAAGCCTCGGTCAGTCGGCGGTAGCCGTCGTAGGCGAAGCACTGACTGTCCGCTGTACCGGCCTTGTTCTTGACCGAAAGGACGTTGCCGCTGGCGTCATAGGCGTAGTCGATGTCGCTGGTGTAGCCGGGGTTCGTCTCGTCAAGAGTGTGGATGTTCATGAGGCGGCGTGTGCCGTCCTCGTAGCGGTTGAGGACCTGCATCTGCTTGGCGGTGCTGGAGATGCCCAGAGTGGTCTGCTCGGCCTCTCCGAATGGGGAGTAGCCGACGGACCGGACGTAGTCCGCCATGCCCTCCACGCCCATCGCCAGGCCGAGGCTGTTGTAGGTGTAGGCGACCGTCTCGGCGGGCAGGCCGCCGACCGCCGGGAGGCTGAGGTTGCCGACCGTCCCGTCGACGTTGTAGGCCGTGGACGTGGTGAACGTCTGCGGGGCTCCGGCGACCACCAGTGGGTCAGTGGCCGCCAGGACCGTCCTCACGCCGGTGGCCCGGCCCATCGAGTCGTATCCGGTGACGGAATTGGCGTAGATCTGCCCGGTGGTTCCGCCGACGTAGCGGATGGAGGCGGTGAGCTTGCCCTTGGCCAGAGTGTCGTACGTGTACTTGGTGAGCTGGTGGGCGTTGTCCTTTACGCCGTCCCACGTACCCGTTTTGCGACCGAGCTCGTCGTACTCCTGGATGATCGTCCTGGTGGCGCCGCCCTGGGTGGTGGCAGCGGTCAGGACCTGGTCGTTGTCGTTGTAGGTGGAGGTGACGGTTCCGGAGTCGGGGTCCGTCTTGGAGATCAGCCTCCCTCTGAGGTCGTAGTTGTAAGTCCACTTCGCGCCGTCGGGCCCTGTCATGGCCTGGATCTGACCGCCGCGCGCGTACGTGTACTTCGTGCTGGTGAAGTTGGTGCCGGTCGGCGCAGGACCGGCGTACTCCCGCCGCTCGGTGACGAGGCCGAGAGAGTTGGTGTAGGTGCGTACGCCGCTCCCCCCGGGAGCAGCAGTGACCGCGGTTTCGTCCCCCGAGTAGCTCGTGCTGGTTCGCCACTTCTCCTGTCCGTAGACGGAGAAGATCGCTGCGGTGGGACGACCCGCACCGTCGAACAGGGTCTCCGTGGCAGCGGGGACCGACCCGGAGAGCGTGGATGCGAGGTCGCTGCTCGGCGCGGTGTTGTCGTGGACTTGGCCATTGGCCTTGTAGGCCATGCCTCTGTCGTCGTAGAGCTTCTCCGTGATCACGCGACCGCCGGCGGGCGAGGGGGCTTGCGTCTGCCGGGGCCGCATGGCCGAGTCGAAGAGTTCGTAAGAGGTGTTGTACGTGGCGCCGTCAGCCTTGAGGGTGTCGGTGCGCACCCAGGTCGCCTTGTCCTGCTGCACGCCGTATGCATAGACGGTGGTGGCCCCATCGCCGAGGGCGCGGACGCGGTTCGGCTGCCACACGGCGACGAGGCGGCCGAGTGCGTCGAAGCCCCACTCCGTGACCTTGCCGTTCGCGTCGGTCAGCTTGGTTGCCGAGCCCCACGCCGGGTCGATCTCGGTCGTCGCGGAGTAGTTCTTGGGGTCGGTGACCGTCTTCTTGGTCAGGGGACCGTAGCCGGTGTCGGACGGCGTGTAGGCCGTCGTGATCTGGCGGCCGAGGGCGTCCTTCGCCGTGATGGGCCGTCCGAGCTGGTCGTAGGTGGACGTCGAGACGTTCTGGTAGACGGGCTGGCCTGCCGTGTACCCGCTGAGCCGGTAGGCCGAGGTCGCGTCGCCCTTGGTCGGGGCAACTCCCACGGCCTGGCCGTCGTAGCCGGTGGTCAGGTCCGAGATGGCGTCCTCGGGGAGTTTGAGAGCACCAAGGCCGCCGCAGCCCACGGCGTAGGTCTCGATCCGCGAGGCGAAGTTGACCAGCCAGGCTGCGGTGTTGCGGACGTAGGTCTTGACGGAGCAGGTCTCATCGCCCGACTTGGCGAGGTCTCCGCTCTCGTCGACCTTGGTCGGCATTCCGTACGTCGTGTCGTACGTGGTCGTGGTCGACTTCTTGAGGGTGCCGCCCGTGACTGCCGTGCGCGAGGTCGTCGTGCCGGCCTTGACGAGCCATGCCTCGGTAGTTCCCCACGCGTACTTGTGGGATGCCGTGCGGTGGGACCAAGGGTCGTTGACCGCCGCGCTGATCTCGGTCTGGCCGTCGTAGGTGATCGTCTCGCGAATGAAACCGGCGTACTGGCGCGAGTCGTCGACGGCCGTGCCGGTGGAGTCGGTGACCTTCTCCGCTCGTGGGGTGCCGTCGAGTTCCTTTTCTCCGTCGAGGCCGCGCATGTAGAGGGTGAAGTTCTTGCCCTTGGGGCCGGTCTCGTCACCCGTGGTCGTCGTCACCTTGGAGTAGCCGCGCCACTGTGACCAGGTACGGTACTGCTCCTTGGTCATGCCGTCGTCGTCCGCGTACGCCCAGCCGGCGCCGCCGGCGTAGTCGTAGTAGGTCTCCTGGGTGTCGCCTCCCCCGGTGGGGTCTTCCTGGAAGACCGAGGTGACGACGTACTTGTGGAACCAGTCGAGTTCTGGGGTACCGCCGGCTTGCGACCAGTAGACGGGGAAGCAGCGCAGGGTGTTCTTGTCGGGTGATGCGGGCATCTTGGTGCCGCTGATGCACTCCGGATCGGAGTAGTTGACCGTGACGAGCGAGCCGCTCTCCGACTTCACCTGTCTGACGCGCCACTTGTAGTAGCGGAGGGTGTTGTCACCGCCTTCCACGTGGTTCGGCATCTGGTCGCCGTAGAAGACGACCGGTGGCATGGCGACATCCGTCCCCCCTGCCTTGCCCGTGGACCGGATCGACTTCAGCCAGAGGCTGGGCGCCGAGGCGTCTCCGGAGGCCGGGAAGGAGTGGTCCAGGTGCCAGTTGTCCACCTGCCGGTTGGTGGTGCCGGTGCCGGTCCAGACGTACGTGTTGACGTCGGTGAGCCGGTAGCGGGTGAAGAAGGAGGGACCGATCAGACCCGTGCAGGCCTTTCCGGTGTCGCAGATCATGTCGAACGGGACGTCCGGCCAGTCCTTCTTGGTGTCCACGGTCAGCGAGGTGCAGCCGCCGGCCACGACGCACCGCTGCGCGTAGATGAAGGTGACCTTCTGCGCGGCGGGCTTGGTGAAGAGCTGGTCGGCGCGCTGGCCGTAGTCGATGCGCTTGAGGTACCCGCCGCGGGTGTAGGAGGTACCGGGTGATGCGACGCCCGATTTGGCGTAGTTGTTCTGCGTCTTGCCGTACCAGTAGGTCATGGCGTTGTTGTGCGGGTCGACGACGTAGTCGAGGTTCCACTTCCATGCCTGGTTGCAGAAGGAGGCGTCGAAGCTGGCGCCGTGGCACGGTTCACCCGCATCGTCACCGAAGACCGGGACGGTCCAGGTCGAATCGGTGACTTCGTCGTCGGCCGCGGTGCCGTGATCGCTCCAGCCGGCGAGCTTGTGCTGGCCGAAGTAGTACTGGAGACCGTCGGTCGTGGTGATGCGCCAGTACTCGCCGTTGTTGTCACCGTTGGGGGCGCCCGTGAGGTGCTCGACCCTGGTGGCATCGTCGTTCTTGAGGCGCCACGTCCCGCCGGTCGCCTCGGACTGTGAGGCCGTCGCGCAGGCGGCCTCGGTGGTGCAGTCGTTGACGAGTTCGGCGGCCTTGCCGTTCAGGACGAGGGCGGCGTTGGCGTACTTCCAGCACAGGTCGCCCTTGCCGGTCTGCCCGTCTTCCCTGCACGAGCCGTACTTGCGCTCGATGTACGACTCGGTGATCGAGAAGCCTTCGCCGACGACGGAGGTCTGGTTGTTCTCGGCCGAAGTGCGGCCGTCGACGCTGCCCGAGTTGTAGCCGATGGAGAGCTGGGGAGCCGGTCCTGCCGTGGCGGGCGGTACCCGCATCGGGTAGTTCCAGTTGAAGTCGCCGGTGGATCCGCCGGCTTCCCACGTCGCGGACGGCCCCAGGGGGGTCGCGCCGTAGTCGCCCGCCGAGGAGGATGATCCGGCCTCCGCAGCCAGGAGCATCGGGCCCGCGGCCAGGCTCTGGGCCTGTACGTCTGCCGTCAGCGTCTTCGCCGTGGTGTTGTTGTCGCCGGCGATGGGCCTTCGTGCACGGCACTCCGTGCGCTCGGGGTTCGTGAGTGCGCAGGCGGGAAGCTGCACCAGGCGCAGGCGGGCACCGTAGTCGCCGCCGTACATGGAACCGAAGGTGGAGTAGTCCAGGGAGAACTGCACGGTCTCGCCCGACGGTGCTTGCGCAGCCGTCAGGCCCAGCAGAACGCCTGCCACGCCGACGCGCTCCGTGGCCTTCCGGTCATGGACCTCCACCCGGACGCTGTTCGCGTCGGAGGTGACCGTACGAGGGTCCTTCCGCTCCGCGGCGCTGATGCCGGATCCGGCCTTCGCGGGCTGCCGGCCGTCGCGCAGGGCGACGACGAGGTCGCCCGTCGCTCTCTGGGTCCTCTTCCCGGGGGCCGCGCTGAGCGTGACCGCGCCGGCGCTGGGCCAGTGCGCGGTGGCGACGGCCTCCTTTGCGCGTTCGGCGGCGGGGCCGACCTGGTCGGTGGGCGCCTTGGTGTCCCGCTTCTTGAACGGCACCACCTTGTCGATCTTCGGTTTCGTGGGTTCGGGGAACTTGTTCCCGTTGCCGGCGGCCGTAGCTCCGAGGCCGGAGCCCAGCAAGGGTGGCAGGAGCGCAAGTGAGACGGTCACTGCGCCGCGAGCGAGCCAGCGGCCGAGGGTGCTGTGCACCCTCGTTCCGCGTGCGACAGGTTTCACGGTGGATCTTCCTGTTGTGAGTTGGGCAGGACAAAGCGGACCCGGTGGTTTCCGGGCCGTGCGTGGGGAAGGTGTGGGTGTGGCCCGGCCGAAACGGCCGGGCCACACCAGCTGGACTGGGGCCTACTGCTCGCCCGCGTACAGGTCACCGATGGTCGAAGCCGACATGGCGCCCGTCCAGACGCGGACGTCCGCGATGTGTCCGGGGAAGTACCGCTTCAGCACGCTGTCGGACATGCCACGGCCCACCTCGAAGTTGCCGGCCGCCTGCCACGGGGTCGTGTGAGAGATGCCCGTGGATCCACCGGACTGGGCGGTGTTCACGTAGAGGAACATCCCTCCGCGGGTGACGGCGTCGCCGTCACCGGTGCTCCTCGCCTGCTGGGCGTCGTAGACGACGGTCAGGCGAACCCACCGGTCCTTGTCGGCGACGTCGGACTGGGTCACGGTCGCGTAAACGGGGTCGTTCACGTCGCTGGTGGGACGGGCGAACTTCCACTTGCCGGCACTGGAACCAGCGGCCTGCTCGTAGCGGAGCGACCAGGAGGAATTCGCCGTTCCGGACTGTCCCATCACGCGGACGTTGTAGCTCTTCGTCGTGTCCTTGAACTTCTCGCCGTCCAGTCGGACCCAGGCCGTGGCGGTGAAGGACCCGGTCTCGTCGACCAGCGGGCCGGTGACGCTGGCGTACGAGCTGGTTCCGTCCAGAGCCATCACCTGCCGCGTGGGAAGCCCCAGGTCCGGGTTCCCGACGGTGTCGGGGTCGATTCCGAGCGTGGCGCCGTAGAGCGTCATCGGCCGGCCGTAGCCGGACTTGTCCGCAACCGTGGTGCCGCCGGCCGTGGCCGTGGTCGCGTTCCAGTCTCCCGCCTTGGCCGCGATCGGATCACCCACCCTGCCGTCGCTCGCGTCCTCGTCCTCGAGGCTTGCTTCCTGGGCGATCTCGGATGCCGTCAGTTCCCTGGACCAGGTCTTGACCTCGTCGATCGAACCGGGGAAGTAGTCGACGTACGTGCCGCGCCAAAGGGCCCTGCCCACTTGGAGGGGACCGTTGGCCTTCCAGACGGACGGTACGGCGGTTGCTTCCTGCATCCGGCCGTTGACGTAGAGGCGCATCTGCTGGCCGGCAGAGTCGTATACGGCCGTCAGATGCGTCCAGACACCCGGGGTCGCGGGCTGCTTGCCCGCGGCCCTGTGGTACGTGACGGCCTCGGTGGTGTCCGCCTTCGGGATGCGGAACGACCAGACGTTGGCCGTGGCCTCGTAGGAGAGGTAGAAGCCGCTGCCCGCCGTGCCGTCGACCCCGAGGAGGGTCTTGACTCCGGTTGTCCCGGGATTCAGGCGGACCCATGCCGAGACCGAGTAGGACTTCGTGTTGTCGAACGGGGACGCCGCGGAGGCGGCGTAGCCGGTGGTGCCGTTCGTGGCCAGCGCGCCCGACCCGGCCCGGGACTGCGGCGTGACGGATGCCGAGCCTGCGAGAGTCAGGGGACGCTTCGTCTGGCCGGAGTTGGTGTCGGCGCCGGAGCCGTTGAAGGACCAGACACCGGCGGGAGCTTCACCGCCCTTGACCTTGAAGCTGTAGTACCCCGTCAGGGAACTGTGGCCGGCGGCGTCGTAGCCCCACACCTGGATCGTGTTCTCCCCGGGCTGGTCCGGAGAGATGCTCACCGTCGTCGCCGTACCCACGGGTACGGCGATCGGGCTGCTCTGTGCGCCGCTGTTGAGACGCCACTTGTACGAGACGACATCGGACTGGATCCCGGCCAGCGTCGCGTTGGTGTCGACCGGGGTGAAGGTGAACTTCCCCGGTACGCCGACTCCGCCCGCGGCAGGGTCTGTGGTGGCCGGCTTGTAGATGCCGTCCGCGCTGGCCACCGTGGGCGCCGGTGGACTGTCGGTGTCGATGCGGAAGTAGCACCAGGTGGACCAGTCCGAATAGAGGACCCCGGTCTCTCCCCGGTCCGTCGCGTAGTGGGCCTTGGTGACGAACCGTGCCGCATAGTCGGTCTGGGGAGCCAGGGCCGGGGCGGTGAAGTCCCGTAGGGCATCGTCCGCCACCCAGGCGTTGTCGGGCGACGAGGCGCCCCAGACCATCTGGGATCCGTCGGCCTTCCATACCTCCACCGCGGCTTGGAGCTGCGCCTGCGAGCCGTCGGGGGACTGGACGCCGGCGAGGAACCGCGGGGTCGTGGTGCTGGTGACGAAAGGCGCGGTCGAGGTGTTGCACGCCCGCCCCGTGGTGCCGCTCTGGACTCCGACGGGGTCCGGCACGCCGGGCTTGGAGATGTAGGTGACGGACAGCTTCGCGTCACTGCGGAACCGGGCCCACGAAGCGGCGTCGGACTCGTCCTCAGCACGGAGCTCAAGGGTGAGGTTCGGGCGCTGCGTGTCCACGGACCACTGGACGGTGGGCGTCAGGTTCTCGTCCGACTCGTCCGGGTTGTCGTTGAACCGGAGCCAGTCTGCAGGCTGGGACGGGCTGCACAGCGTGCCCCTGCCCATGGCGGACCAGCGGTCGCTCATCAGGTCGGCATAGTTGGGCTTCGAGCCCCACGACGTCGAGCTCGAGATGTCCTGGTCGACCCGCACCAGCCAGTAGTTGTGCTGCGAGCAGGTGAAGGTCCAGGTCTGGTACGCCTCGAAGGTCGCGTCCAGGATCTTCTTGCCGTACAGCGAAGTCATCGGGTACTCGAAGTACATGCGCTGCGTGTATGCGGAGTTCGAGCAGAGGTAGCCGCCGTAGTTGGAACAGCGGCCGACGCCCTTGTCTCCGGTGAACTCCCAGAACCGGTCGCCGTCGGAAGACAGTGCGGTCCAGTCGGCCGCGGTGAGACCGCTCACCGGGGGGTCGATGTACACGGGGAACGCGGTTTCCGGGCTGCGCAGCAGGCCGAGGTCGGGCTTCAGCTCAAGGTTGGCGCCGTTGATCGCGACCGATACGTCGGCGGTCTTGTCGCCCTGGTCCGGAGCTCTGGCGGGGTCCTGAGGGGCCTCGCCGTCGTTGGGCTTCGGCGTTTCGGAAGCAGCGGCCGAGCGGGTGGCAAGGACGCTGAACGCCGAGGCCTTCTTCTCCTGTTGTTCGCCGGTGGAGTCCCACATCTTGCCCGCTGGGCTGTCGAAGACCGTCGCGCCGTTGGCGTCGACGAAGCGTAGCCCGCCGTCCCGCCCGGGGAGCGTTTTGAGGTTTGCGGTCTTGACCGCCATGGTCAATTTGTCGAGCTTCGGATGCTTCGCCGCAGCGGCGGTCTTGACCACGAGGACCTGTGTGAAACCGCCGGCTGTCGCAGCGAGTTTCAGGTCGACATCGGGCAGCACATTGGCGTATGTCGCTGTACTGCCGGAAAGCGTGGGCTTTGGCAGGGCTTCGGGCCAGGAAAGCGATACCTTCCTGTCCCCCTTCGTGAGCGTGACCGTGTCATTGCCTGCGCCGCCACCCGAAAACTGCACGCGGGTCGCGGTCGATTTGGCTTTTACCCTGCCGTCGGCGCCCGCGACGAGGGTGGTGTCGATCGGAGCCCACGACCCGTCGTCCTGACGGGCGCGCACAGGGGCGGCGCTCGATTCGAGCGTGAACGTGCCGTCAGGGTTGGCGAACAGCTGGGATGTCTCGGTGCGGCTCGCTACCACCTCGGTCCGTACGCCGGACCGGACGGCCTGCTTCCCCGCTGCGCCTTCGGCCAAAGACCCGGCGGCGCTCTCGGTACTGGTTACTGGCTGGGCCCATGCGGGCCCCGCCAGGCTCGGCGCCACAGTCGCCGCCACAGCTATGGAAATGAGGACGCACGCCCTATTTCGCGCACGCCAAAACGAACCCCTCAAGCCCCACCCCTTGCTTACAAGATCTTTACTATCCGGCCAAATATCAGGTTCTGCTTTGCGTCCGTCAAGAGTGACAAGAGTCACGGGAGAATCATTGTCGCCATAAGGGGCGTCCGGCTCCAAGGTGGCGAAATCTGGTTAACCGCATCTATTTGTCAGTCGCTTCTGACGTTCGTCCCCACGGATCTGACATCGCCCGATTAACGGTCCCCCTGTGCCCTCATCGGCGCTCCGTGATCTCTCTGGAATTTCGTCAGGCGCTTGATCGCCCATCAATCCATGCAATGTGGAATGGAGTTGGCGTGATGCGCGAGCAAACGAAGGGTCTGTGGGGCCAGAGCTTGTACTCCAACGGCGTCGAGAACGCTCGCGCCGAGGTGGCCGACGGCGGGCGACGGAGCCCGGCCTCCGCCTGTGCGCTCGCTGGGCGGGTGAGACGCCAGCATCGCAACACGAGCTGTCCGACAGGCTCGTGGCAGCTGCTGCTGGGCTTCACCTCGAAGTCGCATTGGCCGCGGTTCGTGAACTCTGGCTTCCTGCGGTGTTCCCGCATGTGCCCAGGCAGCCGGGCTGGAACAAGCGGCTTCGGGCCGCATTGCCGCTGGTCAAGAAGGCAATACGGCTGCTGGGCGTCGTTACTGACTACTGGTTCGAAGCCAATGGATCGTTCTCGCCGCCGGCGGCCTCCTGGTTGTCGACACAGTCCGGCGCTGACGTACTACGGCCACCCGGTGAGCGCCCACCCCAACCCGAAGGCCCCGGGAACCACATGGTTCCCGGGGCCCTCGGCATATCCGGCGGAGTCTCCACCGCGCACGACGCCTGCGGCAGGCGCAGCGCTCCGTCGGAAGGGTCAGGCATGCATGACGGCGACCGAAGCGAGCGCACCAGCCGCCCAGCAGAGCAGCACACTCTGACCCCTGGTGAGGCCGTTGTCGTCGGCCCACCGCTTCGCGAGGGCCCGCACGATCACACCGGTCACCACCGCAACCTGATTCCTGGACATGATCAAGTCCTTTCAAGGGGAGTGAGAGACACCCGTGTTGGCGTCGTGCACTCACAGAAGCAGGGCAAAGTCGCAGGTGACAACGAGGAAAGGGGCGTTTGCAAGTTAGAGCGGCCCGGGCCGGGAGTACTCGGCTCGTCCTGCCGCCCACGGCGCCTCTACGCTGCCCCGCATGGCAGATGAACCCCGTGCCCTGCAGCGCGACGCCCTCCTTCGCGCGGCAGCGCTCGCAGGCTTCAGCACGATGACCGAGAGGCGGCTGGAGGACTTCCGTCAAGACGGCCTCATGCCGCGCCCCGTACGCGTCGGCAACGATGGGCGCCGGCCCGTTTGGATCTACCCCCTTGGCAGCGACAGGCAACTCGTCCAACTCCTGGGCTGGCGCGAGCACACGCAGAACGTGGACGTGCTGCGCGTCGTGCTCTGGATCGAGGGCTTCCCCCTCGCCTTGGACGCTGTCCGTGCATCGGCGACCGCCGTGCTGACCGGGCTGCTGCACGAGGTGGAACAGGACCTTCAGGCTGAGGCATCTCGCCAGGGCCTCGACCCGGTTGCCGAACGGGACGCGGTGGTGAGCGCCGTCGCCACGGCCATGGCTGCGAAGCGCGGCAAGAACGCCCTGCCCCGCCCGATCCGCGTCCCGGCCGGCGAACGGGCAACAGCGGTCGCACATCTGCTGCAGATCTTCGCCCTCGGCAAGCAGCCGGACGTGACAGAGGCGGAAGCGGAGACGATCGAGAAGGTCCTCGGCGTTTCCCCGGGCAGACGACAGCGCGTGGAAGGCGCCGCCCCCTGGCTGACCGGTCCGGCGAGCGCCCTCGTCGGCGCCGCCGACTTCGTCTCCCTGCCGAGAATGGCTGAAGCGCTTGCCGACGCCACCGATACCGAATGGGAGGAAGCCCGCTCCGCAGCCGCAGCCCTCTTCCTCCAGCTCCCCGTTCTTACACGTGCCATCGCCGCCATGACCGGCAAGGAGAACTTCGCAGGTATGGGCGGGCACACCGCTTTCGACAGCGAGCCGATCATGGCCGTATTGCTGGTCGCCTTCGCCCTGGGAGCACGCCGGGCCGACTGGTCCCGCAATGTCGAGGGCCTGAGTGACGCGCTGGCGCCATGGCCCGCCTTGGTCGGCGAGATGAAGCAGGTGCTCGACATGCCGCAGCACGAACTCGACCACAATCTCGCTGGCCATGGGCCCGAGATGCGGGACCGCGCCCAGAGGATCATCGAGGCTCTCCTGGACGACGAACTGCAGGGCCGGGCTCGGTGTGATGACCGCCGCCAGCGAGGTCCTGTTTGACTGCAAGCCCGGCGCCAGCGGACTGAGCACCTTTGACGTGCAGCCGGGCAAACTCTCAGAGGTCGAGGCGAAGACGGAAGTGCGGACGGATCTGCTGTACGACCTGGCCGCGGGGCCGGTCGCCGGACAGGCACGGGGGCGACGGCGCGCCAGGAGACGTGAAGCCCTGGCAATTCCGTGTTCTCCACTCAGCTGAGTGGGACCGGCGGCCGAGGAGGCGAGGGGCCGGGCCTTCAGCCGCGAGGAGCATCTGCTTGGCGCGCTCGCCGGCGTGCCGGTCCGAGGACGGTGGATCCGAGGCGGTCCTTGGCGAGGCGCGTCACGAGGTACTGCTCGCAGGTCTGGGCGAGAGGGTAGAGGTGAGCCGCAGTGCTCAACGTGAGCTGCTGGCCATCCTGACAGGCGCTCGGCTTGATACGTTCCTCGAGGGCCGCCTGCTCACAGCCGTACGCCCGCTCGACGGTCCCCGACCGAACCGGGACCGGACCGGCGCAGAGCTGCTGGAGCAGTCCTGAGGCCCGTGTCTTGCACGTCGGCCGGCAGGCCAGCCACAGGATTTTGATCTTGGCGGCTGGCCTGCTGCGACGGGGAGCCTGCCGAGCGCAGAAGATCCAGAGGCTGTACGCCCGGCCGTGCGGCGGGGGTGTGTCAGCTCTGGGTGGTGTCGTCGCTCGTCTGCCCGGCGGCCTCGGCCGCGCGGGCCTTCTCGCGCATCTTGCGCACCAGATCGGCCTTCTGGTCGGCTGCGTTGCGGCGGTCGAGGTTGCGGTGCGGGCCGTTGTTCTGCCGTTCGGCGCGGGACAGCTTCTTGCGCTGGCCACCGCCCTGGCCCACGGGGTTGTTGATGTTCTTGCTGTCGGTCACGGGTTCTCCCGGTGGTGATGTGAACTGATCTACGGAGTCATCGGTGGGGGACGGGCGGCGACGTCGAGGGACGTCAGCAGGGGCCCATCACGCCCTCACTCGTAAATCGGCCTCTGGAAGAACATGACAAAGACGGTACCCGCTTCCGGCGGCCCCGCGCGCCAAACGATTCGCCGTCCGGCGGCGAGCCGGGCCTTCGGCCGGCGTCCGGGGCAGGCCCAGGTGGGCGTCACTGGGCCGCTGTGGGTGTGGTCAGACCTCGTCCCTGCCCTGGTGGAGCAGGGGATCGGGAGGGTCCGGTGAACGCGCCGGGCCGGGACCGGGGCAGGGCCACCGGTCCCGGCCCTTCCGGGGACCGGCTCGTTACATCGGCTCGGGGAAGATGTCCATCATGCTCCAGGCGACGCTGAAGCAGGGCGGGAAGGCGTTGGTCTCCGGCTCGGTGTCCAGTGCCTGGAGCGCGAGGATCTGGTTCATGGGTGCTCTCCGCATTCTTCTCGTGGTGGTGTCGGTCGGGAACTGCATACCTGGGCACGGAGTACTCGCCGCCGTGCCCAGGTGTTCATGGGACGCCCGCCCGCCCGGTGCGTCAGCCGGCTGCCGGGACCGGGGGGCGAGCGTGGTCGGGCTCCGTCAGGAGCGGGCCGGCCAGCAGGCGGTGCAGGGCCAGCAGGACACCGGCCCCGCCACTGGACACGTCGGCGGTGAACCGCTGCGAACCCGCTCCGAGGAAGCGGACACCGCGCCGGTACGGGACGGCGTACTTCAGCAGGCCGGTCGCGGCGCGCACGGCGTCCTCGCGGGCGGCGTCCGTGCCGGTGAGCTCGGCGTGCTCGGTCAGGAACCAGCTCAGTCCGGCCAGCCCCCGGTACAGGCCCGCCTCCTTCGTGGCGCAGGAGACCCGGATGCCCGCGACCAGCCTCGGCAGCGCCGCGGCGCAGCGCTCGTCCGGCGCGGTGGCCACGTAGCGGCTGACTACCGCCGCGACACCGGCCGCGCCCGTGGCCAGGTACGGCATGGCGCGGGTGAGCTGTGCGTTGTCGGAGACGGACAGGGCACCGTCGTCCAGCGGAAAGGTCCGGTCCAGTTCCTGGTGGAGCAGCAGGCGGCCCGCCTCCAGCCAGCGGGCCTCGCCGGTGTCGCGGGCCAGGCGGTGGAGGAAGAGGGCGAGCCCGGAGCGGCCGTGCAGCAGGCCGCGGGCGTCGTGCTCGCCGAGGGTGGCCGGCAGGTCGGGGGTGCGCAGCAGGTCCTGCCCTGCCGCGGCGGCCCGTTCCAGGTGGCTGCTGTCCCGTGTCAGCCGGTGCAGGGCGAGCCAGCCCAGGCCGACCCCGGCCCGCCCGCCGGCCAGTGTGCTGCAAGAGGCGGTCAGCGGGTGGCCGTCGGCGTCCCGCAGCAGGTCGACGGCCTCGTCCAGCCGGCCGAGGCCGGCCAGCACCCGGGCGATGCCGGCCGAGCCGACGAGCAGCCCGGGGGGCAGCGCGCCGCGCAGCGCCAGCGTGTCGCGCCGCAGCCGTTCGCGGATCTCCTCCGGCACCGCGGCCCCGGCGCGGTGCAGGGCGTGCACCACCCCCGCCGTGCCGTAGGCCAGGCACACGTTGTTGGTCCGGAACGCCTCGGGCGAGGGCGGGAAGGCCCACTCCGGCCGGTCGGCGTCAGCCATCTCCAGCAGCCCCGCGGTCACCTCCGCGGCCAGCCGGGTGAGGCAGCCGCGCGGATCGGAGTCCAGCTCGGCGGGGGAGGGCGGGCGGTCGGGACCGCCTTGGTCCTGCGCCTGGTCCCGCGCCCGGTGGTCCTCCGTCAGGTGGAAGGCGGTCGCCCGCTGCCACAGGTCCTGCGGCGGAGCCACGTCCGCCAGGTCGCGGCGCAGCAGTGCGAGGTGGGCGGGCGCGTGCTCGGCGATCTCCTGGAACGGCGCCAGGAAGGCGAACGCGACCGCAGACATGCCGTACCGGTCCTGCAGCAGCGGATCGGTGTCGGCCCGGAGCAGGCCGGGCGGCGGCGTGAACCCCGGGGTGCCCATCCCGGAGGGTGCCGCGGCCAGCGCCGAGGCCGCCTCGAAGTCCACCAGCCGGACCCCGCCCGACGGCGTGACCAGGACATTGCCCAGGCTGAGGTCACCGAAGCGGTAGCCGGCGGCGTGCAGCCGCTCGAGCGAGGCGTCCAGCTCGGCCAGCAGGCGCCGGCCCGCCTCGTAGTACGCGGCGACGGACTCGGCCGTGCGGTCGGCGCGGGCCAGCGGGGAGGACCGGCTCAGCCAGCCCACCAGCGGCTGACCCGCGACGTACTCGGTGACGAGGAAGTCGTGCTCCCACTCCGTGAAGTGGTCCAGCGGCTCCGGGCCCACCCCGGGCGCGGCCGCGTGCAGCTCGCGCAGCACGCGGTACTCGTGCCGCAGCCGCTGCTGCGCGTCGGTCCCGTCGAAGACCAGGCCGTTGTGGGCGCGGGCCTCCTTGACGAAGACGGTGCGCCCGGTCCGCCGGTCCCGGGCCTGGTAGGCGCCGCCGGCGTTGCTCAGGCGCACCGCGCGGGTCACCTCGTAGTCGCGGATCAGGATCGGGCCCGCGTGCGGCTGCTCCTCCTGCTCGACGAAGGGGTCCGCGATCCCCTCGGGCAGGTGGAAGACGGGCAGCCGCTGGTCCACGACCTCACGGCCGGAGCCGTCACGGACCAGCCCCTCCCGGGTGCCGTCGGCCCGCAGCCGGCTGCGGCCGCCGAAGGAGCCGTAGCGGTAGTGGACCGTCCGCGAGTCGCGAAAGCGCCGGTCGGTCAGGACGTACGGCCCCTCCTCCCCGTCGAGCGCGTCGCGCAGGCGTTCCAGCAGCCGGCGGGCCGTCGCGTCGTCCGGCGGGTAGACGGCGCAGAACTTGCCCGCCTGGGCGCGCCCGGCGTGCTTGTGATGGAGGAACAGGAAGAAGAGCCGGGCGCTCAGGTGTTTGAACGGCACGCCTTCGGAGAAGCAGATCCCGGCGACCGTGTCGAGCACGTGCTGCGCCCGGTCCAGCCGCGCCGACACGTGGATCTTCCAGCCCTGCTCGGCGAGCCCGGTCCGCGGAGCGCCCCAGGCCGTCCAGATGCCCTGGGCGACGCCGCGCAGGCCCGGCGGCACCTCGCCGGGAGCGAAGCGCGGCCCGGGGTCGGCCACGCTGGACAGCGGCAGGAAGTACTCCCGGTCCGCGAGCGCTTCGCCGAAGCCTTCGAGCACGGGATCTCCTCGCGGGGTGGTGAGGGGCGGCCACAGCGGTCGCAACGGTCGTGCCGGACGCTAGGGCGGGGAGGTATGGATTCGGTTCGGCGGCGGCATGCGACCGGTATCCCACCGATGGGGGCGCCCGGCCGGGGCTTGAGGCCGGGTGGAGAAACATGGGGGACTCTTCCCCATGCGGGGGAGGCACCCCCCGTACCAGGATCGTGCGTGGCACGGAGCGGTGGGTCGGGGGCGGGGAGCAGCGATGGTGGCGGGGCAGGGGCGGGCCGGGGTTTCGCTGTCGGCGGTCGAGCGGTGGTGGGGTGCCGGGCTCGTCGGCGGTGGTGGGGGTGAGGGCGCTGAAGGCGGTGAAGGGCGGCCGGACTGGGCGGCGTTCGCCGAAGAGGCGTCGGCCGTCGCGCCCGAGGAGGCCGTGGCGCCCGAGGGGCACCATCCGGGGCTGAGCGGTTTCGAGTGGGTGCTGCGGCCGTTCACCGTCTGCGCGGGGGAGCGGCTGGAGCGGAGCCTGTCGGGGCGGGCGCGCGGCCTCGTGGACATGACCGCCGTACGGGACGACCTGGAGAGGCACCTCAGCGGCCGGCTGGCACGGTCAGCGGCGCGGACGCTGGTGCTGGAGCTGTACGAGGCGCGGAGCGCCGGGCGGCTCGACGGGGACGACACGCGGGCCCGGTTCAGGGACTTCCTGGGGCGGATCGCGTCCCGGCGCGGTCTGGCGGCCCTGCTGGCGGGTCGGCCGGTGCTGGCGCGGATCCTGGGGCGGGCCGCCCTCGACGCGGCGGACGCCGTCGCGGAGGTGCTGGAGCGACTGGCGGACGACCACGCCCGGCTGACCGCCGGTCTCCTGGAGGAGTCCGGCGGAGACCCGGGGCTGCTCGTGGGCGTCGAGCCGGGCGCCGGCGACGGGCACCGGGGCGGACGGACCGTGATGCTGCTGCGCTTCGCCGACGGGACCCGGCTGGTGTACAAGCCCAGGCCGCTCTCCGTGCACCACCACTTCAACGACCTCGTCGCCTGGTTCAACGGACTGCCCGACTCCGTGGATCTTCGTACGCTGCGGCTGCTCGACCGGGGCGACTACGGGTGGGTGGAGTTCGTCGCCGCCGGGCCCTGTGCCTCTGCCGCGGAGGTCGAGACGTTCTACCGCCGCCAGGGCGCGCTGCTGGCGCTGCTGCACCTGATCGACGGGACCGACCTGCACCACGAGAACCTGATCGCCGCCGGCGCCCACCCGGTGCTGGTCGACGTGGAGACCCTGTTCCACCCGCCGCTGGCGGGCACCGACACGGAGGACCCCGCCGCCCGCGCACTCCACGACTCGGTGTACCGGGTCGGCTTGCTGCCCCAACTGCTGGTGGGCGACCACAGTGCCCTGGACGTGTCCGCGGTCGGCGGCGGCCGCGAGGCGGTGTCGCCCGTCGTCCGGGCGGACTGGGCCGATGCCGGCACCGACCGGATGCGCCTGGTGCGCAGGGCCGGGAGGTTCGGCGAGTCCGCCAACCGGCCACGTCTTGCGGAGGGCGGGCCCATCGAGCCGGCGGCCCACATCGAGGCGCTCTGCGCCGGATTCCGCGCCGGATACACGGCGATCGGCGCGGCCAGAGAGGAACTGTTGCGCGATACGGCCCTGTTGAAGGCGTTCGCCGAGGACGAAGTGCGGGTGGTGGTACGTCCCACCTGGGTGTACAGCACGCTGCTCGACGAGTCGACGCACCCCGATCTGCTGAAGGACGCGGGCGAGCGGCAGCGGGTTCTGGAGACCCTGCGCACCGACGTGCTCGGGACGGTCCCCGCGCCCGACCTGGTGGACGAGGAGATCGCCCAGCTCTGGGCCGGGGACGTACCGGTGTTCACCGCCCGTCCGGGCCAAGACCGCCTGTGGGGCGGGCCGGAGCGGCCACTGGCCGGCCGCACGGACCTGTCCGGGATCGACCGAGTCGCCGCGAGGCTCGCCGCCCTGGACACGGTCGACCGCCAGGACCAGGAGTGGATCGTACGGGCCGCGATGGCGACGGCCTCCCGCGCCCCCGTGCACCGGCCCGTCGAGGACCGGCGCACCCGTACGGCGGAGCGCGCCCCGGAGCCGGAGCGGCTGCTGTCGGCAGCCCGGTCCGTCGGGGACCGGCTGGTCTCCCTCGCGTACCGCGAAGGACCGCGCAGCAACTGGATCGGCCTGGAGCTCCTGGACGACCGCTACTGGCGGATCGGCCCGATGCCGGCCGACCTGGCCGGCGGGTACACCGGGCCGGCGCTGTTCCTGGCCCAACTGGCGGCGCTCACCGGGGCCGGACACTACGCGGAGGTGGCCCGTACGGCCCTGGCGCCGGTGCCCGGGCTGCTCGACGCGCTGCGCGCCCGGCCTGCGGACCTCTGCGCGGTGGGATCGGGGGCCTTCTCGGGCCTCGGAGGCATCGCGTACGCGCTCGCCGAGACGGCCCGGCTGCTGGACGATCCGGAGGTCGGCTCATGGGCGTTCGCCATGCTGCGGCTGGCGGGCGCGGCGGCTCGGTCCGAGGGGGAGTACGGGGTGGGCGCGGGCGTCGCGGGAGGGCTCGCCGCACTGCTGGCCGCCCACCGGGCCGGTGCCGGTGCCGGTGCCGGTTCCGGGGCCGAGCGGCAGGAGACCTGGCGGGACGCGCAGGCCTGCGCCGACCGGTTGGCGGCGGTGGATCCCGCGGCCGGGGGGCGGGGCTTCGCGACGGGGGCCGCCGGGCTGGGATGGGCCCTGCTGCGGTTCGCCGAGGCCAAAGCCGAGGCCGAGGCCGAAGCCGAGGCCGCCGCGGGATCCGGGGGCGGGCCGGCCGACGGCAGCGAGCGGTACCGGCTCGCGGGCCTGTCCGCGCTGCGGGCCGCCGTGGGCGGGGAGCCGGACGCAGGCCCGGGTCCGGGGGGCCGCGGGGGAGCCTCCGTGGGCTCACCGGCCGACGGGCCCGCGTACGAGGCCCGGGACTCGGCCTGGTGTGGGGGGCGCGCCGGCATCGCGCTCGCGGTGCTGGACGCGCCGGGCGCCCTGGACGACCCGCACCTCGCGGCCTGGTCCCGCAGGACCGTCGAAGGGCTGGGCCGGGACCGGCCGGCCGCCGACGACAGCCTGTGCCACGGCGAGGCCGGATTGTGCGAACTCCTGGGCCACAGCGCGGTCCCGGAGGTACGCCCGCACTGGATCCGCCGGGCCGGAGCACTCCTCGCGTCCGTCGAGGAGACCGGTGCCCGCAGCGGCGCCCCGGACGGGGTTCCGCATCCCGGCCTGCTGACCGGGCTGGCGGGGATCGGGCACGGACTCCTCCGGGCCGGGTTCCCGGAGCGCGTGCCGTCGCTGCTCCTCCTGCACACGTCCGGCCAGGGACTGAACTGATCCGGAAGACGGGCCCCGCCGCCCGCCGCCCGCCCGCCGCCCCCCCGCCATCACGTACGCCGCCGTCTGCGGTGTTCCCCCACGGAGCACCCCGACCGCACGACGGGACACACCGCACCACCGCACACCTCAGCACGACCACCACACCTGCGGATACGAAGGACGGACGATGACCATGCAGATCAACGACTCGGTGAGGTACGTCGACGGCGGCGCCGGCGCGGAGGCCGCGGCCCACGACCACCCGCTGGGCGAGGTGATGTTAGCGGCGAGCGGGATGCTGGGACTGCGCAGCCGACTGCTCAGGACGGCGGACTCCGACACCGCCGCCTCCGTGGACGCGCCCTGGACCACCGGCTCCCTCACGCTGTTCTGAGGCGAGGACGGGTACGCCGCCCGGTGACGTGGCCGGTATGACACCTTGACGGATCGAGCGGGGGCCGGGGGCTTCCCAGGCCCCCTGCCGCGCGTGAAAAAGATCAAGTAGCCTGCGCCCATGCGAGCGACGTCGTCGGTCATCGTGGGGCGGGACGCCGAGATCCGACTGCTGGACGAGGCCCTGGAGAGCGTCGGGAAGGGCGCCGGACGGGCGGTGTTCCTCGTCGGGGAGGCGGGGATCGGCAAGTCCCGGCTGGCCGGCGAGTCAGCCCTCCGTGCGTACGACCGGGACATGCCGGTGCTGCGCGGCCGCGCCACGTCCACCGGGCTCGTCGTGCCCTTCCGACCACTGGTCGAGGCGCTGTCCTCGCGGTTCCGGGCGGCGGGTGCTCCGGACGACCCGGAACTCCAGCCCTACCGACCCGCGTTGGCCGGCCTCGTGCCGGAGTGGCGGGCCGGCACGGTGGCCCCCGGATACGCGATCTCGCTGGTCGAACTGGCCGAGGCGCTGCTCAGGCTGCTGGCGGTGCTCGGCCGCGAGCGGGGCTGCGTGATCCTGCTGGAGGACCTGCACGACTCCGACACCGAGACGATCGCGGTCGTCGAATACGTCGTCGACAACGTGGCGGAGCTGCCGGTCCTCCTGGTCGGCACGCTCCGGCCCGACCCCGGCCCGGCGCTGGACCTCGCGCTCGCCGCCGAACTGCGCAACACCGCCTCGGTCAGGGAGCTGGGGCCGCTGGACGAGGCCGCCGTACGGGACATGGCGGCCGCGTGTCTGGACGTCGGACCGGGTGAGGTGCCCCCGGCCGCGCACCGGCACCTCTGGCAGTGGGCGTGCGGGAACCCGTACCTGGTGGAGGTGCTTCTGGCCGACCTCCTGGACACGGGACGGCTGAGCAGGGCCGACGGCGGGTGGCAGCTCGCGGAACACGGCGAGGCGACGGTACCGACGGGCGCGGTCCGCAGCTGGGCGCGCCGGCTGGACCGGCTCGACGAACCGGTGCGCGAATTGCTGCTCGTCGCGGCGACGCTCGGCGGCCGGTTCTCCGTCGGGGCCCTCAGGGCGGTGACCGGACTCGACGACCGGGCGCTGTTCGCCCACCTGCGGTCGGCCTCCGAGGTGGGGATCATCGCCCCGGACGGAGCCGCCCACGACCACTACACGTTCCGTCACGTCCTGACGGCGGACGCGCTCAGGGCCTCGCTGCCGCCCGCCGAACAGGCCGCGCTGGCCCGGCGCGCGGCCTCGGCCATCGAGGAGTCCGCCGGCGAACTCTCCGGTGATCAGCGCCAGTTGATGGCCACCCTGAGGCTGGCCGCCGGCGACAAGGTGGCGGCGTCCCGGCAGTTCGCCCAGGTCGGTCGGCAGATGTTGGACGCCGGTGCGTCGGGCTCGGCCGCCGTACTGCTGGAGCGCGCCCGGGGGCTCGCGGCCGACGAGGAGCGGGACGAGGTCACGGTGCAGCTGGCGATCGCCCAGGCGGAGTCCGGGCGGCTCGACGAGGCGGCCGCGCTGCTCGACGACCTTCCGCCGGCGCCCGCCGGGTCGCGTGCCGCGGAGGAACGGGCCCAGGCGCACACGCAGGTCGCATGGGTCGCGACCATGGCCGAGCAGCAGGAGGAGGCGCGCCGCCGGATCCGGGCGGCCCGCGCCCTGCTCGGGATCGCCCCGCGCCCGGAACAGGAGGCGGCGCTCGCGGTGGTCGAGGGCCACCTCGCGCTGCTGCCGGAGCGGGACGGTGGGGGCGAGGGGCGCGGCCCGGTGGACCGGGGCGGCGAGGACGGCCGTGAGCGGCTGGAAGAGGAGGAACGTTCCGCCCGGTGGGCCGCGCTCACCGCGGAGCAACGCGGCCGGCCCGTGGTGGCCTGCCAGGCATGGCAGTTGCTGGCCATGCTGTCCCGGGAGCGCGGTTTCGACGAGGCCGACGCCTGCCTGGAACGGATGCTGGCGGTCGCCGAGGAGCACCGGCTCGCGGTGTACCGGGCCGAGGCACTGGTGCGGCTCGGCACCAACGCGTTCATGCGGACCGGCGAGGCGACCCGTCTGGAGACCGCCCGCACGGCGGCGCACGAACTCGGTTCGCTGGCCCTGCTCCAGTCCGTCGACGGGTTGCTCGCCATGCAGAGCGTGCTGGGCGGGCGGTGGGACCGGGCCCGGGGCATCGTCGAGCGGTCGGTGGAGGCCAGCGCCCGCCTCCAGAACCTGTCGACGCACCGCTATCTGCTCCTCGTCGACGCCACGCTCGCCGCCCACCAGGGTCGGGCCCGCGAGCAGGAACGAGCCCTGGTCCGGTTCCGCCGGGCGGGCGGCGAGGAGTCCATGCTCGTTCCTCTGCAGCGCGGACTGTGCCAGGCCGTGGGCGCGTTGATGGGGGAGGACCGGGAACGGGCGAAGGCCGAGCTCGACGCGGCGCTGGCGTGGGAGCGGGAGCACCCGAGCTTCTTCTACCTCAGCGGCCGGTACGGGCTCGGCCCTTTGCTACGGATCCTCGACGGCGAGGACGCCGGCCGGGAGGCGTATCAGGAGGCGCTGGCCTCGCCGGGCGGGCAGCTGGCCTGGAACCGGATGTTCCTCGGCATGGCGGACGCCGTGTTACGCGGCCGGGACGGCGACCCGGAAGGTGCGCGGCGCGCCGTGGAGCAGGCCGGCCGTGCGGCGACGGTGTTCCCGCAGGCGTGGCACCTCGCCCTGCGGCTGACCGCCGAGGCGGCGCTCGCCGATTCCTGGGGTGAGCCGGTCGCCTGGCTGCGGACCGCTGAGGAGTACTTCCACGAGGCGGGCGTACTGCCGGTGGCCGGGGCCTGCCGCGCCGCCCTGCGGCAGGCGGGAGCCGGCGCCCCGCAGCGCCGCGGCGGCCGGGAGCGGATCCCCGCGGGCCTGCGCACCGCGGGCGTCACGCCGCGCGAGTACGAGGTGTTCGTGCTGCTCGCGGAGCGGCCCGGCAACCAGCAGATCGCCCAGAGCCTGTGCATCTCGCCCCGAACGGTGGAGAAGCACATGGCGAGTCTGATGAGCAAGACCGGCTCCGCGGACCGCTCGGCCCTGTGCGCCTTGTCGGCGGCGTCTGCGGACACCCCGACTTAGCGCAGGATGGGGGTCGCTCCCGTCTCTATGGGGGTCCGGTCCCCCATGACACGGTCACCGGCGGCGCGACTCTGCGTACTCGGCACCGATGTGTGACGGGTACGGACCGTAGATCATCGAGTGGACCGACCAACTCCCGCCACTCCACGGAGGTTCGCTCGATGCCGCGTCCGTTCGCGCAGCCCGCAGGGCCATCCGGCACGCTCAGGTTCTCCGTCCTCGGCCCGCTCGCGGTCCATCGGGACGGCAGGGCGCTGCCGCTCGGTCCGTTGAAGCAGCGGGTCGTGCTGGCAACCCTGCTCGGTTCCGCCAACAGCCCGGTCTCCGTCGACGCGTTGACCGACGCGGTCTGGCAGGAGGAGCCGCCGCGCACCGCCCGCAAGAACCTCCAGGTGTACGTGAGTGCCTTGCGCGCGCTGCTCGCGGATGACGACCGGGACCGGCCGCGGCTCACCCACACGGGCGGCGGATACGTGCTGCGCGTGGCGGAGGACGAGCTCGACCTCCTGCGGTTCCGCTCCCTGGTGCGGGCCGCTGAGGGGCAGGGCCCCCGCCCCGCCGCCCGACTGCTGCGCCAGGCCCTCGACTTGTGGCAGGGGCCGCCGCTGGGCGACGACCTGCGGCAGTCGCCCCGGCTGGCCGAGGAGGCCGAGCGGCTGGAGGTGCGCCATCTGACGGCCTACGAGAGCTGGGCGGAGGCAGAGCTGGAGCTGGGCGGCGCGCCGGCGGTGGTCGAGGGGCTGCGTGACCTGATGGAGCGGCACCCGCTCCGGGAGCGGCTCCGGTCCGCCTGGATGTGGGCGCTGAGCGGGTCCGGCCGGCAGGCCGAGGCGCTTGCGGCGTACGACGACTACCGGCAGCTCCTCGCCCGGGAACTGGGCCTGGAGCCGGGTGGCGCCATGGCGGCCCGCTACCGGATGATCCTTACGGGTGACGCCCGTACCCGAGCGGGCACCGCCGCCCGGCCGCCGGTCGCCCTGCCGCCCGACCTCGTCGACTTCACCGGACACGGCGAGGAACTGCGGCACCTCATCGACCTCTTGGAGGACGACGGGGCCGGCCGCATCGTGCTGCTGTCGGGCCCGGCCGGCGCCGGGAAGACCACGCTGGCCGTGCGGGCCGCCCACCTGCTCGGCGACCGGTTCGCCGACGGGCGGCTCTGCGTCTGCCTGCGTGACGCGGACGGCCGTACCCGCCCGCTGTCGGCGGTGCTCGCGGAGCTCGGCGAACGGACCGGCCAGATGGGGCTGTCCCGGCCCGAGGCGTGGCGGGAGTGGCTGGCGGAGCACCGCGTCCTGGTGATCCTGGACGACGTGCCCGACGAAAGCGCCGTACGACCGCTGCTCCCGTCCGGCGGCCGGGGCAGGGTGCTGCTCACCGCACGCGGTCAGCTGGGCGGTCTGGCGCCCGTGCACCGGCTCTCCGTCCCGCCGCTCGGCACCGCCGATTCGGTCCAACTGCTCGCGAGGCTCGTCGGCCAGGGCCGGGTGCGGGCCGACCGGGAGGCCGCACTGCGCCTCGTGCGGGCCTGCGGCGGGTCGCCGCTGGCGGTCCGGGTGAGCGGGATGCGGCTCGCGGTGCTCCGCCACGTGCCCCTGCGGGAGTTCGCGGACCGGCTCGCCGACCCCGCGGGCGCGCTGGACGAACTGACCTCCGGGGACGTGTCCGTCCGCCGGTGGCTGGCCCACGGCTGGGAGGCGCTGCCGGAGGAGCGGGGCCGCGACGCGGGACGGCTGGCCGCGGGCACCGGGGCGGGTCCCTTCGGCCTGACCGAGGCGGCCGAGGCCCTCGGTTGCGACGAGCGGCACGCCGTACGGGTGGTGGAGGCGCTGATCGACGCCGGAATGGTGACTTCGCCCTGCGGGGAGGTCGTCGCGCACGCGGCGCAGTACGAACTGCCGCACCTGATACGGCTGTACGCGCGCGGTTCGGGGCTCGGGACCCCCGTGCCGACCTCCGGCTGAGCGGTGCCCCGGGCCGGCGCCGGCCGCCCCCGTCGGGCGGCCGGAGCCGGTGTCTCAGGGGGTCGCCGGACCGGGACGTCCCGGGGCCGGGAGCCCCACCTGCTTCGCCAGGAAGGCGAGGCACTCGGCCTGCAGGGCCACCGCGCGGGACGCGGACCGGTCACCGTGACCGACGCCGCGCTCCAGCCGCAGCAGCACCGGACCGGTGCCGGAAGAGGCGTGCTGGAGCGCGGCGCACATCTTGCGGGCGTGCAGCGGATCGGTCCGGGTGTCCCCGTCCGCGGCGACCAGCAGCACCGCCGGGTAGGCGGTCCCGGGCGTGACCCGGTGATAGGGGGAGTAGCCGAACAGCGTGGGCAGCAGGGCGGGGTCCTGCGCGCTGCCGTACTCGGGCGTCCAGCTGGGCCCGAGGCCGGACCGTTCGTAGCGGACCATGTCCAGCAGGGGGGCCATGCACACCACGGCGGCGTACTTCCCCGGTTGCTGGGTGAGGGCGGCGCCCACCAGCAGCCCGCCGTTGGAGCCGCCCATGATCGCGAGGCGGCCCGGCCCGGTCCAGCCCTCCGCGATCAGGCAGTCGCCGGCCGCGGCGAAGTCGTCGAAGGTGTTCTGCTTGTTCCTCCCGCTGCCCGCCAGATGCCAGGCCTCGCCCTCCTCGCCGCCGCCGCGCAGGCCCGCCCAGGCGAACACCCCGCCGGCCCTGACCCAGGCGAGGACCTGGGCGCGATAGCGGGGCGACATCGTCTTGCCGAAGCCGCCGTAGCCGGTGAGCAGTGCGGGGCGCGGCACGTCCGGACGGCCGGTGGGGGAGATCACGAACATGCGCACCGTCGTGCCGTCCCGCGAGGGGAAGGCGACCTGGCGGGTGACCGCGCCGCCGATGCCCGGGGCGTCCGGGGTGTCGCGCTCCCAGCGCGTCGCACGACCCGTCCGGGCGTCGAAGCGGAGCACCCGCGGCGGGGTGACGAAGTCGGTGTAGGCGAAGTAGGCCTCGTGGCCACCGGGCGGCCCGGCCGAGAAGTCGCCGACCGCGCCGGTGCCGGGCAGCGGGACGGTGGAGATCTGCCGCCCCTCGACCAGGTCGTGCACGGTCACCTCGGCCACGGTGTCGCGGGTCCAGGCGGCCAGGCCGAGCGGGTGCTTGAGTTCCGGACCGGACAGCACGACGAGGTGGGTCAGCACCGCGTCGGGCCGTTCGGGGATCACCTCGCGCCAGGCGCCGGGGCCCAGGTGCAGTTCGGCCGGCCGGCACGCGACGACGCGTCCGCGGGCGGCGTCGCGGTCGGTGCGCAGCCACACCAGGTCCCGCGGACCGGTGCCGGGAACCGCGTACAGGCGGGTGGCGGCGTCCATGCCCTCCTGGACGGGCCGCAGCTGCGGGCGCTCGAGCGGCCCCGCCGACAGGTCGGCCAGGTAGAGATCGGTGCCGCGGCCGGTGCCGAGCGTGGCCGTGACGCCGAGCCAGCGGCCGTCCGCGGTCACGGAGACGCTGTAGAACTGGGTCTTGTCCCGCCCCTCGCCGAAGACCAGGGCGTCCGCCTCGGGGTCCGTGCCGACGCGGTGCAGGCACACCCGGCGGTGGTAGCGCCCCTCGCCGGGGTGCAGCCGGGGGTCGAGGTTCCTGACGTAGTAGTACGCCTCACCGCCGGGCAGCCAGCCGATCGACGACCTCCGCACCCGGTCCACCGGCCCGTCGACGACCTTCCCGGTGGCCACGTCGAGCACCCGGAGCAGCGAGTCCTCCGTGCCGTTCCGGGACACCTGGAAGGCCAGCAGATCGCCCTCCACGGAGGGCTCCCAGGCGTCGAGCACGGTGCGTCCGGACGGGTCGAGGGCACTGGGGTCCAGCAGCACCCGCTCCGTCGTGTCCGCCCCGGCCTGCGCCACCATGAGTACCGGATGCTCCTGACCGGCCTCCTGCCGTAGCCAGAAGACCCTGCCGCCGCGGACCTTGGGAGACAGGACGCGGTCCACGGCGTCGATCGCCGCCACCTCCGCCTGCCAGCGCTCCAGGTCCGTCCAGGACGCCCGTTCCGCCGCGTAGAGCGTGTCCTGCTCCGCGCCCCAGCGGAGCGTCGCAGGGGACTCGGCGTCCTCCAGCCGGCGGTACGGGTCGGGGACGCGCAGACCGTGCAGTTCCTCGACGACGTCCTGCCGCTCCGCGTGCGGATAGCGGCGGGGCTCCGGGATCACTCGTTGCTCCCTCATCCGTCGGTGGGTCAGAGGTCGTTGGAGCGGTTGATGACGCAGGCGGCGAGCTCCTCGTCGTCGTTGTGGGCGACGACCTCGATGTCCTCCCTCTCGTTCGGCTCCGGGTCCGTCGTCTCGGTCTCGGGCATGTCCGTCCTCTTTCGTGTCAGCCGTCCGCCGCGCGGTCCGTGCGCGAACGGGCGGGTCTTCGGTCGGGAAACGTGGTGCGGCGCGGGCGGGCGGCCACCGGGTGGCACGGCCGCGTCATCGCCGGATCTCTCGCCGGCTCTCTCGGGGGCCATATCGGCGGCCTTCTCGACGGCCTCCTCGACGGGCTTCTCGGCGCTTTCCGCGCCGGGCAGGGCGGCCATCGCGAAGACGCCGGCCAAGAGGACGATCAGCCCCGACGCGGCGATGATCGTGTCGACGGGGCCGAACCGGAGCCCGCCGAGCGAGCCCCCGACGTCCCGCAGCACCGATCCGGCGAGCCAGCCGGAAAGGGCCGCGGAGATCATCGATGCCAGCCTCGTCACCGGGTAGAACACGGCCATCACCCGGCCCCGGTAGTCCGGGGGCGCCGCCGCGAGCAGCAGCGGTGACATCGCGGTGTTCAGCATGGTGAGCGGAACGGTGAACACGAAGAGCAGGGCGACACCGCCCAGGAAGCCGGTCTGCCGGGAGTAGGCGACCAGCAGCACACCGCTCACCAGCAGGCCGATCCAGGTGGTCCTGCGCGCCCCGAGCCACTGCACCACCCGGCCCCCGCTCAGGGCTCCCACGATGCCGCCCACACCCATGGCCATGCCGAGGTATCCGTAGAGGTGGGCGTCCGCGTGGAGGTTGTCGGTGGCGAAGAAGATGTTGAGGGTTCCCAGTGCCCCGACCCCGAGCTGGCCGATGGCGGCGAGCACGAGCAGCGCCACCAGGAACCTGCTGCCCGCGAAGAAGCGCAGTCCGTCCGTGAACTCCCGCCGCAGCCCGGCCCGTTGTCGACGGGCTGGCTTCTGCGCGCCGCCCGGTCCGGCGGAGCCCGTGCGGGGCTCACGTACGCCGATGGAGCGGATCGCGACGTAGGACAGCGCGTACGACAGGCCGTTGAAGAGCAGGGCCCACTGCAGCCCGGCGGCGAACAGCAGCGGCGCGGCGAGGGGCGGCCCGATGATCCAGGCCGTCTCACCGGTCGCCTGTGCGATGCCGGCCGCGCGGGCGCGGTCGGCGTCCCCGGTCACCAGGTCCGCGAGGACCGCGAAGCGCGCCGGGGAGAAGAACTGGCCGGCCGCGTGGAGCAGGAGCACGGTCGCGTAGATCAGGGCGAGCCAGACACCGGTCGGGAGGGCGCCGGCCGGCAGGAAGGTGACGGCCGTCAGCACGGCCACCAGCCCGCCGCGGAGCACTTCCGTACGCAGCATGGTGGCGCGCTTGTCCCAGCGGTCGACGAACACGCCCGCGAGCGGACCGATCACCAGCACGGCGACGCTCGACGCCATCACGATGCCGCTGACCGCCACCGGCGCCCACGACTCATCCCTCGCCAGCACGGTGGCCACCCACAGCACCAGCGTCGTGCTGAAGACGGCGTCCCCGACGGACGAGACGGCCTGGCCGAACCAGAGCCGGGTGTAGTCGCGGTTGATCAGCGTCAGCCGCGGTGTCATGACGGCCTCGGCGACGAGACGATCAGAGCCATGAGGGCGGTGACGAGGGTCGTGTGGTACGCCTTCCCGAAGAACTCCCCGCCCGAGGCCGACGGGTGCGCCGCGAGCGCCGCCGACCGCCCCGGGATCGCCCCGTCCGGCCGCTGGGCCCGCACCAGGCACTCCACGGCCGCGGCTCCCGAGGGCGTGTCCAGCGGCTCGCTCCCCAGGATGAACCGGGTGAGGACCAGCTCCGCGGCCAGGTCCCACCGCTCGTGCTCGACGCAGTGGCGCAGCAGCCGGTCGACCAGGTCCAGGGCGTGCGCCAGGGCGTCCTCGCCCAGCCGGGGGGCGGTCCGGCCGAAGTCGCCGAGATAGAAGGCGGTGTGCGTCACGGCGTACGCCTGCGGTTCGGTGAGCGGCGCCCCGTCCCCCGGCTCGGCGGCGCGGAACGCGACGAGCGGGCTGTGCGGCAGGAGCTCGGCGTACGGCTCGACGGTGTGGCGGACACCGGCCTTGTCCGCGTAGTGGCGGATCTCGATGCGCTGGTACGGGGACTTCCCCCGCGGCGAGAGGAACTCGGGGTCGAGTCGTGCGAGCGTCGCCCGGACCTGGGTGCCGTCGATCGCGTCGGGGGCCAGCGCGGCATAGATCAACCCGTACGTGGACGCGTACTTCGGGACGTCCGCGAACAGCCGCGGCAGGTCCGGGTCCTGCCAGAGCTTGCGGACCAGGGCCCCCGCCTCGCCCAGCGCCTGCGGGGGGTCGGCCAGGCGGGCCGCGCAGTGGCAGAGCAGCGCCAGTTCCAGCGCCGCCTTGGCCTTTCCGTGGGTCGCCGACCCGGAGCTCGCCGAGAACGGGTCGAAGTAGTCGAGATTCCCGCCCAGCCAGCCGAGCGCGCCGGCGGAGAGCCGCTCCAGGGGTGACGACATGACTACAGGCGCCCCGTCTCTTGCAGGTAGTCGAGCAGGGCCGTGTCGACGGAGTCGCGGAACCGCGCGAGCGTCCGGGCGTCCTCGTCGAAGCGGTAGAGGTCCTGGCAGGCGATCCAGCGCTCGCGAGTCTCCGCGCCCGGCAGATAGCCGTCGCTGACCGTGCCGACCTCCCAGTCGGGTTTGCCCGCGGTCTCCCAGCAGCTGGCCAGGGTGCCGTCCGCGCTCACCACCGCGCCGTAGCGGCCCTCGGTGTGACCGCAGGTGACACAGGTCTTGCGGGCGCCGGGGCGGGTCACCGTGAAGCCGAGGTCGAGCGCCCGGCGCTGCCACCGGGTGAAGGCGGCCGGGAGTTCGCCCGTGTGCAGCAGACTGTTGGCGTACCCGACCCCCACGTCGCCGATCCGGGCGAAGTACAGCGTGCACCGGGCGGGGTCGAGCGCGGCGGCGAGCCGGTCGATCAGGGAGTCCACCCCGTGGAAGGTCTCCTGGGAGACGTTCACACGCAGCGTCCACTGGAGCGGAGTGTTCTCGGAGGCCTTGGCGATGTTGCCGACGATCTTGTCGAAGGTGGCGCCGCCGTCCGCCCGGCCGATCCGGATCCGGTCGTGGTCGGGGCGGTCGCCGTCGAAGGTGACCTGGACGGACGTCAGTCCCAGGTCGGCGAGCCGGCGGGCGAGGGACGGGGTGAGCAGCGTGGCGTTGGAGATCATCCAGGCCGAGGTCGGCGCGATCTCCGCGGCCCGCTCCAGCAGTTCCAGACAGCCGCGCGGGTTGAGCAGGGGCTCCCCGCCGAAGAGCAGGATCCTGAGCTTGTCCAGGCCGACGGCGGCCATCTGCCGCTCGGTGAAGCCGAGTATCTCGGTGATGGTCTCCGAGGTGAGGCGGGTCTGGGCGATCCGGGGCGGCCGGCTGCCGCCCAGCTGGTCCTGGGCGGTGTTCTGGAAGCAGTACCCGCAGCCCAGGTTGCAGTGGGTGCTGGTGAGGACGGTCAGCGAGTAGGCGCTGATCCGGCCGGGGGTGAACATGCCGCTCTCGTGCAGCCGCTGCTCCGCATCGGGGAGCAGGGCCCCGTTGGCCGTGACGTGCCGGTCGCGGAGACGGGCCACTCCGCCCGGGCCCAGGAACCACCAGTTCCGCTCGCCCTTCAGGAGGCGGGCGCCGGAGGGCAGCGGCTCGGGCGGGTCGGCCGGGCCGAGGTTCACGGGCAGGCCGATATTCACCGCTTGGTCGATGCTCACAGGGTCTCCCGTATTGCCGTTGCCGTTGCCGTTGCCGTTGCCGCTGTCAGGGCGGGCTCGTCGGTCCGGCCGCCGGTGACGAAAAGCGTCATCAGCGCCACGACGAGGGTCACTTTGTAGGACTTCCGGAAGTACTCCACGGGCGTGGTGTCCGCCGAGGCCCGCTCGGCGGCGGAGCGTCCGGGGATCGCCCCGTCGGGGGCCTGGGCCGCGGCGAGCATCCGCAGGCCGGCCGCGCCGGAGGGGGTGCGCAGCGGATCCGCGCCCAGGCAGTACTGGGCGAGCAGCAGCTTTGCCGTGACGTCCCAGTCGCCGAGGCCCACGCAGTGGTCCGTCAGCCGTTCCACCACGCGCAGCGCCCGCCCCCGTTCCTCCTCGGGAAGGCGGGGATCGCGCAGGCCGAAGTCGCTGAGGTAGAAGAGGGTGTGCGCGACCTGGCAGCCGTCGAGGTCGGCCACGGGCAGCGTGGCGGCGCGGGGGAGCGGACTGGCCTCGTACAGCTCCTCGTACGAGGCGAACCGGTGCGGGGCGCCCGCGAGATCGGCGTAGAACCTGGCTTCCAGGTGCAGGAACGGCGGCTTGCGGCCCGGCGTCAGGTAGCTGCCGGCCGCCAGCCGGGTCAGCACGGCACGGGGTGCGTCGGTGGCGGCCCCGGCGGGGGCCAGCGCCGCGTACATGAGCTCGAACTGCCGTGCGTGCCTGCTCTCGAGAGTGAGGAGCCGGGGGAACTCGGGGCGCTGCCAGACCTGTTCGACCACCCCGGTCACCTCGGCCAGGGAGGGGTCCGCCGGCGCACACTTCGCCCAGTAGCGGCGGAGCATCGCGAGCTGCAGGAGGGCCTTCACGCGCGGGGTCACCGGCAGTTCGGCGTGCGCGGCCGGGGAGTCGAGGTAGGCCGCATGCAGTCCCATCCACCGCCGCGCACCCACCGACAGGCGGGTCACGGCCTCATCCAGGCCTACTGATCGCGTACTCATGGTTCTCCTTTGAGGAAACGGACGCCTCGGCCGAAGGGGCGGCGGTTGCCCCGGCCACCCGCTCGACGACGTCGGCCGCGCGTGCCGCGCTGTCCAGTGCCGCCAGCCTGCTGCCGAGCACTTGGGCGCGATCCCGCAGACCGTCGTCCCGCCACGCGGACTCCAGCAGCGCCGAAGCCGCCACGGACGGGCTCTTCGGGAAGTGCACGGCCAGGCCGGCCCGCAGGCAGGCGCCGGTGAGCAGGGGCTGCTCGGAGCCGTTGGGCGAAAGTGCGAGGGGCCGGCCGCTAAGGAGTGCGGCCAGCACGGGCGCGGAGGTGCCGCTGCTCAGCACGAGGCCGGCGCGGTCGACGAGCGGGGCCATCCACCGCTTGCGGACCAGCAGGATGTCGGCACCCGGGGCGGGCCGTGGGTCGGTCGAGCGGCCCTGCTCGACGACGGCCTGGAACCGGCTTCCGGTGAAAGCCTCGTTGAGCCGCGGCCACAGGCTCTTGCCCTCGAAGGAGCGGCCGAGATGGACGTAGACGACGGGCTTGCCGGACCGCGACAGGTGCTCCCCGATCGCCTCGACCTCCGCCGGGTCGGGCGTGGGTTCCCAGGACAGCGGCCCCACGTGCCGGACCCGCTCGGGTAGTTGCGCACCCGGATACTCCAGCTCCGGATCCCCGCGCAGCAGCAGCGCGTCGCCCAGCAGCGGTTCGTCCCCCCACCGGGAGGCACGCCCCGCCAGACCGGCCTGCTCCCGCAGGTCGGTGTAGATCTGCAGGCAGTCCTGGGTCCGGCTCTGCCGGGTCCGTCCGAGGTGCGGCTCGTCGTCGCCGCCGGCCCGGTAGTCCCACAGGTGCACCGAGAGCCCGACCACCACCACCGGGATGTCCAGTGTCTCTGCGGCGAGCAGGGCGCCGTTGCAGAGTACGGAGGTGACCAGCAGGTCGGCCCCCGTCTCCCGGGCCGCGCGTACGGTCGCCCGGTACTGCGCCGCACCGGTCGGCCCCCACCACGTGGCGGAGAACGCCCGGCGGCCGCCGAAGTCCTCCGCGGCCGCGAACGGCAGTCCGGCGTCGGCCGCGACGGCCTCCGCGGTGGAGCGGCCCAGCACGCTGACGTCATGGCCCCGGCGCCGTAGTTCCCGGCCGGCCGCGATCGCCGGGTAGAGGTAACCGCCGTCACTGAGCGGGCAGAGAAGGATCTTCACGACGTGCCGCTCCCTCGGTGGCGATGGCGGTGGGCGATTCCCGGTTCCGGTTCCGGTTCCGGTGCCCGGGTGGCCGCGGGCCCCCGGCTCAGGGCAGGATCTGCCGAGAGCCGGGGGGCCCGCGCGGTGCTCAGGCTCGGTGACGAACTGTCAGAGCTCGTGGGAGTGGTTGACGACGCAACCGGCCTCGGCCTCTTCGTCCTCGCCGTGGGCGACGACCTCGATGTCCTCGTTCTCGGTCTCGGGGTTCGTGTTCTCGGGCATGTTCGTCCTCCTTGTTTGACGGCGTCGTTCCGCCGGCTGAGAAGAAACGTACGGAGACCCGGTACGGGAACGCCTGGCCACCGGTTCGGCGCCGGTATACGCCGAGCGCACGGACGCGGTACGCCCCCCGCACCCCGCCGAACGCCCCGCCCCGCCCCGGCGCCCGACCGCGTCGACCTGCGGACCAACCGATCACCAGGCGTTCGTGAACCGGAAGTCTGCCGCGCGCGGGCACGATCGGGGCCATGATCCGCGCGCGGCACGAGCGCGCGGCACGAGCACGCAGGAGGAGACATGGAGCTCGCGGAGCTCATCGGCCTGCGGCCGGTGCCCTGCGGTGGCCTGCTGGTGGCGCTCACCCGCCGCTGCCCCATGAGCTGCGCACACTGCTCCACCAGCTCCTCCATGGCGGCCTCCGAGGAGCCCGCCCCGGAACACCTGCTGCGCTTCATCGGTTCGTTCGGCGCGCAGGACCGCCCCGAGGTGGTCATGCTGACCGGCGGCGAACCGCTGCTGTTGCCGGAACTGGCCGCCCGCCTGGCCGCTCTCGCCCGCGCCGCGGGCTCCCGCGTGGCGCTGCTCAGCGGAATGTTCTTCGCCCGTGACGGCCGCATCCCGGACCGGATCATGCGAGCGATCACGTCCCTCGACCACTTCTCGGCGAGCCTGGACGTCCACCACGAGCGCGAGGTCCCGCGTACGGAGGTGTTGCGCGCCCTCCGGGCCGTGCTCGACGCCGGGATCCCCGCCAGCATCCACCTCACCGGTACCGGAGCCGACGACCCGTATCTGGCGGACGCCGTCGCGGACGTCCGCCGCGTCTTCGCCGGCCGGGTCCCCATGCTCGTCAACGAGGTCCGCCCGCTCGGCCGCGCCGCGGGCCTCGTCCGGGCGACACCGGCCGGACCGGACGGCTCCCGCGCGACGCCCTGCACCCTCGCGGCCTGGCCGGTGGTCGCCTACGACGGGACCGTGGCCGCCTGCTGCAACCAGTGGACGGTGGACCGCCGCCCCGTTCCCCGGCACCTACGGCTCGGACACATCGCCGACGACGACTGGCCGGCCGTCCGCGAGCGCTCCCTCGGCTCCCCGGTGCTGCGGATGCTGCGCTCCGTCGGCCCCCAGCGGCTGCACGCCCGCTACGAGACCTCGCCCGCCCCGGCCGGCTACTGCCAGAGCTGTCACGCACTCGCCGACCGCCCCGACGTCCTCGCGGGCGCGGCCCGCGACGCCGGCGGCCGGGTCGGTGAACTCCTCGACCGGCTCAGCGCGGAGCAGCAGCTCGCCGCCGGACCCGCCGCCCTGGTCGGTCGCCTGGGCTGCGCCCGCTACGCGCACCTGGTCGAGTCGCTTCCCGCAGACGAGAAGAGCCGTCGATGACCGCCACCGCATCCCTCGCGCTCAGGACCAAGCTCACACCCACCACCACCGTGCTGAGGGCCGCGACCGCGGTCCTCTGGCGACCGGAGGGACTACGGCAGCGCTACCCCCGCTACCTGGCAGCCATGCACGCGCTCGTACGGGCCTCGGTGCCGTTGCTGGAGCGGGCCGCCGAGCGGTGCGCCGAGCTGGACGACCCGGCCGCGCGGACCCTCGCGGCGTACTACGCCCGCCACGCCGAGGAAGAGCGCGACCACGACACCTGGCTGCTCGAAGACCTCGCCGCCGCCGGTTCCGGGCCGGCCGCCGTGCCGCCCCCCGTCGTCGTCGAACTCGCCGGGGCGCAGTACTACCGGATCGAGCACGAGCACCCCGTCACGCTGCTCGGGTACATCGCGGTCCTGGAGGGCAACGCCCCCGGGCCCCGGCTCGCCGACCGCCTCGCCGAGGCCACCGGCCTCCCCGACGGCGCGTTCCGCACCCTCAGGGAACACGCCGAGCTCGACGGCGGCCACCTCGACGACCTTCACCGGGTGCTCGACGACATCGCGCCGCCCCCGGCCCAGCAGACCGCCGTCTCCGTCAGCGCGCTGCACACGGCGAACCTGCTCATCCGGCTCTTCCTCTCCCTCGCTGCCGACCCCGGAGGCCACCCGTGACCGAGGACACCATGCCGTACGACGAGCCCCCGTCCGAAGATGCTCCGTCCGGTGCTTCCCCGTCCGAGCCCACCCTGGAGGCGCTGGCCGCCGCGGGGTTCGACCTCGACGCCCTCAGCGAAGAGCAATACGAGGTCCTGCGCGCGCTGGCCCCGGAGGAACTGGCTCTGCTCGTCGACATCAGGGGGCGGCTCGACGCGGCGGCCCCCGAGGTGCAGGCCCACGCCGACGTGGCGGGCGGCGCTCTCTTCTGACCCCCGGCCGCCCCGCCGTCCCGCGTCCACCGGAGGAATCCATGCCTTGCAGCTCGTGCCGGAGCGCACTGCCGCCCGACGCCCGGTTCTGCCCCTACTGCGGCAGCCCGTGCGCCCTCGGGCCGGTCACGGCCAAGCCGACCGGCCGCAAGGTGGTGACCGTCCTCTTCTGCGACCTGGTCGGCTCCACGGCGCTCTCCGGAGCTCTGGACGCGGAGACCCTGCGCTCGGTGACGCTCCGCTGGTTCGACCTGATGAGGCTGCGGATCGAGGAACAGGGCGGCACCGTCGAGAAGTTCATCGGGGACGCCGTGATGGCCGTCTTCGGCATGCCGACCGTGCGGGAGGACGACGCCCGCCGGGCGGTCGCCGCCTCCCTGGCCATGCGCAAGGCGCTCGCCGGGCTCAACGTCCGGCTGGAGCAGGGCGTGGGCGTCCGGCTGGAGATGCGCATCGGCCTCAACACCGGTCAGGTGGTCACGGGTTCGGCAACCCTGCGGCAGGCCATGGTCTCCGGCGAGGTGGTCAACGTCGCCGCGCGCCTGGAGCAGAACGCCGCAGCCGGGGAGATCCTCATCGGACCGGACACCTTGGCGGCCGCCGGGCCGGGCGTCCGGACGACGGAGACCGGCCCGCTCCTCCTCAAGGGCAAGAGCGACCGGGTCACCGCGCACCGCCTGCTCGGCCTGGACGAGGAGGAGGGCCCGGAGGCGCTGCGCCGCTTCGACCTCGCATTCATCGGCCGGGTCCGCGAACTCGCCCTGATCGACCAGACGTTGGAGCGTGTGGTCCGGACCCGCCGGGCCGAGCGCATGGTGGTCGGCGGGGAGGCCGGCCAGGGCAAGACCAGGCTCCTGCGAGAGTGGCTCCACAGGGCCACGGCCACGGCCACAGCCACGGCCGACGGTCCACGTCACGGCGTCGGGCGCTGCCGGGCCCGTGGCGAACAGCCCAGCCTCGGACCGCTCGCCGACGCCGTGGCCGACCTGCTGAGGAGCGTCGGCACGGCCGTACCCTCGCCCGAACTGGACCTGCTCCACCAGGGCCTGCTCCTGAACGGGACACCCAACCCGTCGCCGGCGGACACCTGCGCCGCGCTCGCCAAGGTCCTTGCCGGGCTCTGCGAAGCGGAGCCCGTGGTGCTGGTGATCGACGACTGCCACTGGGCCGCGCAGCCGCTCTTCGACACCCTCGACAGGCTGCTGCGGGCGCTCACCGGCGCGGCCGTCCTGATCATTCTGCTCACCCGTCCCCAACTGTTCGACGTACGACCCGAGCTGGCCGCGGACAGCGTGCCGCTCGGCGGTCTCGCCGACACCGAGGCACAGCTCCTCGCGGCCGAGCTGACCGGTGGCACGGCGCACGGCGAGCCGCTCGGCCCCCAGGTCCTGGCACGGGTGGGCGGAAACCCGCTGCACCTGGAGCAGTTGCTGCTCGCGGGCAACCCCGTCGATGAGGACAGCGTCCCGCTCCCGCTCCAGGCCCTGATCGGAGCCCGGATCGACGCGCTCGACGCGCCCGAGCACCGGGCCCTGGGCCTGGCGTCCGTCCTGGGCGGCGACTTCACCGCCGACGAACTGACGGCGCTCGACGGACAACCCGCACCGGCGTGGACCGGGACCGAGCTCCGGCCCATCCTGCACCGGCTGGTCCGGCACCGCCTGATCAGGCCGGACGGTGGGGCGTTCCGCTTCGCCGGAGGGCTGATCCAGGAGGTCGTCTACGCCAGCCAGTCCAAGCAGGACCGGGCCGACCGGCACGAACGGGCGGCCCGACTGGACTCGGTCCGGCAGCGCGGCAGCGCGGCGGTCGGGGGCCATCTGGAACAGGCGTACCGCTATCGGGTCGAGCTGGGCGCCCAGGACGCACACACCGACGGGCTGCGCCGGCGCGCCGCCGACGCGCTCGCCGAGGCCGGGCGGCTGGCGCTGGCCCACGCCGACCCCGTCTGGGCAGCCGACGTACTGTCCAGGGCCGCGGCCCGGTATGCGGCCGGCGAGCCGGGAAGTACGGCGGCACGCCGGCGGCTCGGCCAGACGCTGCTGGACCTGGGGCGCGGCACGGAAGGCAGAGCGCTCCTCGAAGAGGTGCTGGCCGAGGACCCGGCCGGCGGCGGGGAGGCGGTGGAGACCGCGCACGCCCGCCTCGCCCTGGCCTCGGTCGGCCGCTCCGCGGGAGCGGACGAGTCACCGGCAGAGGCCGCCGGCGCCACCCTGCCGGTCTTCGCGGCGGCCGGCGACGACCTCGGCCAGGCCAGGGCCTGCCTGCGGCTCGCCCAGCACGCCCAGGAACAGGGCCGGCATCGGGCGGCGGAGCGGCTGCTCGCCTGCGCGCTGGACCACGCCGTACGCGCCGACGCGGAGCCGGAGCGGGCCGCCGCCCTCGGCGCGACGGGGGTCTCGCTCTGGCGCGGCCCCCAGCCGGTCGCGGCCGCGGTGGCCCGTTGCCGCGAGCTCCTCGCCGACCAGGGGGCCGGCCGCCGGGCCGTTCGGCTGACGCTCAACTGCCCGCTGGCGGTGGTGCTGGCCCTCCACGACGACCGTGACGGGGCCCTGGCCTGTCTCGCGGAGGCGGAGCACCTCGCGAAGAGGCTCGGCTACGCCGAGGCCGACGCCTTCCTGCCGATCTTCACCGCGACCGTGGCCGACCTGACCGGCCGCCGGGAGGAGGCGCTCCGGAGCCTGGAGCGGGCCGCCGCCGCCGCGCGGGACCTGGGCGCCACGGCGTTGCTGCGCAGTGCCCTGCTGGACGCCGCCCGCATCCGGCTGGACCTCGGCGACTGGCGTACCGCCCGCGGCACCCTCGCCGAACTGGCGGGGGAGCGGGCCGAACCGGCCCGACCGCGAGCCGAGTCGGCGGACCTCGACGGCCTGCGCGCCCGGATCGCCGCCGCGCGGGGGCAGGCCGCGACCGCCACCCGGCTGGCCGCCAGGGCGCTCGCCACCGCCGCCCGCACCGACTCGCCCATCGTCCAGGGCGTCGCCGCCCTCGACCTCGCCCGTACCGCCCTCGCGCTGGGCCGCCCGGGCGACGCGGCCGCGGCGGCGACGCGCGCCCGCCGGCGCTTCGCGGTGAAGGGCCATCTCCCCGCCGTACGCCAGGCCGAGGCCGTGGTCTCCCGCTGCCAGGGCCGCTCGCCCGGGCCCGGCCCCGCCGTCGGACGAGTCACCGGAGCCGGAAAGGGAGCGCCACGATGACCACCGCGCAGCAACCGGCGCCCGCACTGATCTGGGGCCTGCGAGGGCGGGGCCCCGCGGACGTACCCGTGGAGGCCGACGCTCCGCCGGATCCGCCCGAGACGGGTCTCGTCGGAGGGACCGGGCGCGGCGTACGCGTCTGCGTGGTCGATTCGGGTGTCGAACGGGACCACCCCATGGTCGGCCCGGTCGCCCGGTCATGGCGGGTCTTCAAGGACGACGACGGGGTCCACGTCGAGGAGACGGAGGAGGGGGACACCTGCGGTCACGGCACCGCATGCGCCGGGATCATCCGGCGCACCGCGCCGGACTGCGAGCTGTCCAGCATCCGGGTGCTCGGCGACCGGTTCTCCGGCAGCGGGGACGTCCTGCTCGAAGGGATCAGGTGGGCCGTGCGCCAGCGGTTCGACGTGGTGAACCTGAGCCTGTCCACCACCCACGACCGCTTCGTGGACGAGCTGCGCCGACTGGCCGACGAGGCGTACTTCCAGCAGACCGTGATCGTCGCCTCTGCGCACAACACGCACGTGGAGAGCTTTCCCTGGCGCTTCTCCTCGGTGATCTCGGTCGGCAGCCACCAGGAGGACGACCCGGATCTGCACCTCTACAACCCCGAGCCCCCGGTGGAGTTCTTCGCCCCCGGTCAGAAGGTCCAGGTGGCATGGCTCGGCGGCACGTCGATCCGTACCTCCGGCAACAGCTTCGCCACCCCGTTCATCGCGGGGCTCTGCGCGCGGATCCTGTCGAGCGGACCCCGGCTGACGCCGTTCCAGCTGAAGAACGCCCTGTACCTGTCCGCAGCCAACGTCCGTGTCCACGGACGCCGGTAACGACCGGCGCCGGAAGGGAAGCCCCATGGCTCAGACGATCGCCCCTGCCGTGTCCGCAGCACCCCGGCCTGATCCGGCCGTGGCGGAGCTCTTGCAGTCGGTGGTGGACACCGCGCGCGCCATTTTCGGCGCGCAGGCGAGCTCCATCATGCTCCTGGACACCACGGCGGACGAGCTCATCTTCGAGGCCGTCTCCGGGCAGGGACAAGAGTTCCTGGTGGGGCGGCGGTTCCCGGCGGGCCGGGGGATCGCCGGGTGGGTCGCCGCATCGGGGGAGCCGATGGTGGTCGACGACCTGCACGACAGCGCCTCCTTCGACCGGGACATCGCCGAGTCCACCGGCTACGTACCGAACGCGCTGATGGCCGCCCCGCTCATCCGCAGGGACCGGGTCCTCGGCGTCCTGGAGGTGCTCGACCCGTCCCCACAGGCCCGGTCCGGCCTGCCGGAGCTCGACCTGCTGGGCCTCTTCGCCCGTCAGGCCGCCGTCGCCCTGCACGTCCTCACCACCTACGCGCCCCGGCCGGCCCCGGACACCCCGGACGACCCTTCGCGCACCGAACTCCTGCGCCTGCTCTCGGAAGCGCGCCGCCTCCTCGGAGAGTGAGCGGCGCTCTCGGAAAGTAGGAGATTCCCGATTCGGCCACTGGACATCTGTTTCGCGCCGGTTAGGGAGGATCCGGGTATCGGGTTGTCCGATAAGTGCTCTGCTGAAGGAGCTGCGCCCGTCGGGGGCAAGCGTGGACAGCGCAAACAGGGGGTCTTCAGCGATGGCTTCTCTGCACTACGACATACTCACCGATCCGGCTCCGCTCCAGGTGCCGGTCGCGGGCGAGGAACGCCACGGATCGGTCTACATCGTCGTCTCCAACCCGACCATGGACGAGGTGATCTGGTACTCCATCGAGGTACGGGTGCCCTGCGGCCAGGCGGACGGTGATCTGACGGCGCACCCGAAGACGATCACCGCGCGGGTCGAGCGGAACACCGCGACGAAGAAGGGGGAGGAGCCGATCGTCGGCTGGGACGACAACACGGGTGTCCTCACCGTGACCGCCCAGCCGAACACGCTGTTCCGGGAGGCCGGCTCCATGGCCCTGGTCCTGGACGGCTTCCCCGTCTCCAGCGCATCGGGGCTGGTGCTGCTCAGCGTCACGGAGAGGGCCGCGAACGGCGCCTTCGTGCGGAAGAGCCCCGTGACCTTGAGCCTGCTGAAGCAGCTGCCCAAGGTTCCGCGCAACTTCCGTGCCAAGCAGTCCCTGGTGGCCGGAGGCCAGGACGTCGTCCTGCAGTGGGACGGGCCCGACACCCTCACCTACCGGATCCAGGGTCCGGACGGCCCGCCGGAGACGGTCACGCCGACGCAGGGCGCGACCGGCTGGCAGTGGTCGCCGGCGGCGGGCCAGGAGCCGAAGCGGGACGCCACGTACACCCTGATCGCCACCTCCCCGGGCGGGCAGCGGCCCGGGTACTTCCTCACCACCACCGTCCACCTGCGCAGCCCCGAGTTCGAGAGCGTCACCGCGACGAGCGGTATCCGCAGCCCGTGGGTCGAGGGCACGACGGACAAGGGCCGGATCATCTTCACCCCGCAGGGCGCCCAGATCCGCGACCCCGCGGGCGGCCTCGGTACCCTCTCGGCCGCCAAGGCCGACGTCGAGACCGTGACCGCGGCGTGGGTCCGGGGGCGCGAGAGCGACGCCGGGTGGATCGGGTTCCCGTCCGACGGAATCAGGGTCGGCCGGGGCGGTGGGAGCGACTTGGGAACCGTCACGGCCGACAAGATCAGCGTGAACGGCATCAACACCCAGTGGGTGGGTGACCGGGACTCGGGCAAGGGGTGGGTCGAGTTCCCGCAGTCGGGAGTGAACGTCCGCAAGGACGGAAAGCAGGACTGGGGAACCGTGGCCGCTGACCTGGCGGACCTGAACGGCATCAACACCAAGTGGGTGCAGGGCCGTACGGCCGCCGACGGATGGATAGAGTTCCCCGCCTCCGGGATGAACGTGTTCCAGGGCGCCGGGAGCCGCCAGTGGGGGACCGTCGCGGCCGACAAGGCGGACCTGAACGACCTGGTCACCCACCGGGCCCAGGTCAAGGAACGTCTCACCCTCCAGGGCGGGCTGAGCGTCGACAACGTGCTGGAGACGCAGGACGGCCCGCCCCGGCTGATCGTCCACGGCCGCCTGGATGCCGAGGGCGAGGTGAAGGCGGACCACACGGTCACTGTCACCGGAGACCTCACCACCCTCGGCATGCTGCGCGTTCAAGGCGAGTCGCGCTTGCAGGGGAAGGTGAACGCCGGAGCCCATCTGTCGGTCCGCGGCGGAGGCGACTGGATCATGCACACGAACGACGGGAAGGTGGCGATCAACGGCGACCTGCGCGTCCACGGAGCATTCCGCTCCGACTCCTGATCACGCCACCGGGCAGGCTGCGCGACGGACGGTCGGGGGCAGGTCGCGTCCCCCGCCGTCCGCCAGGGGACCCGGGCGCGAACCAACAAGTGAGGGGAGCACCCATGCCGTCGCTGTTCGACTCCGGATGCCTGCGCGCGGTGATCGAAGCGCTGACGAGCGACCGCCGTGTCTCACGGGACTTCCGCCGGCACTGGCCGGGCCGGGCGGACGTGCCGGAGGACTGGACCCTGGCCGTGCTCCCCTCCCCAAGGCCGAGACCTCCAGGCGAGGGGCGCAAGCACCACGGTTGCTACCAGGCGGGGATGGGGGCGTCCGCCGGCGTGCCCAGGTCCGGGGTGTCGCGGATCTCGATGACGCTGCCCGGGGTGTGGAGTTCGAGGACGATCAGGGTGTTGGCCCCCGCCTTCCAGAGGGGGCCGGGCGCGTACAGGGTCTTCTGCGGGCCGCGTTCCCAGTACCGGCCCAGGGCGAAGCCGTTGAGCCAGACCATTCCCTTGGTCCAGCCGGGCAGTTCGACGAATCCGTCGGCGGGCGCGTCCACGTGGACGGTGGCGCGGTGGAACGCGGGGCCGTCGGTGACGGGGGCGGGAGCGAAGGCGAGGACGGTGAGGTCGTCGAGGGGCAGGGGGCGGATCTCCCAGCCGAACTGGTACTGGTTGTCCAGGCGGAGCCCGTCGCGAATGCCCTTGCGGTCGGCCAGCAGGGGGCCGTAGTTGATCCGGCCCTGGTTCTCGACCAGGACGTCGAGCCGCGCGCCGGCGTCGGGCACCGCGACGTCCAGCGCTTCGAGCGGCCTGTCGCGTTCCAGTACGCCGATCTCCCGGCCGTCGAGGAAGACCTGGGCGCGGTCCGCGAGCCCGTCGATGCGCAGTTCCGTCTTGGGGAGGGGACCGCGCAGCCGGGTCCGGTAGTGGATCAGGCCGAGCGACTGGCCGGCTTCCTCCATGGTCAGCGGCTCGACGTGGTGCTGCGCCTTGGAGAGGACGTCGAGCGAGTCCGCCAGGGAGACGTGCCCGTCGGCGGTGAGCGTCCGGGGTGCCAGGCGTGGCGGCAGCGCGGGTGCCTCGTGGGCGACGGGACCGGTGTGGCGGCTGATCACCTCGCGGAAGAGGTGGAACTTCGGGTTGAGTTCACCGGCTTCGCCGACGGGGGCGTCGTAGTCGTAGCTCGTGACGTCCGGCTGGTAGGTGGCGCCGTCGTGGTTGGCGCCGTTCCACCAGCCGAAGTTGGTGCCGCCGTGCCCCATGTAGATGTTCACGGAGGCGCCGGCCGCGAGGAGGCTGTCCAGGGTGGTGGCGGCGTCCTGGGGGTCGCGGGTGTGGTGGGGCTCGCCCCAGTGGTCGAACCACCCGTGCCAGTACTCGACGCACACCAGCGGGCCCTGCGGCTGGTGGGCGCGCAGGGTGGCGAGGGAGGCCTCGGGGCGGGAGCCGAACGTGCCGGTCGTGAGGACGCCGGGGATCCGGCCGCCGAGCTGAAAGCCGTGGTCGGCGCCGTCCGTGGTGAACAGCAGGCAGTCGACCCCTCGCGCGACGAGTCCGTCCCGGAGGTGTTCGAGATAGGCGGTGTCGTTGCCGAAGCTGCCGTATTCGTTCTCGATCCCGACGGCCACCACCGGTCCGCCCCGGCTGCCGAGCAGCGGCACGAGCACGGGCATGAGCTCGTCGAACCAGGCGTCCACCGCCGCCAGGTAGCCGGCGTCGGTGCGGCGCAGCCGGATCGTACGGTCGGCCAGCAGCCAGCCGGGCAGCCCGCCGAAGTCCCACTCGGCGCAGATGTAGGGGCCCGGCCGGACGATGACGTCGAGGCCGAGATCCCCCGCCAGCCGGATGAACGCGGCCACGTCTTCGGGCCCGTCGAAGGAGAACTCCCCGGGCTTCGGTTCGTGGGCGTTCCAGGCGACGTACGTCTCGACGGTGTTCACGCCCATGGCGCGCAGCCGCTGCAGCCGGTCGGACCAGAGGTCGGGGTGGACCCTGAAGTAGTGGATCGCCGCGGAGACGATCCGGTGGGGCCGGCCGTTGCGCAGGAAGCCCGTCTCGTCAGTGGTCAGGGTGGTGACGGGGGAAGGTGAGGGCCGCATGTGATCTCTGACTTTCCGATCTCGAGCAGGTCGTAGAAAGCGCTTTCTATGCTTCGGGCCCGACGCTAACGCCTCGCGCAGGACCGGTCCAGACCTCTGGGTCAAGAAACCCTGCTACGGCGTGTCAGGCGGCGTGGACCTGGAACCAGACCCACTTGCCCCGGTCACCCACGGTGGCCACGCCCCAAGCCCCGGCCACCGCATCAAGAAGATCCAGCCCACGACCCGTCTCCATCTCCGTCTCCGTCTCGTCGGCGTCCGCCTCGTCGCGGCTGGACCGGGCACCCGAGCCCATGCGGGGATTCGTGTCGAAGACCGCGCCGGTGACCACACCGGCGCCCTGGTCGTAACCGACGGCGACCTCGATGGCCGGTCCGCCGGCGTGCCGGACCGCGTTCGAAACGACCTCGCTCAGGAGCAGGGCTGCCATGTCGACCTCGTCGTTTCCGACGGGCGCGATCCGGCCCAGCACGTTCCGGGCGTCGGCCGCGGCGCGGGGATGGCGGGGCAGGACGGCGACGCCGCTGTGTGCGTTCATGATCAGCTCCGAATCTTGGTGCGCCCGAACAGGCGAAACGTCCTCCGTGGCCCCCACGGCGGCCCTGCCATCCACCCCTGTCGGCGGGACCCGGGGGTCCGCTCCGTCAGGTCCGCTCCGTCACTCATTCCATGGTCCCGGTCCGTCGGGGCCCGCCGGAGTGTCCTTCGTCGGCGTCGGAGGTGACGAAAGTAGGGGTCCGGGGGCGCCCGGGGTGCCCGGCCGCAGTGCTGGTCCGCCTCGGCTGAGGCCGGGCGGCCGGCTCAGGCCGTGTCCAGGCCCGCGCGGTAGGCCACCCGCGCCGCCTGGACCCGGCTCTGCGCGCCGAGTTTCGACAGCACCGCGCTCACGTAACCCTTGACCGTTCCCTCCGTGGTGCCGAGTTCGGCCGCGATGTCGCTGTTCGTCAGTCCCCGGGCGAGCAGCCGCAGGACGTCGAGCTCGCGCGCGGTGAGCGAGTCGAGCCGGGCCCGCTCCTCGGCGTCGACCGCCGGCGAACTGCGGGCGAGCCCGTCCACCAGCCGCTTGGCCACGGGCGGGCCGAGGGCACCGTGCCCGCTGTGCACGTCCCGGATCGCCCGCAGCAGGTCCTCCGGCGGGGTGTCCTTGAGCAGGAACCCGGCCGCCCCGGCCCGCAGTGCCGTCCGTACCTGCTCGTCCTCGTGGAACGTGGTGAGCATCAGGACCTTCGGCGGCCGCGGCAGGGAGAGCAGTCGGGGCAGTGCGGTCATGCCGTCGACCCCGGGCATCCGGACATCGAGCAGGACCACGTCCGGCCCCGTCTCGCCGGCGCGGACGACGGCTTCCTCGCCGTCCGTCGCCTCGCCGCACACCTCGATGTCGCCGCTGGTGCCGAGGATCCACAGCAGACCGCGACGGGTGATCTCGTTGTCGTCGGCGACCAGGACACGGATGCTCATGGGGCTCCTCGTGCGGGCGCTCCCCGGCGGTGGGGGACGAAGACCGAGACCAGGAAGCCGCCGTCGCGCGGCTCCGCGGTCAGTGTCCCGCCGAGCAGCGCGACGCGCTCGGTCAGGCCGACGACACCGTGCCCGCCGCTGGGCAGGTCGTCCGACGGCGCCCGCGTGGGCGCCGTGTTGACGACGTCGAGGTGGACGCCGTCGGCCCGGCAGTCCAGCTCCACGCGCACGTCGGCGCCGGGGGCGTGCTTCGCGGCATTGGTCAGGGACTCCCGTACGACCCGGTGGAGCGCACGCTGGACGGGCAGCGGCAGCGTCTCGGGGTAGCCGTTCACCCGCAGCGCGACCTGCTGCCCCCGCTCGCGCGCGTGGGCCACCAGCCGGGTCAGGTCCACGTCCGGCTCGGAGGTCCCGGTCGCCGGCCCGGCGGCCGCCCGGCCCGGCGCGAGCACCCCCAGGATCTCGCGCAGCTCCTCCAGCGCCTGGCGTCCGTCCGACCGGATCAGCTCCGCCGCGCGCGCCGTCTCCGCGGGGCCGGTGGACGCCCCGATCGCCAGGCCTCCCGCGGCCAGCACCATGTTGCTGACCCGGTGGCCCACCACGTCGTGCATCTCCCGGGCGATCTCGGACCGCTCCTCGGCCCGGGCCCGCTCGTCGAGGAGCAGGTTCTCCCGCTCCAGGTCCGCCACCCGGGCCTGCACGGCCGCCGTCAGATCACGCCGTACGCCGACCGCGTAGCCGACGGCCAAGGGCCCGACGATGGCCGCCAGCGAGTACCCGGCCTCCCGCACCCCGGCGTTCGGCAGCCCGCCGCGCAGTCCCGCCAGACCGGCGGCGAATCCGACCACGCCGTAGGCCACGAGCACCTTCAGCCGCCGGTCGAGGCTGCCGACGGTGTACATCGCGGCGGCCAGGGCCACCGGGGTGAAGGACACCACGTGCATGACGATCACGAAGTCGGCCACGAGGTACGGCCATCGCCTGCGCCACCACAGAGTGACGCCGACGCCCGCGGCGCAGGCCGCGATCACCGGCGTGGGCAGCCCGGTCAACAGCCCACTGGACGGCTTCACCCAGGCATCGACGATGCCCAGGACAACCACCACCACCGTGACCAGGGCGTCCACCCGCCTCGGTGGCCAGCGGGAGAGCGGTGTAGCGGCCATGCCGTCACGGTAGCCAGTCGGGGTGACCGGAGCACGGCGAGCGGCCCGCGGCGCTCACCCGTACGGTCCCTGCCGTCGCCCGTGCCTCCGATCCGGGCGAGCATGGGGGCATGAGGCACCGGTCATGATCACTGTCCTGATCGCGGACGACGACCCCGCCGTGCGCGACGGGCTGCGGCTGATCATCGAGTCCGCGCCCGACCTGCGGCGACCACGCGCGCCGGCTGCTCCCCGACATCGTGGCGATGGACGTGCGGATGCCGGGCATGGACGGCATCGCCGCGACCCGGCGGCTGCGGGAGCTGCCGTCGCCGCCCGCCGTACTCGTCCTCACCACCTTCGGCGAGGACGAGTACGTCGAGCAGGCGATCGCCGCCGGGGCCGTCGGATTCCTGGTCAAGGACACTCCGCCGGCGGACCTGCTCGGCGCGCTGCGCAGCATCGCCGCGGGCCACGCGGTGTTCGGCTCCACGGTGACGGGCCACGTCATCGACCTCGCCACCCGCGACCAGAGCCCGCCGGTCGCCGAGGACGACCCGCGGGTCGCGTCGTTGACCGGCCGCCAGACCGACGTGCTGCGGCTCCTCGGGCGAGGCCTGTCCAACGCGGACATCGGGGCCGAACTGGGGATGACCGAGAACACGGTCAAGGCGCACGTCACCCGGCTCCTCGCCCGGCTCGGGGTGTCCAACCGGGTCGAGGCGGCCCGGATCGCGTTCCGCTCCGGCCTGTCCACCGACGAGTAGCGGCGCCGCGCCGCACCTGTCGAAAGTCGGGGCGCGAGGGGAAGCTCGTGGGTACTGGTAAATTTTTTTGCGTGACGGAAAGTGTCTGGGTGCGGCCGGGGCGGGTCTGCGCGGTACGACTCGACGAGCCGCCGCGGGTGTTGAGCCTCGGGGTGGGAGTCCACGGGACGACCAGCCCGGTCGACGTGTTCCGGCTGCCGGACCTGTGGCAGCTTCACCTCTACCGGTACAGCGCCGAACTCGTCGTCGACGGCGTGCTCCACGCCGTCCGGCCCGGGCACGTCAGTCTGGTCCCGCCGGGGGCCGAGGTGCGCTACCGCTACCGCGGGCGGTCCGAGCACCTGTACGTGCACCTGCGGCTGCCCGGCGCGGGGGAGCCGGTGGCCCTGCCCGTCGTCCAGGACGCCGGGGCGCGGACCCCGGCCTTCTCCGAAGTGTTGCTGCGGGCCATCGCGGCGGCGCCGAGCAGTCCGCGCCGGGCCGACGCCGAGGTGTGGTCGGCGCTGTGGCGGCTGGCCGAACTCGCCGAGCCGGCGGGGCGGGACAGCGGTCCGCACGCCTCGCTCGCCGGCGCGGTCGCCTACATCGAGTCGCATCTCGCGGAGCGGCTGCTCGTGCCCCAGGTGGCGCGGGCCGCGGGCGTGTCGCACAACCATCTGATCCGGCTCTTCCGCGCGGAGACCGGCGGGACGGTCGTGGCGTACATCCGGCGGCGGCGCATGGAGCGGGCGCGGCACCTGCTGCGGGAGTCGACGCTGTCGATCCAGGCGGTCGCGGCGGCCGTCGGGATCGACGATCTGCAGGCCTTCAACAAGGCGTGCCGGCGCGAACTGGGCGCGTCTCCGCGTGCCGTCCGCGCCGGCGGCTGACAGGAGCCGACTGGGGCTGACCGGGGCCGACAGGGGCCGACGGGGGTCAGTCCCGGCCGGTGCCCCGGTACAGGTCGAGCTCACCGTCGAGTTCGACGGCCAGCACCGTCGCCCGCTCGTCGACGTCCGCCCCCTCCGGTGCGTCGATCCACAGCACGCCCGGTACGTCTCCGAGGCCGCCGGTGACCCGGTGGGCCAGCCCGGTGCCGGTGCCCAGCACGCTCACCCGCTCGACCCGGTTGCGCAGGCCCCGCAGCGAGACCGACTCCCGGGGGGCGTCGAAGCAGACCAGGTAGAGCGTGCGCCGGTCGGCGGAGAGGGTGCTCGGGCCGTAGTGGTGTCCGGCCGGCAGGCCGGCCACGGTCCCGTACACGGCCGCGGAGTGCTCGGCGATCCAGGACCCGAGGCCCTCCAGCCGCTCGACCTGCTCCGCCGGGATCGTGCCGTCCTCGCGCGGTCCGACGGCCAGCAGCAGATTGCCGCCCATGCCGATCGTCTCGGCGAAATGGCGCACCAGCTGACGGACCGACTTCTGGTCGTGGTCCTGGTGCTGGTACCCCCAGGAGTTGTTGACGGTCAGGCACAGCTCCCACGGCCCGTCCGGGGGGAGCAGCGGCACGCCCTGCTCGGGCGTGGCGTAGTCGCCGTGGCCGAGCAGGCGCGCGTTGAGGACCGTCTCCGGGTTCCCGGCGAGGATCCGCTCGGACAGCGCCCGCATGCCCCACTGCTCTTCGCTGCGCTCCCACTCGCCGTCGAACCACAGCAGGTCGGGGCGATAGCGCGAGACGAGCTCACCGACCTGCGCGTCGCGGTAGGCGACGAACCGCTCCCAGGCCGCCGGGTCGGCCACCCCGTCCTTCGGGGTGACGAAGGGGTGGGTGGCCACGTCCCCGTTCGGTGGCGCGGGGTGCACCACGCTCGCGTAGTCGGGGTGGCTCCAGTCGGAGTGCGAGTAGTACAGGCCGACCTTGAGGCCGTGCCCGCGCAGCGCTTCGGCGTATCCGGCCACGAGGTCACGCCCCGCGGGGGTGTGCCGTGCGACGTTCAGGTCCCCCTGGTCGGTGTCCCACAGGGCCACACCGTCGTGGTGGCGCGCGGTCAACACGGCGTACCGGGCGCCGGCGCGGGCGAACAGCTCCGCCCACGCCTTCGGGTCGTACGCGGACGCGGTGAAGCCGTCCAGCTGCCGCATGTACCGCTCGCGCGGCACCTGCCCGGTGTACATCGACCACGACTCGGGGACGCCGTCGACGGCGTAGATGCCGTAGTGGACGAAGATGCCCAACTTGGCATCGGGGAACCAGGGTTGCATCGGCATGGGATCAGTCCTCGATGAGGGTGGGGCGCGGGGCGACGGGGAATCCGCGCTCCCTCCACGCTAGGTCGCACCGGCCTGCCTCCGCGTGGGCGACGCTCACCCTCACTGGTCCGTTTTCACCATGCCGAAGCGGTCACTCTTCCAGCCGCGACCGCAGCCACTCCTCGCTCAGCCGTCGGTCGGCAGCCAGCAGCCGTGCAGGCCCAGCGGGACCCGGACCGGGATCCGGGCGCGGGCCACGGGGCCGGAGGCCGGGTCCTGGGCCGGGACGACCAGGAACCAGGCGGACCCGTCGGTGCGGTCGGTGGCGAACGTCAGCCAATAGCCGTCGTCCTCCGCCTCCCGACCCGGCACCGGTGCGAAGACCGGCTCCCCCACGGACAGGTCGCCGGCATCCCAGACGCGGGTGGTCCCGGTCTCGGTGTCGTGGAAGCGCACGGCGTCGTACTCGCCGGGCAGCAGGTCCGTACGGCCGGTCCCGGTGGCCAGCGCGGCGTAGCGGTGGCGGCGGCCGATGCGCCGGTCGTCGATGCGGGGGAACTCCACCCGGGCGTCGTCCAGCGGGGTCCTGGCCATGCCGCCGGCCACCGGGTCGATGCGCGCCCGTACGAGTCCGCCGCTCGCGGGGGCCGCGTCGGGCTCCCCGTCCCCGCCGACGGTCAGCCGGCTCCACTGCACGTAGTCCAGGACCACCGGGGCATCCGCGCCGGGTCCGTCGTCGTACGCGTTCACCGTGTGCCAGAGCCAGAACGCCTCGTCGTCGGCCCAGCGCGGAGGCCCGCCGTCACGCGGGACGAGGACCACGCGGGTGCCGCGCTCGGGGCGCCAGGCGAGGAACGAGCCGCCCGCCATGGCCGCGGCGAGGTCGAAGAAGGCGGGCGCGAGGACGATGACCGCGTAGCGCTCGGTCAGGGCCATGTCGTGGATCATCATCGGCTCGTCCACGCCGTCGATCGGTGTGGGCCCGCGCGTGACCGCGCCGTCGCGGCCGATGACCGACCAGGTCAGGTACGGCGGCTCCAGGCCGTAGCAGAAGACGACCATCTCGCCGGTGACGGGATCGATCTTGGGGTGGGCGGTGATGCCCACCGGCAGTGCGCCGTCGAAGTCCTCACGGCCGAGCGTCTCCAGGCCGGCGCCGATCCGGTACGGGCACGCGGACTCCGCGAGGGCCAGCAGCCGGCCCCCGTGCCGTACGACGTTGATGTCGGGCAGGTCCCGGAAGGTGCCCGCGAGCTCGGGCCCGACCTCGTCGGCGTCCGGCACGATCATCGACTCCAGGCCGCCCCACAGGGCCCGGCCGGCCCGCTCCTCTGCCCGCAGCGCAGGGGTGCGTACGAAGCGGTTGCGGTAGCGGGCGCGGCCCTGGGAGAGCCAGACCCCGTGCAGCATGCCGTCCCCGTCGATGGGGTACAGGTACGAGCCGATCGGGGTGAAACGGGGATTGGGCCCGTTGCGCAGGTACAGCCCGTCCAGCGCCGTCGGGATCCCGCCGGTCACCTCCAGGTCGGCGACGTCGACCTCCTCGCTCACCGGTGCGAACGAGCCCTGCAGGTGGGGAACCCGGGTGGGGTCGAAGCGGGGCGGCGTGTGCGTGTTCACGGGACCTCCCGGGGCGTGCTGGTTCCGGTCCTGTCGACACCCTCCAGTGAAGCGCGGTGCTCGGGGCGCCGCCAGGCGTCCGGGCGGCCCCTGCCCTGCCCGCCGGCCCCGGCGGCGCGCTCAGCCCTTGGGCACGTGCTCCACGCAGAAGGTCTCGAAGGCGATGCGGGTGTGCGATCCGTCGTCCGCCCACCACACCTCGACGGACCCGTCCTCCACCACCACCCCGGTGACCACGGCGGCGAGCGGCGCCGGATCCCGATCCCGATCCGGATCGCCGGTGAGCGTGGCCAGCGCCGCGTACAGGCCGGTTCCCTCCGCCTGCGACGTGAGGCGCGGTACGCGGGCCCACGGCGTGAAGGCAGTGCCCGCGGGTGCCCGGGCCTCGTCCTGGGCGCCCCAGCCGTGCAGCGGGTGGAGCGCGGACAGGAGCGGTTCCGCGGGCCCGGTGGCCCAGCCGGTCTCTTCCACGAAAGCCCCGTCCGGCGCGCCCTGCACCCGGTGTACGCGCAGCTCGTGGCGGCCCCTGACCACGGTGACGCTCTCCACGCGCAGCCCCGGCACCATGGGCGGCCCGCCCGCGAAGACCGGCCGGTGCCAGGACGCCGCCCAGCCCCAGCCGTCCCCGTGTCCCGCACCCAGAGGGTGGATGCGGCGCCGGACGCCGCGGATGCCCGCCACCACCACGGCGAGGTGGTTGTCCCGCACGTTGCCGCGCGCGGTGGGACCGGTCCGGGTCGAGTAGGCCAGGCGACCGTAGAGGGGGTCCTCGTCCGCGGCCGCTTCCGCCGCGTCCGGCCCGACGTGGTCGCTTCCGTGGTTGTGCAGTCGTACGATCCCGTCGACGCGGGTGCTCTGCACCAACAGGCCCGGTCCGGACAGTGCGAGGACGCGGTCGGGGCCCTCACTTGGAGCGGCCTCCTCGGTCACGGTCCACAAGGGGTGCGTCGCCGGGGCGAGCAGACAGACGAAGGCCTTGGACGCCCAGTACGGCGAGGCCGGCCCGGAGTAGGCCTGCAGGGTCGCCTCGTGCGGTCCGTGCCACCCGAGGCTGAGCAGCCCGTCCCCACCGACGGCGCCCCGGCCGAGGAAATAGCGCAGCGATCCGCTCAACAGCCGTCGTGAAGTGCCGGGGGTGAGCGGGGTGTGGCCGGTGACCGCGCCGAGACCGACGGCGGACGCGGCGGCGAAGCGGTAGGTCAGGGAGCGCCCGAAGTGGACCGGTGCTCCGTCCGCCCCGAAGAGCAGGGAGAAACCCTCCAGGTGCGCGCGCAACCGCTCGCCGTGCGGGGCCGTCCGGCCGAACGAGTCGGCGAGGTGTGCGTCGAGTACCGGATACAGGTGCAGCGCCCAGCCGTTGTAGTGGTCGAAGGAGCGGCCGTCGCCGTCGGCGTACCAGCCCTGGCCCCGGTACCAGCCCTCCAGGAGGTCCGTGGCGCGGCGGCGGACACGGGCCGTCTCCGCGTCCCCCCGGCCCACGGATTCCAGGAATCCGGCCACGGTGAAGGGGAAGAGGTACCAGTTGTTGGGGGCGGGCAGGTGGCGCAGCGCGCCCCGCAGCCACTCCTCGACCCGGTCCTGTACCGCGCTGTCGAGGTGGTCCCACAGCCAGGGGCGGGTCAGCCGCAACCCGAGGGCCACCGAGGCCGACTCGACCATCGGCTGGCCCTGCACGTGCAGATCACGGATGACCGGCCATGACTCCGCGTCCTCACGGCCCGGCGTCAGGGTCCCCGCCGCCAGCCCGTCCGCGTACCGCTCCAGCCAGCCGTGCGGGTCCTCGCCCGCGCCGCCCGCGACGCGGAACGCGCCGGCGAGGAAGGTACGGGCATAGCCTTCGAGCCCGTCCGAGCGCACCCCGGAGGCCGAAGGCCTCCCCGGCAGGTCGAGCAGGGCTCCGCGCGGCGTGGCCCACCGCCAGGCCGCTTGCAGGAGCCCGTCGGCGACCGCCTCCCAATGCGCGCGGGTGTAGCCGGTGTACGGGCTCAACTCGCGGTCTTCGGGAGGTCGCCCGGGAAGGATCATGCGAAGAATGCTGGCGGAACGACCACCCCCGGTCAATGACAGGGGCCACGGCCGCACTGTCAGTCGGCTCACGTATTCTTCCGGGCACCGCACACCGACTGCAAGGACCAAGAGAATTGACCGGCCTGTCTGCTTTCCCGCTGCCCTTTCATGCTTCCCGTTCCCTGTCGTTCGCGAGACCCCGAACGCTGCGGGAACTTCAGATGATGCAGTGCAGCGCTCTCATCAGGGCGAAGCCGGGGTGGTTCGACAAGATGAACGATGCCGACATCGTCGCGAAGTGGACGCGGGAAGCGGTGGCCCAGGGCCTCACCGAAGCGCAGGTTCGTTACGTACTCGCCGAACTCCTGCACTACGCCGCGCTGCGGGACGGACGAACCGGCGTCGAGGTGTCCGCCGTCGACGGGGTGTGGCAGTCGGACGCACTCGTCGACGACAAGCTCGGATTCCGGCTGCGCGAGGCGGTCCGGGTTCTGGAGGAGGTCCCCGAAGCCGAACAGGACTGGCATCCCGGATCCGACGGCCAGGTACTGGATCTGGTTCATCCCTCGCTGTTCTGCTTGGTGAGGGAGGTGAGCGGCGGGCCCGAAAGGGCTTGGCAGAACCCGACGGACCGCTACTCGAAGTACGAATTCTCGGAGAAGTTCCAGTGGCTGCCCACGGACGTCGACGTCAGTGACGACGGCGACGTCGCCTTCCGTTCGTACGTCAACAACGTCCACCCGGATGCCCATCGCGAACTGGCCTCCGTTCTACCGGACTTGTTCGCGTGCTTCCGCCCGCTGCTGGAGAACGTGCTCACCGATCTGCGCCATCCGCGGCCCCTGCGGATCGAGGCAGATCCTTACGGGTGGTACGACTCGGAGCCGGAGTATCCGGACAAGTCCTCCTACAGTGATGACGAGGCCTACGCGGAAGCCCGCCGTGCGTGGGAAAGGGCCCAGGACGACTGGTGGGAGAACCGCCGCCCGGTCATCCCGGACGCCCCGGCCTTCACCCCGCCCGAGGTGCCCGACGCATCCGCCCGAGTCGACCTGCGCGGCCGCTCCCTCCAGGTCATCGTCAAGCTCGCCACGATTCAACTCACCCCGGACAAGCCCGAATACCCCGGCGGTTCCTGGCATGTCGAGGGGATGATGAACGAGCGGATCGTCTCGACCGGCATCTACTACTGGGACAGCGAGAACATCACCGAAAGCCGGCTGAGTTTCCGGGCCGCACTCGACGACCCGGACTACGAACAGAACGACGACAACGGAGTGCGCGATGTCTACGGTCTGGAGAACGAAGAGGCGCTGAACCAGGTGCTGGGATCGACCTCGACCCCAGCGGGCCGCTGCCTGGCGTTCCCGAACATCCTGCAACACCGCGTCGGCGAATTCCGTCTGACGGACCCCACCCGCCCGGGACATCGAAAGATTCTGGCGTTCTTCCTGATCGACCCGTCGGAAAGGGTCGTCTCGACCTCCGACGTGCCACCGCAACAACCATGGTCCGACACCTCGACCATGACGCTTGAGCAGGCCAAGAACTACCGCGAACAACTCATGCAGGAACGCAAGTTCTTCGTCGACGAGCACAACGAGCAGCTCTACGAACGAGAATTCTCCCTCTGCGAGCACTGAACAGGATCAGTGGTCAGCCCATCGGACGCAACGTCCGATGAGCTGACCGATCCGTCGAAGAGGTGCTGTCCCATGACTGCTCGGGCCGTGTCGTCCCGCTCGGAAGGCCGGCTGAACGCGGAGCGTTCGGCCTCGGCCGCCACCTCGATAAGGCGTATGCCTCCCGCACGAACCGCGCTTACCTGACGAATGGCTGTGACCAGCGCACATGAGGCGCGTCCAGAAGGCACCCGGAGCGTGGAAGATCTGTCACTCCACTGCCGCATCGAGGAGAATCTGTGCCAGCTCGCGCGGCTGGGAGAACATCGGCCAATGCCCGGTGTCCATCTTGATCAGCCGCCAGTGCTTGCTGTCCAATAGCTCGGCCACGTCTTTGTCGGGCTCGGCATCCTCGGGCTCAGCCCCCGCGGGCACGCACAGGATGTAAGTCGCCGGAAGTTCACTGAGCGGCCTCGCCAGCACGGCGGGCTCGGTCAGCGTGGGGCCTGGGTGAGGCGTCGAGCCGCGGACGAGGCGTGCGATCTGCTCATCAGTGAGACCCTCGCCATCGTAGTGAGACGCTGGCGCGAGCGGCCAGAACCCTCCATTTTCGGCGATCGATGCCTTTACCGCCGCTCCGCCGTCCGGCCAGGCGGAGACAAACGACTCACCGTCAGTTGGAACATTGGAGTCCACGAATACCACGCGGGCCAGCCGGTCCCCGATCCGCTCCGCGGCCTGACCAACTGGAATGCCCGAGTAGCTGTGACCTACCAGGACCACGTCACGCAGGTCCTGGCGTTCCACCTCGGCAACGATGTCCTGGACGTGAGTCGCCTGCCCCGCCGGGACACCCCGCTTGTCGGCAAGGCCGGACAGTGTCAACGGGTAAACGCCGTGGCCGGCCGCACGCAGACACGGCGCCACCTCGTCCCACGCCCACGCCCCGAGCCGCGCACCTGCAACCAGCACGAAATTCACCATGCTCGTACCGTAGTCGAGCAGCCTGGCGCTCCCTGGAAGATATTCAACGCTGCCGCCCGCGACGACGAGCAGGCCGGGACGGCCCTCAGTTCACGCTGCAGACGGGGCCGCCCATGGACCAGTCGTCACGACAGCTTGCCTTCCGGTTGCTCGGGAACTTCGTCCATACACCGGGGTCCAGCCACTTGGTGGTGCCGTCGTACATCATCACGAAGTAGCGGGTCCCCGGGAACGTGAACGCGTCGACGTCGACGGTTCCCCCGCCACGGGTGCCCCCGGGTCCCAGAGACTTCTGCGTGCAGCGGATGTGCCACCCGAGATCGGGTGCGTTCCACACGTCGCACCAGTCCGGGCCCTCGTTGAGGGTTTCGGTGGTGGCCATGGTGGAGGACGTGCGGTTCTCGGCGACACCGCAAGGCTCCCACCAGGAGGAGCAGCCGCCCGCGGCGGCCTGTGGAGCCGCGGCGAGTGAGGCGCCGAGCACCGCGGCCATGGCACCGCCCGTCACCACGGCCCTGCGCAGGCTCTTCTTCATCGTGTTCATCTTCATTCCCTTCTCTCGCCCGGATCGTCTCGGGGCGTGGTCAGCGGGGGTTGCCGTACTGGAAGGCGTTGGTGATCTCCTGCCCGGGGACCGTGTTGGACCTCAGTGCGAAAACGGCGGAATCCCGGAAGAACACGCCGACTTCGTCCTTGCCGTCGTGGTTCCAGTCACCGGCCAGCGGCAGCGAGTACGGGTTGCCGTACATGAAGGAGGTGGTGATCTCCTGGCCGGGGTTGGTGTTGGAGCGCAGCGCGAACGTGCTCGACTGCGGGTTGTACGCGCCCACCTCGTCCTTGCCGTTGCCGTCCCAGTCACCTGCGGTCGGCACCCAGTTGGGGTTGCCGTACATGAAGGAGGTGGTGATCTCCTGGCCGGGGGTGGTGTTGGAGCGCAGCGCGAAGGAGCCCGACTGCGGGATGTACACGCCCACCTCGTCCTTGCCGTTGCCGTCCCAGTCACCGACGAGCGGCAGCCAGTCCCCACCGTTGCCGTACCGGAAGGAGGTGGTGATCTCCTGGCCCGGGTTGGTGTTGGAGCGCAGGGAGAAAGTGCCCGACTCCGGGACGTAGACGCCCACTTCGTCCTTGCCGTCACCGTCCCAGTCGCCGGCGATCGGTATCCAGTTGCCGCCGTTGCCGTACCCGAAGTCGATGTCGGAGAACCCGGCGTTGTTGGAGTTCCGCAGCGCGAAGTGGTTGCCCCGGTAGATCCCCGGAGTGTCGACCCCGTCGCCGTCCCAGTCACCCATGACCTCGCGCACTCCCGCGCCGAACGGCTGAGCAGGCGTCGTGTCGGCGCCGCGGGCCCGTACGAACCTGCTCACCGGGCCCGCAGGTCCCTGCCGCCGCCAGTCGAAGAACTGGCCGCCGTTGTACGACTCGACCCGGCCGCTCTCGTTGCCGCCCACCGTCTTGATCTTCGACCCGTCCGCCGACACGGCCACGACGATGTTCACGTGGTCGTTGTCCCGGCCCGGGTTGTCGTAGACGGCCGCGTCGCCGACCTGGGGCGTACTGAAGAGCCGGTCGTCCCCGTAGTTCAGGAAGCTGTCCGCCCACGGGTCGAGGTGGTTGAGATCGGTCACCCCGGCCGTGCGCCAGACCCATCTGGCGAAGACCGCGCACCACGGGGGGCAGCTCCCGTTACCCGAGTAGTACGTGCAACCGTGCGGGTTCGCCAGTTCGGCGAGCGCCACCTCCGCGATCCGGGCTCCGCTGCCCGGAGCCGCCGTCGCGGCGGACCCGGCCTGTGCCTCGGACCGGGCGGCGGCTCCCACCGGCTGCGCGGCCATGGACTGCGGGGCGACCGCGAGGGCGCCGGCGGCGCACACGGTGACGAGGGCGGTGGCCGCGAGACGACGCGTCCGGGTGTGCAGTGGGGTGTGCATCAGTCAACCTCCGGCTGTTCCGGCCCCGTTGGGCCTTGATGACCGAAGGCTGCCGCAGGCCGGTCCAGGTTTTCTCCAGGTGCACGGCGGAAGTGCCGGAGCGGGCCGGCCCCCGGCTCACCACACGAGGGATTCCGCCTGCTCACGCGCCTCCAGCTCGGTGAACACGGCCAGGGCCTCGGCGCGGAGCGCGGCCGCCTCCGCGTAGGCCTCCTGCGCCTCGCGCACGTCTGCGAGATCACGCATGGCCCGCGCCCTGAAGAGCGGTACCCCGAGCGGCTCCCAGACGCGCAGGGCGTGGAGCAACGGCTCTGCGGCCTGCTCGGGGCGGCCCGCCGCGAGATGGAACTCGCCGAGCGTGCGCAGCGCCATGCCCTCGCCCAGGGTGTCGTGGTGGGCCCGGCAGACGGCCAGAGCGTCCAGGAGCGGGGGCAGCGTGGCGGTGCCGAGGCGGATCCGGGTCTTGGACAGGGCCAGCCGGGTGTAGGCGATCATCAGCTCGTCGCCCAGGTCCTGCAGCATCCCCAGCGCCTGCTCGAACAGGCGCTCGGCGACCGGGTGGTCGCCGAGCGCGCGGTGGACCAGGCCCGTGGTGCGCAGCGTGAGCGCCACCCCCCGGCGGCTGCCGAGCCGACGGTACGCGCTGAGCGCTTCCTTGAGCGTCGTCAGGGCCTGCTCGTGGCGGCCCTGCTCCAGGTCGACCGACGCCGCGAGCCGGGAGGCGTACCCCAGCCCCGCGTCGTCGCGGGTGACGCGGAATCCTTCGGCGGCCCGGGAGAGCGCGGCGCGGGCGGCGGCGAACCGTCCCTGTTCCCGGTGGACGCTGCCCGTCCCGGCGAGCACGACGGCCAGGCCCCGCAGATCGTCCGTCTTCTCCACGAGGGCCCTGGCCTGCTCGAAGTACGCCAGGGCCTCGCCGTAGCGGTCCTGGGAGTAGCGCAGTTGCCCGAGACCGGCGAGCAGCATCGCCTCCCCGGAGCGGTCCCCGGCACGCCGGGTGGCGGCGATGGCCGCGTCGTGCGTACGCCACCACTCCTCGAAGCGGTTGGCCACGCCGAAGGAGGAGGAGCCGAGTGCGAGGGCGACTTCGCGTGCGGGGAGGGCGAGGTCGAGGGCCGCGGCCCGCTCCACGGCGGCCACGAGGGCCGCCGCCTCGGACTCGTACCAGGCGGCGGCGTCCTCAGCGACGGGTGCTCCGGCCCGCGCCGTCGTGTAGTGGGCGCACATCTCGAGCTCGCCGGAGGGGGCGGCCGCGGCATGCCGGCGGATCAGCCAGAGCCACGAACCGAGCGCGCGGGTGGCGGCGTCCCTCAGCAGCTGAGGGGCGTCCTCGACGGTCGCCCGCTCGGCGGCGTACACCCGGTGCAGGTCGTGCAGCCGGTAGCGGAGTCCGCCGCCGTGTCCTTCCGACACGACGGACAACAGGTGGGCGTCGGTCAGCCGTTCGACGGTGTCGTCGGCGGTGCGGGGGTCGGTGTCCAGGAGGGCCGTCACGAGCCAGGGCGCGAAGTCCGGTACGCCGAGGGCGCCCAGGAGCCGGAAGGCCCGGCGGGCCCCGTCGTCCAGGGCTTCGTAGCTGAGGGCCACGCTGGCACGGACGGCGATGTCTCCCACGGCCAGTTCGTCGAGGCGCCGGTACTCGTCCGAGAGCCGCTCGACCAGGGTGTGCAGGGTCCAGTGGCGGCGGGTGGCCAGGCGCGCCCCGGCGGTCCGCAGGGCGAGCGGCAAATGGCCGCACAGCCGGGCAATGCGCTGGGCCGCGGCGGGCTCGGCCGCGACCCGTTCCGCTCCGGCCACCCTGGCGAGCAGGGCGACGGCCTCGGCGGGCCCGAGGACGTCGAGTTCGATGCGGTGCGCACCCGTCAGCGCGGGGAGCCTGCTGCGGGAGGTGACCAGGACGGCGCAGGAGGCGGCGCCCGGCAGCAGGGGGCGGACCTGCGCCTCGGAGCCGGCGTCGTCCAGTACGAGCAGCATCCGGCGGCCCGCGAGGGTGGTGCGGAACAGGTCCACGCGCTCGTTCAGGCCGTCGGGGACGGGCCGGCCGAGGGCGCGCAGGAACCGGGCGAGCACCTCCTCGGGGGTCGCGGCGGCGGAGGCGCCGCTCAGGTCCGCGTAGAGATGGCCGTCGGGGTAAGCCGCGGCCGTCCGGTGCGCGGCTTCGACGGCGAGCGCCGACTTGCCCACCCCGCCGGTGCCGGATATGACGCAGACGGGCAGGGCGGTGCGGGTGGCGGCGGTGTCCCCGCCGGCGCCGACGAGGTGGCGCACCAGCTCCGCCAGAGGCCGGGCACGGGCCGTGAAGTCCGCCGTGGCCGGTGGGAGGAGGGCCGGCACGGGCACCACTGCCGGGACACCGTCACCGCGCTCGCCGCCCGCTTCGCCGCCGCCCGCTTCGCCGCTGCGCGCCTCGCCGTTGCGCGCGACCGTCCGGGCCGACGCGTGGCCGCCCGCTTCGCCGCCCGCCCGGAGGATCGACACGTGCAGGGCCTGCAGGTCCGGACCGGGCTCGACGCCGAGCTCGTCGGCGAGCGCTTGCCGGCCCTGCGCGAACACCTCGAGGGCCTCGGCGTGCCGCCCGGCCCGGTGCAGGGCCAGCATGAGGTGTTTCCTCGCGCGCTCGCGCGTCGGGTGGGCGGCGACGAGGGCCCGCAGCTCGGCGAGAACGACAGGTGTGCCCGCGTCGAGCTGTGCCTGTGCCCGCTGCTCCATCACGACCAGGCGTTCCTCGTCCAGGCCGGCGGCAGCGACGCGGAGGGCCTCGCCGATCCCGCCCAGCGCCGGACCGCGCCACAGGTCGAGGCCCTGGGCGAACAGCGCGACGGCCTCCGCGTGCCGGCCGTCCGCGGCCGCTACGCTTCCCCGGGCGGCCAGCTCCGCGAAGCGGTCCCGGTCCGTCCAGGCGGGCGCCACCCGAATCCGATACCCGGCCGGCCTGCTCTCGATCACGTCACCGAGGGCGCGGCGCAGTACCCACACGTACGTCTGGACGAGGGTCCTCGCGCTGTCGGGAGGGGAGTCGCCCCACACCCTGTCGATCAGCATCTCGGCCGACACCACCTGTCCGTGCTCGAGCAGCAGTGCCGCGAGCAGTGCCCGCGGCTTCCGGCCCGCAATGGTCAGTTGTCCCTCGTCACGCCATGCCTCGACCGGTCCCAGCAGCCGGAACTCGGTCTTCGGCAGGTCCCCCCTGGGCATGAGCCCACCCCCTGTCGTCAACGCGATGATCAAGATAGTGGAGGGGACCCGGGGCGGACAGGGCGGAATCCGGACCGACCGTACGAGTGCGCAGCGCCGTGCGGCGGCACTGGTTTTCGAAGGCGGCCGCGCACGGGTCACCCCGGCCAGTGCACGCGCCCGAGGTGGATCAGCCGCAGCTGCGCGAGAGCCGTGCCGGTGGCGGCCGACCAGTCCTCCCCGCGCAGCGAGGCGGCGAGGAACGCCGAGGCCGTCATGAACATGTGGTCCACCAGGAGCCGCGACAGCATGGCCACGTCCTCCCCGGCCCAAGCGGCGCTCACGGGATCGGCCGCGAGCGCGACTGCGATCTCCTCGGCGAACACGTCCAGTTGCGCCGCGATGGCCTCGCGCACCGCCGCCACCCCGCCGTGGCGCTCGCGGACCAGGAAGCGGACGTGCGCGGGCCTGTCGTGCACCAGTTCGGCCACGAGCCGTACCGCGGCCCCGCCCCGCCGCTCGGCGTCACCGGTCGCGGCGAGGATGTCCCGTACCGTCCCGTGCAGACTGGCCAGTGCCTCCTCGACCAGCGTCGTCCCCAGCTCGTCCATGTCCCGGAAGTGCCGGTAGAAGGCGGTGGGAGCGACCCCCGCGGCCCGGGTCACCTCCCTGAGCCCGAGACTGCCCAGGCTGCGCTCCTCCAACTCCGTCAGGGCCGCGTCGAGCAGGGCGCGTCGGGTGCGGCGGCGCTGGGTCTCGCGGACCCCGGTGGACGGACTCATGAGGCGAAGTCAACCGCGTCACACTCGTGCGCCGCCAGCATGACCCGAACTGAACCGGGTAGTCAGTGAACAACTGTTACCCGAACGGGAGGACCGTCCCATGCTCTTCCTCGTAGGCGCACTGCTGGTGCTCGGCGTCATCCTCGGCGCCGTGGCCCACCTCCCCGTGCCCGTCGGCGCGGCCGCCGGCCTCGCCATCGCCCTGTGGCTCGCCCTCTTCGCCGCCCGCGAACGCCTGTCGGGCCACCGCCGGACCGCACACCCCGACCACGAACGCGGAGGCATGCGATGAGCCCGCTCACCCAACCCCGTACCGGTACCCGCACCCGCACCCGCGACGCCGACGCGATGGCCGTCACCGGGTTCGTCCTCGGCCTGCTGGGGCTGCTCGTGATGAACCTGCTGCTCGGCCCCATCGCCGTCGTCCTCGGCGCCCTCGCCCTGCACCGCCGCACCACCCGGCCCGCCCGCGCCCGCCTGGCCGTCGCCCTGGGCCTCGCCGACGTACTGATCCTCGTCTGCCTCGTCACCGCCGACGGCACCTGGTCCTGGAGCCTGACCTGACCCTCCCACCGCCGACTACGATGCGCGAGGCCGACTGAACAGGGACAACGGGAGTACGCGCGTGAGCGGTTACGGCGGGGAGCGGTACGGGGATCCGGCAGGCGGCGCGGGCAGCCGGCCGCCGACGGGATGGCCCGGCGGGGCCGCCCCTGCCCCGCAGCCGGGATCCCCGTACCCGCCGTCCCCGCCGGCGGGGTATCCGTACGCGCCCCCGGTCCCTCCGCAGGGATACCCGTACCAGCCGGTTCCGCCGCAGGGATTTCCATACGCGCTCCCGCAGGGATACCCGTACGCGCCGGTTCCGCCGCCCGCCGAGCCGTCGCGGATACGGAAGCTCCTGCGCGGCGTCCGCAACCCGTTCTACGCCGCCCAGCGGGCCTTCCGCCCCTCCCGCCCGGGGATCGTGAGCGATCCGGGGGTCCGCAGGCTCCAACTGTGGCGCACCGCGCTGGGACTCGCGGCCTGGATCGGCCTGATGGTCACCTACAACGCCGTCGTCAGCGCCGCCGACGTCCAGGCCGTGGCGAACGAACGCCTCAACCAGAGCTGGGCCAGTGTCCTGGTCCTCGTCTGCACCTTCCCCGTGGTCGCCGGCGCCTTCGTCGCGGCCGCGCGGGGTGACCTGCGCCGCCTCTACCTGCGACGGGCACTGCGCCCGCTCGGCGCGGTCGCCGCCGTCATGGCGTCCATGGGCACCTCGGCGCTCGCCATGGCACCGGAGCTGGCCGGGTTCCGCGACGCCGTCGGGCTGCCCGGAAAGATCGCCATCGGCGTGCTGTGCCTGTGGTCGATCGGTTTCGCCCTCTACGGCATCGGCCTCTCCCTCGTCCACGTCTTCCGCACCGCCGACATCCACGAGGTCCTGCCGCCGGTCCTGGCCGGCGTCCTGGTCTGGGAGATGGCCCTCCTGGACGTGCTCACCGGCGCCTACCCCCAGGTCCCCGCGGGCGCCCGGGCCGTCTTCATCCTCGGCGCCCCGCTCACCGTCACGGCCCTGTCCTGCTGGGAGTTGCGCCGACTGCGCCGCCACCACGGCCTGACGATCCGCACCGCCCTGGGCCGCTGACACCTCGCCCCCGACCGCGAGTGAAGCCACCGCGCCACCGCGCCACCGTCAGGCCACCGTCCGGCGGCACCCATTCGCCGGTTTTGCCCCCTGTGCCTTCTAGAGTGATCGGCGTGCGGCCTGGACCCCGGCGAGCGCCACGTTCGCGGAGGGGCGCTGGAAGCCGCTGCCGAACGCGACAGGAGCGAGGGACGCCGTGCCGCTGGATCCGACTCTGCGGAAACTGCTCGACGGCATGCCGTCGACCGACTTCGATGCGGTTTCACCGGAGGAACTGCGCCGCGCCAACATCGCGAACGCCAACGCCCAGCCACGCGTCGTCGAGCTGCCGCGCATCGAGGACCGCAGGGCCGACGGGGTGGGCGTGCGCGTCTACTGGCCCCGGGCCGACGCGGCCGGTCTCCCGGTCGTCGTGTACTACCACGGCGGTGGATTCTTCATGGGCGACCTCGACACCCACGACAACGTGGCCCGCAGCATCGCCCACCGGGCAGGCGCAGTCGTGGTCTCCGTCGACTACCGGCTCGCCCCGGAGGACCCGTACCCGGCGGCGGTGGAGGACGCGTTCACCGCGCTCCGCTGGACCGCCGCCCACGCCGACGAGCTCGGCGGGGACCCGCACCGCATCGCCGTGGCCGGCGACTCGGCCGGTGGGAACCTGGCCGCCGTGGTCGCCCTGCGCGCCCGCGACGCCGGTGGGCCACCGCTGCGCTTCCAGCTGATGTGGTACCCGTGCACGCACATCGACCCCACCCTGCCCTCGGAGGCGGAGAACGCCGACGCACCCGTCCTGCCCCGCCCCGCCGCGCCGTGGAGCTGAGTGCCGGCTGGTATCTGGGCGATCGCGACCCCAAGACCTCCGGCGCCGCGCCCGCCTACGCAGAAAGCCACGCCGGCCTGCCGCCCGCCTACATCGCCACCGTCCAAGGTGACGCGATCCGCGACGAAGGCATCCTTTACGCCCAACTGCTCCGCGCAGCCGGCGTCCCGGTCGAACACCGCAACCACGAGGACCTGGTCCACGCCTTCTGCACCCTCGCCCCCCACGTGCCCGCCGCGGCGAGGGCGCTGGACGACTCCCTCGCGGCGCTCAAGACCGGCCTCGCCTGATCGCTCGTGTGGGGGACGTCCCCGTCGCCGGGTGGACGCGACGTCAACACGGGCGAATGGCCTCGGCGGTGCCCTGCCGCACCCTGAGGCATGGGCGTGGCAAGCCGTTTCACCCGGTGGAGCGGTTTTGCCAAGATCCACGGAGCGTGCTGTCTTGATCACCGTCAGTTGTTACCGGCTGGGCGGAAGGATCCACACATGCGCACGGTTCGAGAAGCGGTCCTGGATGTGCTGAGGGCCCGCGGCATGACCACGGTGTTCGGCAATCCCGGATCGACCGAACTGCCCATGCTCAAGCGGTTCCCGGAGGACTTCCGGTACGTACTCGGCCTCCAGGAGGCCGTCGTCGTCGGCATGGCCGACGGCTTCGCCCTCGCCTCCGGCACCACCGCCCTGGTGAACCTGCACACCGGCCCCGGCACCGGGAACGCCATGGGCGCCATCCTCAACGCCCGCGCCAACCGCACCCCCATGGTGGTCACCGCCGGCCAGCAGGTCCGCGCCATGCTCACGATGGAGGCCCTGCTCTCCAACCCGCAGGCGACGCTCCTCCCGCAGCCCGCCGTGAAATGGGCGTACGAGCCCCCGCGCCCCGCGGACGTGGCCCCCGCGCTCGCCCGCGCCGCCCAGCTCGCCGAAACCCCGCCGCACGGGCCGGTGTTCGTCTCCCTCCCCATGGACGACTTCGACGCCGAGCTCACCGAGGCCGAGGACCGCGGCGCCCAGGCCGCGGCCGCCCGCCGCGTCACCCACGCCACCGGCCCCGCCGCGGAGACCGTGCGGCACCTCGCCGACCGCATCGCGGGAGCCCGCTCCGCCGTCCTCGTCGTCGGAGACGACGTCGACGCGTCCGGCGCCTGGGACGCGGTCGTCGCACTCGCGGAACGCACCGGCCTGCCCGTCTGGGCGGCCCCCGTCTCCGCCCGCGTGGCCTTCCCCCGCGACCACCCGCAGTACCGCGGGGAACTCGTCCCGGCCATCGGCCCGCTCACCCAGCAGCTGTCCGGCCACGACCTCGTCGTGGTCATCGGTGCGCCCGTCTTCCGCTACTACCCCTACATTCCGGGCTCCTACCTGCCCGAGGGCGCCGAGCTGATCCTGCTGACCCGGGACGCGGAAGAGGCTGCCAAGGCCCCGGTCGGGGACGCGGTCGTCGCCGATCTCGCGCTGTCCGCCCGGGCCCTCACCGACCGGCTCGCCGACCTGCTCCCGCCCGGCGGGCCGGCCCCCCGGACCCAGGAGCGGGTACGGATCCCCGAAGAACCCGAGGGCGTGCTGACCCCCCTCGCCGCCATGACCGCCATCGCCCAGGGCGCGCCCGACAACACCCTCTGGGTCAACGAATCTCCCTCCAACGTGCCGCAGTTCCACGAGGCCACCCGGATCAGCACCCCCGGCTCGTACCTCTTCTCCGCCGGCGGCGGCCTCGGATTCGGCGCGGCGGCCGCCGTCGGGGCGCAGCTCGGCGCCCCCGACCGGCCCGTCGTCGCGGTCATCGGCGACGGTTCGATCCACTACGCCGTCCAGGCCCTGTGGACCGCCGCCACCTACAAGGTCCCCGTCACCTTCGTCGTCCTCAGCAACGCCCGCTACGCGATCCTCCAGTGGTTCGCGCAGATCGAGCACGCGCAGGGCGCCCCCGGCCTCGACATCCCGGGCCTGGACATCACCGCGATCGCCACGGGCTACGGCGTCCGCGCGCACACCGCCCACGGCGCCGGCGAACTCACCAAACTCGTACGGGACTCGGCGGCCCAGCAGGACGGACCGGTGCTCATCGACGTACCGATCACCACCGAGCTGCCCTCCCTCTGAGCACAGCCGCCCCCACCGTCACCGTCACCGCCAACGCCGTGGCCGGCACCGTCACGACCGCCGGCACGAGCACTGCCACGACCTCCAGAAGGCCCGGTATGCCCTCCGCCTCCGCCCCCTCCGCCCCCAGCGCCCCCTCCTCCGACTCCGCCGCGCTCCTCGACCGGCTCCGCGCAGGACTGCCCGCCGACGTCCTGCGCACCGACCCCGAGGCGCTCGCCGCCCACACCCGCGACGCGGCACCCTTCTCCGAAGCGGGCACCCCCGCGGTCGTCGCCCTCCCGCACGACGCCGAGCAGGTCGCACACGTCCTGCGCACGGCGTACGAACTCGGCGTCCCCGTCGTCCCGCAGGGCGCCCGCACGGGACTCGCCGGCGCCGCGAACGCCATCGACGGCTGCGTCGTCCTGTCCACCGCCCGGATGGACCGGATCATCGAGATCGACCCGGCCAACCGGCTCGTGCGCTGCGAGCCCGGAGTCGTCACCAAGCACCTGAACGACGCCGTGGCCGAGCACGGCCTGACCTACCCGCCCGACCCCGCCTCCTGGGAGCGCTGCACCATCGGCGGCAACATCGCCACCGGAGCGGGCGGCATCTGCTGCGTGAAGTACGGGGTCACGGCCGACTACGTGCTCGGGCTGGACCTCGTACTGCCCGACGGCCGGCGCACGCGCACCGGACGCGACACCGCCAAGGGCGTCGCGGGCTACGACCTGACGCGGCTGATCGTCGGCTCGGAGGGCACCCTCGCGGTCGTAGTCGGCGCCACGCTCGCGCTGCGGCCCGCCCGCCCGGCCGCGCTCGCGCTGCTCGCGCAGTTCCCCAGCCTCACCGCTGCCGGGGACGCCGTCGCGGCGATCACCGCGGCCGGCCACATCCCCTCCGCGCTCGAACTCCTCGACCGGGCCACGTCGCGGGCCGTCGCCGACTACGGACACGCGCTGCTGCGACCCGGCAGCGCCGCCACCCTCATCGTCGAGAGCGATGCGACCGACCCCGCGGGCGACCTCCTCGCGATGGAACTCCTCTGCAAGGAGGCCGGAGCCGAGAACGTCCACACCGCCTCCACCCCCGAGGAGTCCCGACAGGTCATCGAGGCAAGGCGGCTGGTCACCCCGGCCCTCGGCGCCTTCGCCGCAACCCTCGGCGGCAAGCCCACCGCGTTCATCGAGGACGTGGCCGTACCCCGCTCCGAACTCCCCAAGTTCATCGGCACGATCGAGGAGATCGCCCACCGCAACCGGCTGCGGATCTTCACGCTGGGTCACGCAGGCGACGGCAACCTCCACCCGACCGTCGTGTTCGACGAGTCGGACCCGGAGGAGTTCCGCCGCGCCCAGGTCGCGTACGACGAGATCATGGCCGCCGGACTCGCCCTCGGCGGCACCAGCACCGGCGAGCACGGCATCGGCACCCTCAAGCGCGACTGGCTCGCCCGCGAACTCGACCCGGTGAGCCTGGAGTTGCAGCGCGGGCTCAAGCGGCTCTTCGATCCGAAGAACCTGCTGAACCCCGGGAAGGTCGTCGAGGCATGACCGGGACCGAGACCCCGAACGACACATTGAACGGGACCGGGACCGGGACCGGGCGCGGTACCGGGAGCCCGACGGACATCCCGACCGCCCCCGCCCCGGCCCCCGCGCCCGCCGCCGCCCGCCAGGCCCGCGCGGGCCTGGCCGAGACCGCCCGCTTCGTCGCCACCCACACCCTGCCCGTCTTCATCCGAGGTGTCGTCAGCCCCCGGTTCAAGGTCGTGTCGGCGTACGCCGCCCTCGACCAGTACGGCTGGTCCGCGGCCACCCTGCGGGCCATGCGCGAGCGGCACGGCGGCGCCCCCGTCACCGTGCGCGGGCTCTCCGGACAGATGCTGGTGCTGTTCGACCCGGCGGACATCCGGCAGTTCTTCGAGGAGCCCGTACGCACCCTCGCCATGGACGCCGAGGACAAGCTCAAGGGCCTGATCGGCGTCGAGCCCACCGGCGTCATCTGCTCCCACGGCGACCTCCGCGAGGACCGGCGGAAGGTCAACGACGAGGTCCTCGCGTGGGGGAGCCCGGTCCACCCCGCCTGCGCGCAGTACCAGGCCGTCGTCGAGGAGGAGAGCCGGCCGCTCACCGACCACGCCGTCCTCGACTTCGAGCGGGTGCGCCGCTGCCTCGGCCGGATCTCCCGCCGGGTGGTCCTCGGCGACCGCGCCGCGGACGACGGGGAGCTGGCCGGCTGGCTGCGCACCCTGCGCGACGAGGGTAACTGGATGGGCCTGCGCAAGAGCCGGACCGAGGCCAACAAGGCCGTCTACGCCAAGGCCTCGGAGCGGATCGCGGCGTACGCGGCCGACGCACCCGCCCACACCCTCGCCGCCCGGGCCCTCGCGCACCCCGCACCCGAGGCCGCCGACCCGCTCGGCCAGGTCCACCACTGGCTGCTGGCCATCGACGTCGCCGCCCCGGTCGTCGCCCGCACCCTGCTGCTGCTCGCCGGCCACCCCGCCGAGCAGGACGCCGCGTACGAGGACGCGGTCACCGGCGACCCCGCACTGCCCCGACTGCGGGCCTGCGTACAGGAATCGGTGCGGCTCTATCCGATCGTCCCCGACCTGGTACGGGTCACCCGCGCCGAAACCGAGTGGCGCGGCGTGCGCTACCCGGCCGGGACGTCCGTACTGGTCCCCATCGGATTCCACCAGCGGGACTCCGCCCACGTTCCGGCCGGAGACCTCTTCGTACCCGGCCGCTGGCTGGAGCCGGACGCCGACGGGGACACCCGGATGGCGCCCTTCAGCCACGGCGGCGGTCGCTGCCCCGGCGACCAGCTCGCCCTGCTCCTGACCTCGGCCGTCTGCGCGCAGGTGCTGCGGAGCCACCGGATCGCCGGGGGCCGCCCCGCCGTCGACCCGCACCGCCCGCTGCCCGGAACGCTGGACACCGCCGCGATGCGGCTGCGGCTGGCCCCTCGTCGAGACCCGGAATGAGTCCCCCCGTGCCCGAAGCCGTCACCGCCCCCTCCACCGCATCCGCCCCCGCTCCCGCCGTCGGCGAACCGGACGTGGCCGGCCTGCACCAGCTCTGCCGCGACCTGGCCGAGGCCGCCGACGCCGTCCGCGAAGCCTCCCGGCACGCCTGCGAACTGGCCCTCGGCACCCGGCTGCCGCTGGCTGCCCTGGGCACCTCCGGCCGCGCCCGTACCGCGCTGCGCACCCTGCTCCGTACGCTCAGCGACCCGAAGGGCCTGGGCTGGGCCGCGGACGGCCCCGGGGTCGCCCGCGCCGGCTGGCTCGCCGGAGTCCTCACCAGCCGGGAGAGCCTGGCGGTCAGCCTCGCCGTCACCGGTCTCAAGGCCCGCATCCGGGCAGCCGCCGTCGCCCATCCCGAGCTGCTCAGCGACCCCGACACCGCACGCGTGCTCAGGGCCGTCGAGCAGGACCGGCAGCGCGAGGCGGTCCGTACCTTCAAGCGGATCATCGGCAGCCAGGGCGCCGAACGCGCCTTCGCGCTGCTCGCCCCGTCCTTCGCCGACATCCTGGCGTGGAACGCGCTGACCGACGAGAACCCCTTCAACGACGAGGCCGGCTGGGAGATCGCCACCGGCCGCACCCTGACCGCCGCCGAACCGGTCATGGGCGTCAGCGCCCGTATCTGGGCCCTCCTGGACCGGGGGCCCGGCCGCGCCGAGCCCAAGGCCCCCGAGCCGGGCCTGCTGGAGCGCCTCGACACCTCCGGCACCATCGGTGGTTACCTCGGCAACATCGGGACGGTCGGCACCGGCGGCGTCCTGCTCGTCCAGCGCGTGTCGGGCCCCGACGAGGTGACGCGGTACGTGGTCCAGCTCGCCGGAATGTCCACGGACGGGGTGCGCAACGAGAGCCCGCAGGACCTGCTCGGCGCGGTCCACGCGGTGGCCAGGCCCAGCACCCCCTACTCCAGGGCCACCGCACGGGCCCTGCGCCTGGCGATTCCCACGGGCGCCGAGATCGCGCTGATCGGCCACAGCCTGGGCGGGATCACCGCGATGAACCTGGCCGCGGACCGCGAGTTCTGCGCGCTGTACCGGGTCACGCACGTCGTCGCCGTCGGCTCGCCCATCGACGGGAAGCGGCCCGCGGACCCGGCCACCCGGGTGTGCTCGCTGATCAACGAGCACGATGTCGTGCCGAGCCTGGAGGGGCGCTCCTCGGTCTCCCCGTACGCCCTGCCCGCGCAGTTCACCGAATTCACCTGGACCGACGACACGCACGCCTTCCCGCTGTGCCACGCGGCGGAACGGTACGAGCACAACCTCCGGTTCGACGTGCCCGAGGCGAGCGCCCACGTCGACGCGGAACTCACCCGCTTCCGCGGCCGGGTCACCGACACCCGGCTCTTCCAGCTCTACGACCGCTGAGGACCTCCTGATGACCGACACGACGGACACCGCGGGCACGAAGGACACGACCCGCACGACCGACACGACAGACACGGCCGGGACGACCCGTACGACGCGAACGCCGGGGACCGCCGGCCGGGCGGCGACGGCGGAGACCGCCGTGCGCACGGCGACCCTGCCCGCGCAGGCCGGACGCCCCGCCCCCTACGGTCCGCCCGGCCTCCTGGAGCGCCTCGGTTCGGCCGCCTTCGACCGGATCAACCGCTCGCGCGACTGGTGGGAACTCCCCGGCCCGGTCGCCATGTTGAACCTCCGGGTGCTCCGCGACGACCTGCGCCGCAAGAACCTGTACGACACCTACGGCGCGGGCGGCGAACGCCCCCGCCGGACCACGCGCGACCTCGCGCCGTACCGCTCGTACGACGGCTCCGGCTACGACCCGGACGACGTCGACATGGGCAGGGTGGGAACGCGGCTCGACCGCAACGCCCCGCTCCACATGGTCTTCCCGGACTCCGACGAAGACCTCATGACGCCGAGCCCCCGCGAGGTCAGCAGGCAACTGCTCGCCCGCTCGGGCGGCTTCACCCCCGCCCCCACCCTCAACCTGCTGGCCGCCGCGTGGATCCAGTTCCAGAACCACGGCTGGGCCAACCACGGGGACAACGAGGAGGCCGAGCCCTTCACCGTCCCGCTCGCCGCCGACGACGACTGGGCGGGCGGCGGCTGCCCGATGCGGGTGAACCGCACCCGCCCCGACCCGGTCGCCCACACCACCGCGGACGCGCCGCCGACGTACGAGAACACCGTCACGCACTGGTGGGACGGCTCGCAGATCTACGGCTCGGACGAAGCCCGCTGCCGGTCCCTGCGCACCGCCGAGCACGGCCACCTCATCGTCCGGGACGGCCGGCTGCCCTCCGACCCCCGACTCGACCTGGCCTGCCTCGACGCCACCGGGATGAACAGCGACTACTGGACCGGCCTCTCACTGCTCCACACGCTCTTCGCGAAGGAACACAACGCGATCTGCGACCAGATCCGCTCCCACCACCCCACCTGGGACGACGAGCGGCTCTTCCACACGGCACGGCTCGTCAACACCGCCCTGATGGCGAAGATCCACACGGTGGAGTGGACCCCGGGCGTCCTCGACACCCCCGTGCTGAAGCGTGCGATGGACGCCAACTGGTACGGAGTGCTGCCCCGTTGGGTCTCCCAGCGGTTCGGCCGGATCGGCAGCGGCGAGATGCTCAGCGGCATCCTCGGCTCGCCGACCGACCACCACGCGGCGCCGTACTCGATGACGGAGGAGTTCGTCTCCGCCTACCGGCTGCACCCGCTCATCCCCGACGAGGTGACGGTGCGCGACCACACCCGGGGGGCCGTCCGCGAGGTCATCGGCTTCGACGACATGCAGGGCGCGACCACCCGCAGCGCCATCGACGCGTACGGGATGAGCGACCTGCTCTACACCTTCGGCACCGAGCACCCCGGCGCCCTCGTCCTGCACAACCACCCGGACGCGCTGCGCAACCTCGCCCGGCTCTCCGGCGAGCACATCGACCTCGGGACCGTCGACGTCCTGCGCGACCGCGAGCGGGGCATCCCGCGCTACAACGCCTACCGGCAGATGCTGCGCAAGCGCCCGGTCGCCTCCTTCAAGGAGCTCACCGGCGACCACCCGCGGGACACCCCGCTGCTCAGGGACCTGTACGAGGGAAGGCTCGACCGGGTCGACACCCTGGTCGGGAACCTCGCGGAGCCCCGCCCCGCCGGGTTCGCCTTCAGCGACTCCCTCTTCCGGATCTTCATCCTGATGGCCAGCCGGCGGCTGAAGAGCGACCGCTTCTTCACCACCGACTACCGGCCCGAGGTCTACACGGCCGAGGGCCTCGAGTGGGTCGACCGCAACTCCATGGTCACCGTCCTGCTGCGCCACCACCCCGAACTCGTCCCGGCCCTGGCCGGTGTCACCAACGCCTTCGCCCCCTGGAGGTCCCTGTGACCACGATCCCGGCCGCCCGGTCCGAACACCGCCGCGCCCCCGTGACCGGCCTGCGCGCCCACTCCACGGCCCTGCTGGCCCACGCGGACCGCCTGCGTGCCTCGGCCGAGGCCCTCACCTGGCAGGGCCCGGAAGCGGAAGCCTTCCGCCGGCGCGTCGAAGCCCTGGCCGCCCGCTGCACGGCGGCGGCGGACGGCCTGGCCCTCTCGGCGACCCACCTGGAGGCCTACGAACACCCTCGCTGACAGGGGTCGACAGGGGCCGACAGGGGCTGAAAGGGAGCGTCCCTCAGCAGCCGGTGCCCCGGCTCCGGAGGCCGTCCAGGCCTCGGGCCGGGGTCTCTTCCGCCGTCAGCGCCAGGCGGGATGCCCCTCGGCGGCGCCGCCGGTGGTGAGCGTACGCTCGCCGGTCTTGTCCGCGCGCACGGCCCAGATCACGGGCTTCTCGTACGGGCCGCGGACGAAGGCCACCCACGTGCCGTCGACGGACCAGGCGGGGTCCATCTCGTGGGCGTCGGTGGCGACCAGTTCACGATCGTCACTGCCGTCGGCGTCCACGAGGCGGATGTCGCCCTGAGTGCCCGTGCCGTAGGTCCCCGCCGTGTAGGCGAAGGTGGAGCCGTCGGGTGACCACACCGGGTCGAGTGCCGGATGGGGCAGCCGGGTCACCTGCTGCGGGGCGCGGCTCGGGGCGGCGGGGTCGACCAGGTGGATCTGCCAGTTCTCGGGTTCCGTCTGCAGGCAGACCGCGATGCTCTTGCCGTCCGGCGACCACGCCGGATCCTCGACCTGGCCCCCGCCCGAGGTGAGCTGGACAGCCGTGCCGTCGGCGACACCGACCACGAACAGCTGCTGGACACCGTCCTTCTTGCGGAGCACGGCCAGCCGGCTGCCGTCCGGCGACCACGACACCCTGCCGCCGGCGATGGACGTGATCCGCCGAAGGTTCGAACCGTCGGCGTTGGCGGTCCAGACGGCCGTGCCCTCCGGTGTGCTGCGGGTGAACGCGAACGACCTGCGGTCGGGGGACCACTGGGGCAGGGTGTCGCATGCGCCCGCGCCCCCGGTGATCAGCCCCACGGGCTTCTCCGTTCCGGGGTCCCGGCGGGAGATGAGGCTGTGGCACGTCCCGGGCCAGCCCGGGGCGGTGTCCTGCCGGATCAGCAGGGGATCGGCCGGGAACGAGGCAGGGGTAGGGGCAGCGGCGGATCCGGTGGGCGTGACCGCGCCGGGCTTGGCGTTGTCCTTGGTGGAGCCGGACCAGTGCTGCCACGCGTACAGGCCGACGGCGGCGAGAGACATCACGAGCACTGCCGCCACCACCGCGCGCCGACGCCGGGGCCTCTCCGCAACCGCCTGCGGCACCTGCGCCGGGGTGGGGGAGGGCCGCGCCGCGGGTCCCGTCACGGTGTGCGGCTGTTCCGTACGGGGCTCCGCGACGACGGGCGGGGCGGCGTCCGGTACCGGGGAGTCCTGCCGGAGGTCCAGCGGGGTGTCCAGCGCGGTGGGAGGCACTGCCGGTTCCGGGGGCGGGAGAAGTTGCGTGGCCGCCTCCGGCAGCCAGGAGCCACCGTCCGGGTGGCGGACGGTGAGAGCGGCGAGGAAGGCAGCCGGGGTGGGCCTCGCCGCCGGGTCCTTGGACAGGCAGGCGCCGATGGCCTCGCGGAGTTCACCGGGCACCGCGGTCAGGTCCGGCTCCTCGTAGACCACCTTGAAGTGCCTGGCCGCGGACGGGCCGTCGCCGAAGGGGGCGCCGCCCGCCGCCTGGGTGAGCACCACCCCCAGAGCGAACATGTCTACCGCGGGGGTGACCGCGCCACTGCCGGTGAGCTGCTCGGGGGCCAGGAATCCCGGCGTGCCGACCTGCAGCCCGGTCTGTGTCAGGGCCGTTCCGTCCAGGGCGCGCGCGATGCCGAAGTCGATGACACGCGGCCCGTCCTCCGCGACGATGATGTTCGCGGGCTTGAGATCGCGGTGGATGACCCCCGCCCGGTGGATCGCCTCGAGTGCCTCGGCCAGGCCGGCCGCCAGGACGGTGAGCGTGTCCGGAGGCAGCGATCCGACGCGCGCGAGTACCGCTTGCAGGGTGGGACCGGGCACGAAGGCCGTCACCAGCCAGGCCGGCTCCCCGTCCGGGTCGGCGTCGACCACTGGCGCGGTGTGGAAGCCGCCGACCCGCCGCGCGGCCGCGACCTCGTCGGCGAACCGGCGCTTGAACCCGGGCTCGGTGCTCAACTCGGGACGTACGACCTTGACGGCGACCGCACGGCCGGACTGGGAACGGCCCAGGTAGACCACGCCCATGCCCCCCTGGCCGAGCCGTCCCACCAGCCGGTAGCGGCCCTCGCCGAGCGAGGTGGGATCGCCCGTTTCGAGCGGCTTCATATGTCCCCCGTTTCACACCTTGCGCAATGAACAGCCTCTCCCTACCCGTCGCGCCGTCCACCAGTCAAGCGAGGCCGGACATCGGTGACGGGTGAGGACCGATGAGTTTCTCCACGATCCACAGTCAGAGATCATGGCGGGTGTGTGGCGGGTGGTGTTCTGACCTGGTCGCGCACCGGCCGTATCCACCGAGAACCGGACAGTCGAGACCGGACACGAGACAACGAGGAACCAAGATGCGCACCCTGATCAGCACCGCCTTCATCTCGCTCGACGGCGTCGTGGAGGCTCCGGGCGGCGAGCCCGGTTACCGGAACTCCGGATGGACCTTCAAGGACGTCGACTTCCTCCCCGAGGCGTTCGAGATCAAGGGCCGGGAGCAGCAGGAAGCCGCCGCGATGATGATGGGCCGGACCAGCTACGAGGCGTTCAGCCCGGTGTGGCCGGACATGGCGGACTTCGCCCGCTACAAGGTCATGCCGAAGTACGTCGTCTCCACCACCCTCACCGAGGACGACCTGGTCGCGAACTGGGGCGAGACCACCATCCTGCGCACGCTCGACGAGGTCGCCGCGCTGAAGCGGACCGAGGGCGGCCCGATCATCGTTCACGGCAGCGCCACCCTGAACCAGAGCCTCTCGGACGCCGGCCTGATCGACCGCTACCACCTGCTCGTCTTCCCGCTCCTGCTCGGCGCGGGCAAGCGCCTCTTCAGCGCCACGGACAAGGACACCCAGAAGCTGAAGCTCGTCGAGCACGAGGCCTACGCGAACGGCCTGCAGAAGAACGTCTTCGACGTCGTCCGCTGAAGCGGGTAAAGCCGGACCCGGGTCAACCTCGGGGGCCCTGATTCATACCTGGGGGCGTGCCGAATCCCGGTGGGCGGGCCGGCCGCTCGCGGACCGGCGGGTGCCCCGTGGCTGCGGGCCCGGGAGGGCTTCCGGCGGGCAATCGGCGCTGCCCTGCGAAGGGTTCGGCGCACGCGGACGGCCGCCCGAGGGTGCGGAAATGATCACATTCGGTGCCACGATGCCACCGCACACAGCAGGTACGGGCGGGCACGGCCGCGAGGCCGGTGCGCAGGGACGAGAGGTACGGAAAGTGGCGCCTCGGGTGGTCGAGCAAACGGATCGGCGTTTCCCCGCGCGGGAGGAACCGCACGCCTCCGGCGAAGGGCCGGAATCCGCGGACGCCACGGACCCCACGGCCCCGGCGGCCGCCCCCGCTCCGGCGGTTCCCGAACGGACCGAGGCCGAGCTCCTCATCGCCGCGTCCGTCCTGCTCGCGGACGCGGCCCTGACGGCCAAGCAGTCCGGCGCCGAACTCACGGGAGCCCTCTTCAGCTGGCGGTTCGGGCTCGAGGCCCTGCGACGCCCCGGCTGGGCCCTCGGCACGGCGGTGGCCTGCGCCCAGGCGCTCACCAGCCCGTCAGGTCTAGGCTTCGGCGCCAACGGCGGCCTGGTCGGCGAACTGGCCCGGATGGCCGGGAGCATGGCCTACCGGCGCCCCGCCAAGGTGGCCATGGCCGTGGACGCCTTCGCCCTGCGGATCAAGGCGGCTGCCGTCGGGCACCCCAACCTGGACTCGCCGGCGGCCCGGCGCGTCACCGACGCGATGGTGGCCGGGAACCGGCTGGAGGCCCTGCGGGCCATGCGCGCGCTGATCGAGCTGCACGGCGTGACCCGCGCCCTCACCACGATCAGCCCCGTGATCATGGAACTGCTGGCCCTGCTCGGGATGCTCGACGAGAACCCGGTCAACGACGACTTCTCCTGGGTGACGCTCGCCGGCGGAGTGCCGACCACCGATCCCCTCTTCGGGCTGCCGAGCTCCGTGCTGGCGTTCCTCAACCCCGGGCCAGGCCGCGCCGAACGCACCGAGCCGGACACGATCCTGGCGAAGGTCCTCGCCACCTCGGACAACGACATCGTCAGCTACGTCAACGACATCGGGGCCCTCGGCAACCACGGCCTGGTGCTGCTGCGCCGCGTCGCGTGCGCCGACGGCGCCGTACGCCACGTGCTCCTGCTGCCCGGGACCAGCTTCGGGCTGCTGCGCAACAACACCCCGCAGGACCTCGTCGGCGCTTTCGACGGGCTGCTGCGCACGGACACCACGTACACGCGCGCCGCGAAGAAGCTGCTGCTGCGCGCCGGGGTGCCGGCCGGGTCCGAGCTCATGATCGTCGGGCACAGCCTGGGCGGGATGACCGCGATGAACCTCGCGACGGACGTGGAGGTGGCGTCCACCTACCGGATCACGCACGTGATCGCGGTGGGCTCCCCGATCGACGGCAAGCGGCCGGCCGACCACACCACGCAGGTGGTCAGCCTCGTCAACAAGCACGACGTGATTCCCGGACTGGACGGGCGCGGACCGGCCTCGCCCAACGACATCCCCGCGAGCTGGGTCGAACTGGGCTGGCTGGACGAGTCGTACGACTACCCGCTGTCGCACGCCCCGCAGGCCTACTCCGACGCGCTGCGCGGGGAGTTCACGCACTACCGGGAGCAGGTCAACAAGCTGATCAGCGCCTACGACGGCGAAGTCGTCGGCAACCAGCCGTACATGCTCCGCGACAAGTGACCACGAGGGAGACCGACCGATGACCACTGCCGACAGCCCGGCCACGGCGGCGCGACGTCCCGCGACGGCCTGGCCCTTGGAGAACGCCGTGTTCAGCGCGGCCATGGTCGCCCAGCGCCTGCCGTGGACGGATGCCCCGGCGCGCGCCCTGGGACTGGACGCGCTGACCCGGGACGGACTGACGCGCCTGCTGCTCGCGCACCTGCGCCGCACCCGGTCCGGGCGCCCGGTCCGGCTGCGCACCCCGTACGGGTCCTTCCTGGTGCCGTTGACCACCGCCGACGCCCAAGGACTGCTCACCCGGGCCGACGAGGCGGCGGCCCTGGGGCCGGCGGCCGGCCTCACGGCGGGCGGGCGCTGGTACGGCCTGTCGCCGCACGCCCCCCTGGACCGGGACGCGGCGACGGCACAGACCGAACCGGCCACCGACCTGGACGCCCTGCTGGCCGAGGACGTGGACCGGGCGATCGAGGCCCGCCGCGGGGACGGCACCCTGGAATGGCACGCGTGGTACCGCGGCATGCTGAGGCTGAGCCGACGCGTGGTGGCGGGGGCCGGGGCCGTCGAGGACACCTTGCTGAGCGAGGTGATGGCCGTCGCGACGGCGGCCGCGGGCGACCGGTCGTACGAGGCCGGGTCCGCAGCCCTGCGCCGCCGGCTGGAGTTGCACCTCGCCGACCCGGACCCCGCTTCCCTGACCGGACGGCTGTTGGCGCGGGGCATCGATCCCGACGTGGCGGTCCCGGCCCTCGCGCACACCCTCGCCCTGGTCTCCGAGGCCGCCGCCGGAACCGCGCTCCAGGCGCTGGCCCTGCTCGCGGCGGGCGCGGCCGTGTCCCCGCGGGACGCCGTGGGCGAGGCGCTGCGCCGCTTTCCGCCCGTGGCCGCCGCCGTGTACCCGGTGCGGGCGCCGTTCGTCTGGGAGGACCTGGCGATCGCGTCGGGGACCGAGATCCTGCGGGCGCCCGGCTGGCTGCGCGGGGAGGACGAGGCGGTCGGCCCGGACACGGATCCCGGCCCCGTGGCGCTGTGCGGGTCCCCGGGCGGGTGCGCGGCCGCGCGGTTCGCGGCGCTCGTCGCCGAAGGGATCGTACGGGTCGTCACGGCGCGGGTCCGCCCGGTGCTGATCGCCCCGGCGTTCACCGCGGACCGGCTGCCGCAGACGCTCGACCCACGGACGCTGCTCGTGGCGCTCGAAGACCTGGAGGACGGCTTCGCCAGGGCCGGCGACGGGCGGGTGACGATCGGCATGGCGACGGCCGTGCCGGTCGCGGCGTACGGGTACGCGCCGGCGTCGTACGGCGCCCTGGCCCACGCCAGCGCCGACCGGCTGGAGCGGCACGCGGAGAGCCTCGCGGCCTGTGCCGGAAACGGCGGCTGGAACAAGGACGAGGCGGGCGAACGGTTCCGGATGGTCCTGCTCGGGCACGCCGAACGGTGCGCGAAGGCCGCCGAAGGGGTCCGCCGGGCCGCCAAGCGGCTGGCGGACTGAGGTGGTCGGTCACATGCGTACATCGGTCCTGGCCGGCCTCGGCGCGTAGGTACCGCCGCGCGTCCTGACCAACGCCGAGCTGTGCGGACGGCGTTCCCTCGGCGACGAGTGGATCTGCGAACGCATCGGCGTGGCGAGCCGGCGCATCGCCACGGCGAGGCCACCGTCGACCTGGCCGTACGGGCGGGCCGGCACGCGCTGACGGCCGCCGGAGCGACCGGGCCGTTCGACCTGGGCAGCGACGGTGCGCAGGCCGACCTGCTGGAGGTTCCCGGAGACGGTGCGCGGGCGCGGAAGCGGATGCCCGACAACCACGGTGTCCGCGGTGTCCGCGGGGCTCACCACCAAGCGCCGGCGGACAGCGGGCCGATCGGTTGTCTGGCAGGGAACCCGACGGTGGACATGCACGCCCCGCCTTCGCTCTCCCAGGCCTCCTCCCGGTCCCGGAGGTCGGGCATGCGGCCGATGACGCCTTCGGCGGCGATCAACGCGCGGGCGGTCAGCACGCTGCCCGGGACGGCGGCGGCCGCCATCAGGCGCGCCGCGGCGGCGGGGGCGGTCTCGGGCGGGATGACCAGCAAGTCCCAGCGGCCGACGGTGCCGGAGAGCAGGATCAGCTTGTCGGGGTCCTGCTCGGCGAACCAGCCCACGTGCACGAGGTGCCCGCCCGCGGGCACCTTGCGCGGAATGACCGGCCAGCGGGCCGGGTTCACGGTGACGCGCGTGATGCGTCCACAGCGCTCGTCGAGCGCGGCCACCAGCGCGGGCAGCTCGGCCTCGAGGTCGCGGGACCGGGGCCACCAGGCCCCGTCCAGCTGCCCGGCAAGGGCGGTCGCCGGCGTGAGCGTCAGGCGGGCGGGAAGCGGGGGAGCGGCGGCGAGAGGCGGTACAGCCGCCGTGCGTTCCATGGTGACCGTCATGGTGAAGACCTGTCCCCGGGCCGCCCGCAGTTCGGCGGCCCGGTGTATTGATCGCCGGAAACGACACCTGAGTTGCATCCGATGTCCGAAATACTCCCGGTAGCTCCACTCTACTCCGGTACAGAGATCAAAAGCCTGTCTGACCAGGTATTTCTGGTGACGGACCGGTACGCGGGTCGCTCGGCGCGGTTCACGGCTGACAAGTCCTTGCCATGGCGAGGACTTGCCGTCATCAGGTCTTACGTCGGCGTTCCCGGGCCGATAGACCCTTGGCATGTCCTCCCCCTCTCAGGCTTCCGCCTTTCGACGCAGGCGCTGGCAGCTGATATCGGCCACCGCCGTGGTACCGCTGCTGGCGTCGGGGCTCGCAGTCCTGCAAGCGCCCGCTCAAGCCGCTCCGAGCAAACCCACCGTTCCCGCCAAGCCCTCGGCGACCCACAAGGTCACCCTGGTCACCGGCGATGTCGTCACGGTCACCACGATGGCCGACGGAAAACAGACCGCCGATGTCGACCGGCCGAAGAACGCCGTCGGCGGCGTGAAGGTCCAGCAGATCAAGGGGGACCTGTTCGTCATCCCGGACGAGGCACTGCCGCTGCTGGGCGCGGACAAGCTGGACCGGCGGCTGTTCAACGTCACCGATCTGATCGAGATGGGCTACGACGACGCGAAGTCGGCCGCGGTGCCGCTGATCGCGACGTACGCCGGGTCGAAGTCCCGCTCGGCCGTGGAGCCGACGGCCCCCCGGGGCAGCAAGCTGACCCGCGACCTCAAGGGCATCGGCGGTGCCGCGCTCACCACCGAGAAGCGGCAGGCCCGCACCTTCTGGACCGACGTCGCGCCGCAGGGCAGCGCGACGCTCGGCGCGGGCGTGGCGAAGCTGTGGCTCGACGGTCGCGTGAAGGCCAGCCTGAAGGAGAGCGTGCCGCTGATCGGCGCGCCCGAGGCCTGGGCGGCCGGCTACACCGGCAAGGGCGTCAAGGTCGCGGTGCTCGACACCGGCATCGACGTCAACCACCCCGACTTCGCCGGACTGATCGACGGTACGGCCAGCTTCGTGCCGGGCGAGGCCGTCACCGACGTCAACGGGCACGGCACCCACGTGGCCAGTACGATCGTCGGCTCGGGCGCCGCCTCCGGCGGTGCCAACAAGGGCGTCGCCCCCGGCGCCGACCTGGTCGTCGGCAAGGTGCTCGGCGGCGCGGAGGGCTCCGGCCAGGACTCCTGGGTCATGGCCGGCATGCAGTGGGCCGCCGAGTCGGGTGCGGACGTCGTCAACATGAGCCTCGGCGACTCCTACCCGACGGACGGCAGCGACCCGATGTCGCTGACGGTCGACGCGCTGTCCGCGCAGTACGGCACGCTGTTCGTCATCGCCGCCGGCAACGCGGGCCCGGAGAGCATCTCCGCCCCGGGCGCGGCCGCCTCGGCGCTGACCGTGGCCGCCACGGACAAGCAGGACCAGCTCGCCTCCTTCTCCAGCACCGGCCCGCTGGCCTTCTCCGGCGGGATGAAGCCGGACATCGCGGCGCCCGGCGTGGACATCACCGCGGCGCGCTCGCAGGAGATGACCGATGGCGGCGAGGGCCTGTACCGCACCATCAGCGGCACCTCGATGGCCACCCCGCACGTGGTCGGCGCAGCGGCGATCCTGGCCCAGCAGCACCCGGACTGGACCGGCGCGCGGCTCAAGGAACACCTGATGAGCACCGCGAAGGGGCTGGGCGACCGGTACTCGCCGTACGAGGTCGGCACCGGCCGTCTCGACGTGGCCGCCGCCGTACGCACCACGGTCCGCGGCACCGGATCGCTCTTCTTCGGCAACTACACGTGGCCGCACGAGCCGAGCGACGTCGCCGTCACCAAGGACCTGACCTTCACCAACTCCGGCTCCACCGACGTCAGGCTGAACCTGGCGCTGAGCGGCGAGGGCGGCCCGTTCCGGCTGGGAGCCACCACGGTGACCGTCCCGGCGGGCGGCACCGCCGCCGTCCCGGTGACCGGTGACCCGCAAGCCGCCCCGGCCGGCCGGAACGTCGGCTACGTGACGGGCACCGACGCGGCCACCGGGAAGCCGGTGACCCGCACCTCGGTGGCGCTGCTCAAGGAGGAGGAGCGCTACGACCTGAACATCAAGCTGGTCGGCCGGGACGGCAAGCCCGCCGCCGGATGGGTCACGGTCAACCTGGCCGGCGACTTCTGGCCCTGGAACCTCTACGTCGACGGCTCGACCACCATGCGCATGGCCCCCGGCCAGTACAGCGTCGCGGCGTACCTCGACGTGGCCGGCGAGAAGGCGGACCGCTCGGGTCTGGCCGTCATGGTCGACCCGGAGACCCTGCTCAAGGACCGCTCCGCGAACGTGGTGCTGGACGCGCGCAAGGCACGCCTGCTGCAGACCGAGGCGCCGCAGCGCACCGACGACCGCCAGCGCAAGGTCGACTTCAACGTCCACTACAAGGGCCTCGACCCCTTCACCGACTTCCGCAGCGCGTACGTGGTGCCGCCGACGTACGACGACGTGTACGTCGCGCCGACGGAGCCGATGAAGCAGGGCGAGTTCCTGCTGACCACCCGCTGGCGCAAGGGCGAGCCGCAGCTCAGCCTGAGCGCGCTGGGCGGCCACCTCCCGTTCGAGGCACTGGTGCAGGCGGGCAGCGCCGTGGGCACCGCCACGGACCGACTGGACGCGGCCTACGCGGGCCCCGGCGCGGCCGGCGACTACGAGAAGGCGCGCGCCAAGGGCAAGGTCGTCGTCATCGAGCGCAGCGACAAGGTCTCGCCGCAGGAGCGCACCGAGGCCGCCGTCGCGGCCGGCGCGAAGGCGCTGATCGTGGTCAACGACCGTGCCGGCGCCCTGATGGAGTACGTCGGTGAGTCGGCCATCCCGGTCGCCACCGTCCACCGCGACGCGGGCAAGCCCCTCATCGCGATGGCCAAGGCCGGCATCCTCAAACTGACCGTGAAGCAGACCGAGTACACGCCGTTCGTCTACGACCTGACCCGGAACTACCCCGGCCACGTGCCGGACCGTGCCCTGGTCTACAAGCCGACCCATGCCGAACTCGCCCGGATCGACGCCCGCTACTACGCGGCCAAGGACGGCGGGGCGGCGGAAGGTTACCGTTCCGACTTCACCCTCAGCCCGTCGGTCAACTTCCCCGAGCGCGAGTGGCACCCGGGCACCCGCACCGAATGGGTCACACCCGGCCAGGTCTGGAGGGAGTTCCACGCGCAGGGCGTCGACGGAGCCCTGCCGTGGGTGATGGTTTCGGGCGACAACACGTACGCCAAGGGCAGCACCAGCCGTCTGGACTGGTTCGCTCCGGCGACCCGGCCCGGCCAGGGCGAGTCTTTCGGCGTGTACAACTCCCGCTGGGGGAACTACATGACCTGGAACGTGCAGGCATGGGCCTCCGCCAGCGACAACATGCGGCTGGGCGGCTTCCTGCCCTGGGGTGAGACACCGACCCGCCTGCAGGTCTTCCAGGGCGACCGACTGATCCACGACAACCCGAACAGCACGGACATGCAGTGGACCGAGGTGCCGGCGGGCAGACTGCCCTACCGCGCCGTCCTCGACGCGGAGCGGCCCGGTGACGTCTTCCGGCTGTCGACGCGCACCCACACCGAGTGGACGTTCATGTCCGACACCGTCGACTCGGAGTTCTTCGAGCGGTTCTCGGTCCTCAACCTGGACTACAAGCTGGAGTCGGACCTGCACGGCGACGTCAAGGCCGATGCGAACCAGCAGATCGCGCTCAAGCCCGTGTCGATGGACCTCGGCGCCGTGCCGGGCACCGTCACCACGGTGAAGCTGGACGTCTCGTACGACGACGGCGCCACCTGGCAGAAGGTGACCCTGCACAAGGGCACCGGCGGCTACTGGACGGGCTCGTTCAAGACGCCGAAGAAGCCCGGCGGCTTCATCTCGGTCCGGGCGAACGCCGCGACGGACAGCGGCTTCTCCGTCAAGAACGAGATCATCAGGGCGTACGGCCTGCGATGAACCGCACCGGCGGGTCCCGGGGAGGCGATTCCCCGGGACCCTTCCCGTCACACCTGCTCCCAGCAGGGACTTTTCAGGGTCTGCCGCCATGGCGCATACTCTCCCCGCTGCGGCAAGCGGAAGGGAGTCGGTCGCCGATGCTGGATGTTCTGGGCCTCGAACCCCAAGACGAGCGCGTCTACCGGACGCTGCTCGGACGGCCGAATTCCACCGCGACGCTCCTCTCGGACCTGCTCGTCGCACCGCGAGCCGACGTGGACAAGGCCCTGTCCCGCCTGGTCGAGTGGGGACTCGTGACGAGGTCGGCGGACGAGCGGTTCACCGCGGCGCCGCCGGCCATGGCGCTCGGCTCTCTCATCAGCCAGCGCCGGGACGGTCTGCGCATGGCCGAGCAGGCGCTGGTGGCCTTCGCCGAGGAACACCGGGCGGCGATGACCGGGAGCAGCATCAACGATCTGATCGAGGTCGTCACGGGTGTCGACGCCATCCGTCACCGCTTCCTCCAGGTGCAGCAGGCGGCCCGCACGCAGATCCGTACCTTCATCACCGCACCGTTCGTCGCCGTCCCGCCCGTCGAGAACACGGCCGAACCCGTGGCCATCGGCCGCGGCGTGCACTTCCGGGTGGTACTGGACCGGGCCGTGCTGGCAGAGCCCGGCATCGTCACCGATGCGATCCATTCACTGCACAACGGCGTAGAGCTGCGCGTCGCCGACCAGCTGCCCATGAAACTCGTACTGGCCGACGCCGACCTCGGCCTCGTCCCGCTCGCGGTCACACCGGACGGAGAGCCCGGCGCCGTGCTGCTGCACCGCAGCGGCCTGTTGGATGCCTTGGACGCGCTGTTCGAGACGATATGGCACACCGCCCACCCACTTGAGCTGTCAGGCACCGGAGCAGAAACCGAAACCACCGTCGAGCGCCGTGTGGAGGGCCCGACCGACCTCGACCGAAGGATCCTCGCGCTCCTGCTGGCCGGCCTGACCGACCCGACGGCCGCGGCACAGCTCGGCCTGTCACCGCGCACGCTGCACCGCCGCCTGCGCCACCTCATGGACATCGCCGGAGTGCGGACCCGGATGCAGCTCGGCGGTTACGCCGTCCGGCACGGCTGGGTGGAGTCCCACTGAAGCTCCGTCACATCGGCGGCGCCGGGTACGCCCGGCCGTGCCCGGCGTGGGGGATGGCCAGCTCGAACCACGTCGTCTTGCCGGTGCTCGTGCGATCACTGCCCCAGTCCTGGGCCAGGGCGTCGACGAGTTCGATGCCGCGTCCGCTTTCGGCGTCGGTGCCGGCGGTGCGGGGGACGGGACAGACCGGGCTGGCGTCCTCCACCTCGCACCGCAGGAGGGAACCGTGCACGCGCAGATTGACCCGGACGGGGCCGTGGGCATGGCGCAGGGCATTGGTGATCAGTTCGCTGACCAGGAGCCGGTAGGTGTCGGTCACCTCGTGGAGTCCCCAGGACGACAGCTGGGCCGTGAGGACACGCCGCGCCTGACCGACCGAGGACGGTTCACGAGCCACGGGCCAGGACGTGTCCCACATGCCGGCACACACGGTCGAGCCCCTGTGCGGGGCGAGGGTCCGCGACCACAGTGCCATCTGCCGTGCGACCCAGGACGTGTGGCCGTGACCGTCCACGTACTGACCGCCGCACGCGGAGTCCGCCAGGAGATGAAACCCGCCCCGGCAGTCGTGCCGGCAGGCGCGAAGCCCGCCGGACCACTCGCCCCTGTGGGCTCCGCGGAGGCCGGCGTCCTGGGCGGCCATGATGATCACTCCGTTCGGTTGCTCGAGGAGGCCTTACGCCCCGTGGTGCCGACGTCGCCGGCCGTGTTCATGTAGCGCTCGCTACAACCACAAATATACATGTAATGGTTGCTACAGTAAATACCTCGCAAAAATGGGCAGATTCGGGCACTGGGTCAAAGGTGGGCGATTGACGTGGGGCGAGCGGCTGACCTGGGCAAACGGGAGGACTTGCTGCGTCGGGTCCGTGATTACGTGGTCCGCAACGGGCTGGCGGACCTGTCCCTCCGCCCACTCGCCAAGGCGCTGGGCACCAGCGACCGCATGCTCCTCTACTACTTCGGGAGCAAAGATCGGCTGGTCGCCGCGGCGCTCGCGCAGGACGAGGGGAGGCCGCTGGTGCTCATGCGGCAGGTGATCGACGTCGCAGGCGCACCCGCGGACGCTGCGGGCATGCGGCTCGTCATGGAAGGGCTCTGGGGTCGGTTCACGGCTCCGGAGCGTCGAGCCGTCCTCCCCGTCACCTTCGAGGTGATGACGGCCAGCGTGCTCAACCCCGACCGGTACGGACCGGTCATGCGCGACGTGCTCGCCGAGTGGAGGCGCCTGCTCACCCCCGCGTTCGCCGGTCTCGGAATGTCCGACGAAAGGGCCGGCGCCGAGGCCGCGCTCCTGGTTCACGCCACCCTGGGGCTGCTCCACGCGCCGCTCGCCGACGGCGACTGGGACCGGGCGACGGTGGCCTTCCGGCTGCTGCTCGACCGCCTCGAGCCCGCCTGGCGGGCCGACGGGTGACCCGGGGTGGTGGATCGAGGGCCGCGCCCGCCCGTACTCTGCGGGGCTCTTGCTTGACCTATCGAGATTCGATAGATTCCCATCGTAACTCGATGTGAGGATGGGTCATGGGAAAGCTGACAGTGGGTGCGCTGCGGGCCGTGCTCGTGGTGGTGCTCGCAGGCACCGTGTTCGTGCAGGCATTGATGCTGTGGGCGTTGGTCAGCGGGAACGACCCGGAGGACGGGTCGCTCCCGCTGACCCCGCTGCGCGTGGTCACCATGCTGGGCATGGTGTCGGTCCAGGTCGCCCTGGTCTGCGTATGGCGGCTGGTGACGATGGTGCGACGCGGAACGGTCTTCTCCCACGCCGCCTTCCGGTACGTGGACATCGTGATCGGCGCGATCGTGGCGGCCGCCCTCGTGTGGTTCACGGTCACGGCCATCAACGCGCCGGGCCAGCGGGAGGACCCGGGCGTCACCGTCATCATGGCCGGGGTCGGCGTGGCCATCCTGGGGGTCGCGCTCCTCGTGCTGCTGCTGCGGATGCTGCTCGCCCAGGCCGTCGCGCGCGACGTCGAAGCGTCGCAGATGCAGGCCGAGCTGGACGAGGTCATCTGATGCCGATCGCCGTAGACATCGACGTCATGCTGGCCAGGCGAAAGATGTCCGTGGGCGAGCTCGCGGACCGCGTGGGGATCACTCCCGCCAACCTGGCGGTACTGAAGAACGGCCGCGCCAAGGCGGTACGGTTCGCGACGCTCGCCGCGCTCTGCGAGGTGCTCGAGTGCCAGCCGGGCGACCTGCTGCGCTGGGAGGCCGAGGACGCCGCCGGCGCATGACGGGCCGGCATCCGTACGGCCCGTCACGTGAGTCGAACGGGACTCGGGTGTGGAAGATGGTGAAAATGGTGCACTGATCGGTCCCTGCCTGCCGTGTGCCCCGGGCACGCGGAGGGGCCCTGGAACGTGAGGTGGCCGCAGTGGTGGAGTCCTCGTCCGATCCCCGGGGCGATGCCGCGTCCGTCGAGGCCGGAGGCTACCGGCAGGAGCTGAAGCGGACGCTCGGCTCCTTCCAGGTGTTCGCGATCTCGTTCGCGTTCATCTCGGTGGCGGTCGGCATCTTCGCGACCTTCGACGAAGTGCTGGTGACCGCCGGGCCGGTCGGGATCTGGTTGTGGATCGTCGCGGCGGTAGGGCAGACCCTGGTGGCTTTGGTGGTCGCGCAGTTCGCGGCCCGCATTCCGCTCAGCGGTTCCTCCTACCAGTGGGCCTCGCGGCTGGCCAGCCCGAAGATCGGCTGGTGGTTCGGGTGGCTGACCTTCTGCTACCTGGCGATCGGCGTGGTGGCGGTCGACAACGCGCTCGCGAGCCAGGCGTTCATGCCGCTCGCCGGCATCGCACCGGACGAGGACACCGCGCGCCTGATCACACTCGTGGTCCTGCTCGTGCAGACCGTACTGGCCGTGGCCTCCACGCGCCTCGTCAGCCTGATCAACACCGTCGCGGTGGGGCTCGAACTGGCGCTCGTCGTGGTGGTGGCGATCGCGCTCGTCATCGCCGTCGCGGTCACGGGCGACGGCGCGGTCGGCAATCTCACCTCGCGCGGTGTCGTCGAGAACGCCCCCGACTACTTCGCGGTCGGCGGTGGTTTGATGCTTGCGATGATCATGGGACTCGCGACACTCGTCGGCTTCGACTCGGCGGCGAACCTGGCCGAGGAGGCCAAGGATCCGTTCCGCACCGTCCCGCGCGCGATCGTGGGATCGGTCGTGGCGGCCGGCGTCCTGGGGATGCTGTTCCTGATCACGCTCACCATCGCGATCGACGACATCCCGCGCATCAGCGCCAACGGCTCGCCGGTCGCGGCGATCATGCGGGACCACCTCGGTCCGGCGACGGAGAAGACCCTGCTGGCCGCGATCACCATCGCCTTCTTCGGCGCCGGGATCGTGGTGATGGTCGCGTGCTCGCGCCTCGTCTACGCCATGTCGCGCGACGGCCGCTTCCCCGCCCACCGGCTGATGCGGAGGGTGAACCCCCGCACGAGGACACCGATCCCCGCGACCATGCTGGTCTTCGTCCTGGGAATCGTCCTGATGCTGGCACTGCCCGGCGCCGCGCTACTGGAACTGGTGACGGCCTCGACCATCCTGCCCGCGGTCACCTACGGGTCGACGATCGTGCTCTACCTGGCGGTACGCGGACGCTTGAGCCGCCAAAAGGGAGCCTTCGACCTGGGGCGCTTCGAACTGCCCGTCGCTGTCTGTGCTCTGGTGTGGACGCTCGTCGCGCTGTTCGTGCTGGTGACCCCGAACGAGGCGTTCGTCTCCGTCGTGATCGTGGCGGGCCTCCTCCTCGTGGGCGGCCTGTTCTTCCTCGCGATGCTGAGGTTCGACCGCCAGGCCATGAAGACGGAGCCGGGCCAGGTGGACTCGTTCACCGGCTGACCCGGAAGCCTCCCTGACTTGCTTGCGGTGGTCACAAGAACCGGCGGATGGGGGTGACGGCGAGCTCCCGCAGCCGTTGCACCGCGGAGCGGTGGTTCCAGCGTGCCGGAACCACCTGCTCACTGGCCCGCAAGTCCTCGTCGAAGTGGCGGTCCAGGGTCGCGGTGAAGTCTTCGTCCAGGACCGCGATCATGACCTCTTCGTCGTGGTCCAGGGAGCGGCGGTTGAAATTGGTGGAACCGATGAGCGCCGCGACCTCATCGACCGTGATGATCTTGGCGTGCATCATCGTCGGCTGGTACTCGAATATCTTCACGCCGCTCGCCAGCAGGTCCGCGTAGAAGTTCTGACCGGCCAGCCGGCAGACGCGCTTGTCGGTGTGCGGGCCGGGCAGGAGGATCTCGACCTCGATGCCCCGGCGCGCTGCTGCGCAGAGCAGCTCGATGAAGTAGACGTCCGGGGCGAAGTAGGCGGTGGACAAGCGGAAGCGATGTTGGGCGGATTCGATGGCGACCCGGATCAGGGTCTGCATGTCCTGCCAGCCGATGCTGGCCGAGCCCCGGACCACCTGCACCACTGCGTCGCCCTGAGGCGCGTGGCCGGTGAAGCGGTCCCGGTCGTCGAAGAGGGTGTCGTGGCACTCGGCCCAGTTCTGGGCGAAAGCGGCGGCAATACCGTCCACGGCGGGGCCGCGCAGCCGGACGTGGGTGTCGCGCCACTCGTTCTCGTTGCGGGCGTCGCCGCACCATTCCTCGGCGATGCCGACCCCGCCGGTGAACGCCGTCTCTTCGTCGACGACGAGCACTTTGCGGTGGCAGCGGTGGTTCTGCTTGAGCGGGGAGAGGTAGAGGGGCTTGCGGAACCAGGCCACCTCGGCCCCGGCCTCCTCCATCAGGTCGAGCAGGTCCTGCTCGATGAGCCGGCTGCCGAAGCCGTCCAGCAGCAGCCGTACCCGGACGCCCGCGCGGGCCCGGTCCGCCAACGCCCGGGCGAACTGCCGGGCTATCTCGCCGCGCCAGTACACGAACGTCATCATGTCGACGGTGTGTTCGGCGGCGCGGATGCTGTCCAGCATCGCCGTGAAGATCTCGTCCCCGTTGCGCAGGGCGAGCAACGCGTTTCCTTCGGTGGCGGCGATGCCGATCAGCCGCTCGAGGCGGCGGCGCATCCGCTGTTTGCGCTCGGCCACCGACAGCACGGGGGCGCCGGTCGTCCCACCGTGCAGCTGTGTCCCGCTGGTTGCATTCGTCATGACTCCACCTGGCCGGTCGGGGACGTCGCCCCGTACGTCCGGCACCGCCGGGGCGAGCCGACTGTACACACCCGTCGCTGTTCGAAGCTGATTACCTCACCGTCGAACACGCGAAAATCTATGTTGGCCGAAGTAGACATTGGGTGGCGGCCTGGTTATGCTTTCTCTTGTAGCCCACGGAGACAGTAGGGCCCGGCAGAGATGAACTGCCGGGCGTGTTGCCTGTAGATGCAGTGAGCAGTGCCCAGCCTTGCTGGGTCAGTAGTTGATCGCCGAGGGAAGAGCGGAGGAGCGAGCGCCATCAGGATCGCCCGGGCGGAAGTCTGAGCCCGGGTACCGCAGGACATCGATAGTGAGGTGGTCTCCGGTCAAGCAGCTGCGATCCCCGCACCCCCGACATCGTTCAGGTCGGGCAGGCGGAAACAGAAGGCCGGCACGCAACTGGTGCCGGCGGATGGTGTAGAAGTTCCCTCGGGGCCCTGGTGCCGTACGGCACCAGGGCCCCTCCACGTGTTTCAGAGAGAGGTGCAATGACAGCAGAGAATCCGACAGGTCCGCTCGGCGGCCACCTGGACGACGACGACTACCCCGCGTACACCATGGGTCGTGCCGCAGAGATGCTCGGCACCACCCCGGGCTTCCTCCGTGCCATCGGCGAAGCGCGCCTGATCACGCCGCTCCGCTCCGAGGGCGGCCACCGCCGCTACTCCCGCTACCAGCTGCGCATCGCAGCCCGTGCCCGGGAACTCGTCGACCAGGGAACCCCCGTCGAGGCCGCCTGCCGCATCGTCATCCTCGAGGACCAGCTCGAGGAAGCCCAGCGGCTCAATGCCGAGTACCGCCGCGCCGCCGGGCCGTCCAGTCCGCCGACTGCGGTCTGAGGTGAGCGCGCCCGTCGGTCCCGGCGGGCCGCGCACTCGGGGCAATCCCTCCGTTCGGAAAAGCATTGCGCCCGGGCTGCCAATATCTGTCGCCGCGGTGTAAGGATTTAGCGGTCCGTGCGGAGAGGGTTTTTGGCGCGGCGGCCAGGGCGAATTGTTTTTCGTACGCAGGCCGCTACGGCATGCTAGTGTCGATCTCAGTTGCAGTTGTGGTTCCCAAAACTTCAAGCGCCTCCAGCGGGTCTCCGTACCCGACGGGAGTGCTTTGTATTTCCGGGTCATTTTCCGGGCGGGGCATCATCGCGGCGACACGGCGTCCGTGCAGTGCGGATGCTGGTGTACTGCCCCAAAGGAGATTTGACATGGCATCTGGCACCGTGAAGTGGTTCAACGCGGCAAAGGGTTTCGGCTTCATCGAGCAGGACGGTGGCGGCGCTGACGTGTTCGCCCACTTCTCGAACATCGCCGCCCAGGGCTTCCGCGAGCTGGCTGAAGGCCAGAAGGTCACCTTCGACATCGCGCAGGGCCAGAAGGGTCCGACGGCCGAGAACATCGTTCCCGCCTGACGCTGACGCGTATTTCGTAGCTGGGGCCCGCATCCTTCGGGGTGCGGGCCCCAGCTGCATGCAAGTCCCGCAGTGGGTCCGCCTGCGAATTCCCCCATTTCGGAGCCTGATCCCGTCGGCCCGCCCGTACTTCCTGCGGCCGGATTGGCTTTCGCATTCCATTCGGCCCGTTCTTGCGATTCCCCGCACCGGTCTTCTGGTGCCGGAATTCCACCAACGCGGCGGCGGCCTGAAGGCCACGTGATCAGGAAACCGACCCATCTCTGCAGGAGGCACGTTTTGACGCTGGTCCAGATGCAACCCCGCCCGGTGGTGGCCGATGCCTTGGAGGCCGCCGGGCCGCAGGTCTGTGACGACATGACCGTCGAAGTGGCCTTGTCCGTCATGGCCAGTGCCCGCGCGGGACATCTGCTGGTGTGCGACGAGGACGGCCTGTGCGCCGGGCTGGTAACCGCGGCTCAGCTCCTCGCCGTCCGTGACGGCGACGCGTACACGGACCGAGTCCGGCTGCGGGAGGTCCTCGGTGACCGCGGGCCGTTCACCTCGCCCCTCACCACCTAGGGACCACGCGAGCCCACCCCCGATGCGTTGGCAGCGCTGACGCTCCAGAACCAATGAACAGGATGACGGGATGGATATCCTCCGCAGGAACAACGTGAAGGTCAGCGGACCAGCCGGCAGCCCCGTGGTCATGCTGGCGCACGGGTTCGGCTGTGACCAGAACATGTGGGGTCTGGTGGCCCCGGCGCTGGCCGAGGAATTCCAAGTGGTCCTGTTCGACTACGTGGGGTCCGGCGCCTCCGATCAGTCCGCCTGGAGCGCCGAACGCTACGGTTCGCTGGACGGCTACGCCCACGACGTGGTCGAGGTGTGCGAAGCCCTGGACCTGCGGGACGTGGCCTTCGTCGGGCATTCGGTCAGCGCGATGATCGGGGTCCGCGCGGCGGCCACCGCCCCCAAGCGGTTTTCCTCCCTGGTCATGGTCGGCCCTTCCCCCTGCTACATCGACGACGACACCTACCGCGGCGGCTTCAGCGCCGAGGACATCGACGAACTGCTGGAGTCGCTCGAGTCCAACTACCTCGGCTGGTCGGCCGCGATGGCACCGGTGATCATGGCCAACCCCGAGCGCCCGGAACTGGGGGCGGAGCTGACCAACAGCTTCTGCGCCACCGATCCGGCCATCGCCCGCGTCTTCGCCCGCACCACGTTCCTCTCCGACAGCCGCGACGACCTGAAGTCGGTGGGCGTACCGACGCTGGTACTGGAATGCTCCCAGGACGTGATCGCGCCGCGCGAGGTCGGCAGCTACGTCCACGCGGCCATCCCCGGAAGCCGCCTGATCACCCTGGACGCAACGGGTCACTGCCCCCAGCTGAGCGCTCCCGAGGCCACCACGTCAGCCATCCGGGCCTTCCTGCGGGAGCAACGGTGATGGGCCGCACGGCACAGAACCCCGAGCGACCCGAGGGCGAGGAGTCCGCGACGAACGCGGTGTTCTCCTCCCTGCTGGAGGACACCGCCGAGGAACTCTACGAATCCGCCCCCTGCGGCTACCTGTCCACCCTGATGGACGGCACCATCGCCCGGATCAACGGAACGCTCCTGGACTGGCTCGGCCTCGCGCGCGAGGAGGTCGTGGGCCGTAGACGCTTCACCGACCTCCTCACGATCGGCGGCAAGCTCTACCACGAGACGCACTTCGCGCCGCTCCTGCGGATGCAGGGAAAGATCAGCGAGATAGCCCTGGAACTCAAGGCGGCGGGCGGCGGGCGCCTCCCGGTCCTGGTCACCTCCAGCGTGAAGACGAGCGGCGACGGCGAACCGACTCTGATCCGCACCACCGTCTTCGATGCCCGCCAGCGCCGCGCCTACGAAGGCGAACTGCTCCGCGAGCGTCAGGTGGCGGAGGAAGCCCGCCGGCAGGCCGAAGCAGACCGGGAGCGACTGCGTGAAGCACTCGCGGTGCTCCAGCAGAGCCTGCTCTCCGCCGACCTGCCCGCGGTGCCCGGAATGGCAGCGGCCTCGTATTACCACACCGCCTCCGTCGACCGGCTCGGCGGAGACTTCTACGACCTGTTCCCGCTGGACGGCAAGCGCTGGGCGTTCTTCCTCGGCGATGTCTGCGGCAAAGGCCCCCAGGCTGCCGCGGTGACCTCCCTGACCCGCTACACACTGCGCGCCGCGGCCCTCCACGACTGCGACCCCATAGCGGCGCTGACCACCTTGAACACCGTGCTGCACGAGCGGTTCAACAGCGGGGACCCGCGCTACTGCACCGCGATCTTCGGCATTCTGGAACCCGACACCACCGCCGGAACGGTGACGGTGCAGCTGGCGTCCGGCGGCCATCCCCCCGCACTCGTCGTGCGTGCCGACGGCCGGGCCGACTACCTCCCCACCCCCGGCGGCCTCCTCATCGGCATCCTGCCCGACCCCCGTTTCACCCCTGCCGAGACCACGCTCGGCCCGGGCGACACCCTCCTCCTCTACACCGACGGCCTCACCGAAGCCCGCGTCGGTACGAACCGCGCACTCTACGGCGACGAGGCCCTGCGCACTTTCACCGCCGGCCTCGCCCCCGCGGGGGCACAAGAGCTGATCACCGCCCTCACCGGTCTCCTCGACGGCTTCGGTGAAGGCCTGGACGACGACACGGCTCTGCTCGCCCTCGGCGTGCCACATCCCGTACCCGCCGCGCGGGAGCACGGTCTGACATGAGATCCCTGACGATCACCACCCGAGACGCCGCCACCGGCCCCGTACTGGAAATCGACGGCGACCTCGACTACGACCAGGCCCACCGGCTTCGACAGGCCGTGACGGCCCTCATCCTGGAACCAGGACAACGGGTCGTCCTGGACCTCTCCCGCATACGGTTCTGCGACTCCAGCGGTATCACCGCCCTCCTCGTCGCCCGCAACCACGCCGTCGCCGCCCAGGCCGAGATCGTTCTGGCGGCCGTCCCCGACAACACGATCCGCATCCTGCGCATCGTCGGCCTCGATCGGGTCTTCACCATCCACCCCGACCTCGACACGGCCACGGCACCTCGACCGACCGCATGACGACGCCGGTCCCGGCACCCAGGAAGGGGCCGGGACCGGCGTCGTCATGCGGGAACGGGATCAGGCGGGGCGGCCGCCGAAGGGGGCGCCGGTGCCGTAGTAGGTGCCCAGCTCCTCGCGGTAGCCGGTGTCTCCGAGATGCTTGTCCCGGTGGAACTCGGGGGCGTTCTTGATCTGTTCCTTGGTGCGGTCGACGAAGATCTTTTTGTCCTCCGGGTCGACCTTGACGACCGTGCTCGCCGGCAGCAGGACCTCCTTGCCGAAGATCCATACGCCGGTGTCCACGACCAGATAGGCGTCACCGACCTCGTCGGAGTGCTTGTCGACCTTGCCGATGCTCCCGTCGGTCGCCTCGACCTTGTAGCCGGTCAGGTCCGTACCGGCCAGGTGGCCCGACGTCGACTTGTAACTCCACACATGTTCAGTCACGCGAAAACAACTCCTCGGTCAACGGGGGACGACGGGGAAGTGTTTCTCCGCCCATCCCCCTTGTTCCGTACGTCGTGCGTGGCGGGTCGTGCGGTCCGCCTGGAATTCGCTTGCCCGGCTTTCACCGCTTCACGCACCCGGACTCGTATGCGGGGGACCGGGACGGCTATCGCCACGTACCTCAGAGGCGTCGGCCGGGCCGACACGTCCGGGGCGGCCGCCCTGCTCCGTACGGCTCAATCGACCGCTCGGCGGGGCCCCGTCAGGGCAGAAGATCACCATGGACAGCAATCGTGAGATGGACCCGCAGCACCAAGTGCCTGACGGTGTCGGCGAGCAGACCCTGCGTGCCCTGGGCGCGCTGTCGAAGGCACTGGAGACCACGGAGCGGGCCCGCGGCCACCTCTACGGGTTCCACCAGCTGACCGGGACCGCGGACTTCGAGCTCGGCGACGCGGTCCGCCTCCTGCGCGAGGCGGGCCACGAGGAGCAGGCCGCACGGGTCGAGCGCGACATCGTGGGCCGCAACGTGATCCCGGGCCACTGGACGTTCCAGATCATCGAGGCCTACAACTCCACTTACCACGAGCCCTTCGCCGCGATGGAACGCGACATCGTCGACGAGCTGGCCGGCGGGCGTGAGCACCTCTTGGAGGCCCGCCTCAAAACGCTCCGTCGCACCCACGGCCATCCGGACCACACCGCCACGCCGCCCGCCTCCTGAGACGAAGGCCCGCACCCGGATCAGAGGGCGGCGGGGAACCGGTCCCAGGCCCGGTGCTCGGCCAGCGCCGTCGTGAGTGCGTCCACGACCGCGCTGCTGCTGTCGGCGACGGCGATGCCCGGTTCGTCTGCCGTGACGCCGGCGGATTCGAGGAGCTGCTCCGCGCCGTTCCAGCCGCCGATGGCCTTGCCGTGCCGGTACGCCTCGGTGACGAGCAGCAGTACGCGCGGGTCGGGAGCCATGGGCGGCTGGGCCGTGCCGGCCTTGGCGTCGCGGGCACCGTACGCGTCCGCGCCGGCCTGGGGCACTCCGGCCAGCAGGACGGCATCGAACTCGACGGAGCGGGCGGTGGCGAAGGTCCGCTGAACGGCGATCGGGTCACCCTCGGCGTCGAGGGTGCCACCGGTCGGGGCGACGACGAGGGGCACCATGCCGGCGTCCAGGACGGCCTGGCGGGCGGTTCGTACGCTGTCCGGGTCGGCCGAGGCGTCGGCGACGATGCCGATCACACGCCCGTCGGTCGGCCAGGTCCCGCCCACCTGGGAGAGGGCGGGGCTGGGGTCGGCTGCGACGAGCGGCACGGTGGCCGCGGGGACCGGCAGCCCGAGACCAGTGGCGACCTGCTCGCACAGCTGCGGGTCGATGTTGGCCAGGACCTTCAGGGTGCGTTCCTTGACGGCCTGCTCGTAGCACTTGCCCAGTTCGAAGGTGTAGGCGGCGATGATGTGTTCGCGCTCGGGCGGCGTCATGCTCAGCCAGAAGAGGCGCGGCTGGGTGAAGTGGTCCGAGAACGAGGCGGGCGCTTCACGGACCTTGCTCGCCTCGGGGACCGTGACGGGTGTCTCGATGAAGGCGGCCGTGTCGGCTCCGGCGAGGAACGGGCATCCTCCGTCGAGGCTGTTGGGCCGGTAGGGGGCGACGCCCGTGTGGACGGCGCTCTGGTGCATGCCGTCGCGCAGCATGTCGTTGACGGGGGCGTGCGGCCTGTTGATGGGGATCTGGCCGAAGTTGGGGCCGCCGAGCCGGCTGATCTGCGTATCGAGGTAGGAGAAGAGGCGACCGGCGAGCAGCGGGTCGTCGGTGACGTCGATGCCGGGAACGAGGTGGCCGGGGTGGAAGGCGACCTGCTCGGTCTCGGCGAAGTAGTTCTTCGTGTTCGCGTTCAGGGTCATCAGCCCGATGGGCTGGACCGGCGCGCGCTCCTCCGGCACGATCTTGGTGGGATCCAGGAGGTCGATGCCCTCGAAGGTCTGGTCGCCGGTGTCGGGGAAGACCTGGATGCCCAGCTCCCACTGCGGGAACGCGCCGGCCTCGATGGCGTCGAAGAGGTCCCGGCGGTGGAAGTCGGGGTCCATCCCGCAGATCATCTGTGCCTCCTCCCAGACGAGGGAGTGCACGCCGAGCTTCGGCTTCCAGTGGAACTTCACGAGCACGCTCTCGTCGGCCGCGTTGACCAGGCGGAAGGTGTGGACCCCGAAGCCCTCCATCATCCGCAGCGACCTCGGGATGCCGCGGTCGGACATGTTCCAGAGGGTGTGGTGGGTGGCTTCGGTGTGCAGGGAAACGAAGTCCCAGAACGTGTCGTGCGCGCTTTGTGCCTGCGGGATCTCGCGGTCCGGATGCGGCTTGCCGGCATGGATCACATCGGGAAACTTGACCGCGTCCTGGATGAAGAAGACAGGGATGTTGTTGCCGACCAGGTCGAAGGTGCCCTCGTCGGTGTAGAACTTCGTCGCGAAACCACGTGTGTCGCGCACGGTGTCGGCCGAACCGCGCGAGCCGAGGACCGTGGAGAACCGCACGAACACGGGCGTCTCCACGTCCTTGGCGAGGAACGCGGCCTTGGACACCTCTCCGGCCGTTCCGTAGCCCTGGAAGACGCCGTGCGCGGCGGCGCCCCGCGCGTGGACGACCCGCTCCGGGATCCGCTCGTGGTCGAAGTGGGTGATCTTCTCGCGCAGATGGTGGTCCTGGAGCAGGACCGGACCACGTGCTCCCGCCTTCAGCGAGTGATCGGTGTCCGGCAGCCGCGTGCCTTGGGCCGTCGTCAGGTACGCGCCGCTCTGCGCCACGCGCGCCTGCTCCACCCCCGTCGCCCGGCCGGTCGGACCCACCGTCTCGGGTCCCTCCTGGTCGGGCTTCGGGGGAAGGGGTTCCCTGGGCTCCGTCGGCTCGATCAGTGGCGGAGACTCGGGGCCCGGCTTACCCGGCAGCTCGTTCTTGGCGGTGTCGGCTGATCGTCGCTTCGTCATGATCCATCTCCTTGGGGGCTGGCAGACATCCGATCGCCGCAGGTCAGCCGGCGGGTACGGCGCGGCTTGAGGCGGGCGGGGGAGGGGGACAGGGGCGGGCGAGCACGACAGCGCGGAGCGCGGTGTGATCGTTGGAGTCCATGGTGTCCGGCTACCCGCACACCCCTCATTGATGTCGCAAGCGATGCGATTCATCCCCATTGGCTCCCTCGCGCCGGTGCGGAAGCCGCGGAAGCGCGTCCGTGGACCGAGCCGGCTGCGCGGAAGGATCTGTTCGTGGCACGGGTGCTCGTTCGTTTACCGGGTAGGCGCCACGACAACAGCGTGCGCATCGCAAAGGGGGACACTCCGCATGAGCACGATAGAGCGGCAAACGCACGGCACCGATGAATCCGTGAGCGTGCTGGTCTCGCGCGCCTCCCAGCAGATTTCGGAGCTGGTCCGCGAGGAGATGCAGCTGGCCCGAGCGGAAATGACTCAGAAGGGAAAGCGCTTCGGAAAGGGCGGCGGTTTCTTCGGCGCGGCGGGTCTGGCCGGGCTCTTGGCAGCCCAGGCCCTGGTCGCGACCTGCATCGTGGCCCTCGCGTTGGTCCTCCCGGTGTGGGCGGCGGCCCTGATCGTCACCGCGGTGCTGGCAGTGATCGCCGCAGTGACCGCCCTGGCCGGGAAGAAACGGATCGCAGAGGCCGGCGCCCCCGTCCCGCAGCAGACCATCGACAGCGTCAAGGCCGACCTGGCCGAGATCAGGGAGAGAGCGCACCGATGACCAACGAGCCCCGAACCACTATCGGCACGCCCGCGCCCACGCCCGACGAGCTGCGCGAGCAGGTAGAGCGCACCCGCGACGAACTCGGGCAGACCATCGAGGCACTGGCGGGGAAAGCCGACATCAAAGCACAAGCGAAAGGAAAGGCGGCCGCCGTCAAGCAACAGGCCGCCGAGAAGACCGCGGTGGTCTCCGACCAGATCCGTGCGAAGGCCCTGCACGTGGCCCAGGTGGTGAACGACACGGCGCCCGAGCAGGTTCTGGACAAGGCGGGCCGGGCCGCGAGCGTGGCGCGCGCCAACCGCACGCCGCTGCTCGTGGCCGGCGCCGCGCTGGTCGTCCTCCTGTTGGTGCGGCGCAGCCGTCGAAGCCGATGAAAGCGTCGAAGGCCGCGTACAAGCCGGTGGGTCTGGCCCTGGGGGCTGTCAGCGGCATGATCGCGGGGGCGGCGTTCAGGCAGGTCTGGAAGATCGTCGAAGGTGAAGGCGACGCTCCCAGCGCGACGGACGAGGACCGCACCTGGAAGCAGATCCTGATCGCCGCTGCCATCCAGGGCGCGATCTTCGCCGTGGTCAAGGCCGCGGTCGACCGCTCGGGCGCCGTGGCCACCCGGCGCGTGACGGGCACCTGGCCGGGCTGACCGCCCGCGAGGCGGGCCCCTTCCCGCGCCGACCTGCGGTAGGCCGGTGGGGAATCCCGTAAGCCCGCCGATTCCGGGTAGGCGCGAGCCATGATTCCTACCGAAATTCTCGCGGCCGAAGGCCAAGGAGCGTTTTTCCTCATGTTCGCCGGCGTGGTGGTGGTCGTCCTTTTGGTCGGCGCGTTCTGGTACGGCAGCCGGCGCGCCGCGCGGCGCCAGGCGCCGGCCCGGCCGGCCGAGCAGAATCCCGTGGTGCGGGGGCGCGAGGACTCGTGGCAGACGCCGGACGGCAACGCCGACGACCAGGAGCCCCGCGTGTGAGCCGGACCGGTGTCCGGCCCCGCACCCGGCGACGGCCGGCACCTGCCCCGGCTGTCCCCGGGCCGCGCCGTCAGGGGACGCGCAGCGCCAGCACGACGACGTCGTCCCCGGGAGCCGGGTCCGCCGGCCTGCCGATCCGGTCGAGCAGTTCGTCCAGCGGACGGTCGCCGTGGCGTGCGAGCAGGGCGACGAGCCGGGCGATGGCGGAATCGATGTCGTGGCCGCGGCGTTCGATGAGCCCGTCGGTGTAGAACAACAGCGTTGAGCCGGGGGGAAGGTCGCGCCGGGCCTCGGTGCGGTGGAACGGCCCGAGGCCCCCGTGGAGGAGGATGTCGTGCTCCACCAGGATGGTCACCCGGCCGTCGGGAGTACGGAGCAGCGGCGGCGGGTGGCCGGCGTTGGACCAGGTCAGCGTCCAGCCGGGACCGCCGTCGGTGAGGTCGAGGCGGGCGTGCACCAGCGTGCCGCTGGCGTCGATCGGCAGGATCGAGCACGCCGCGTCGAGGGCGGTCAGCGCAGTGGCGGGGCTGTACGGGGGGTGGTCGAGCGTGGCCTGCCGCAGCATGCTGCGGATCTGGCCCATGACCGTCGCGGCGTGCATGTCGTGGCCGGTGATGTCGCCCACCGTGACCATGAGTGCTCCGGGCTCCCCGGAGGGGGCGGGTGGCAGGCTGTAGGCGTCGTACCAGTCCCCACCGATCATTTCGCCGTCCGCAGCCGGCTGGTACAGGGCGCTGATCTCGACGGGGTCGGTGAGGGGGAGATCGGTGAGCATGGCTTCCTGGAGCTGCCGGGCCACGGAGATGCGTTCGTCGAGGTACAGGGCGCGTTCCACCGCCTGCGCGATGTAACCGGACGCGGCGGTGAGCGTGGCCCGCTCGGTCACGCCCACTTCGTGCGGCTTGGCCCAGCAGATCGCGAGGACGCCCAGCAGGGCGTGGCTGCCCCAGAGCGGCAGGCAGAAGACCGTGGCGAAGCCCATGCGGTCGAAGAAGCCGACCGCCTCGGGGCTGTAGTCGGCGACGAGCGCCTCGCGGTCGGGCACGAAGACCGCCCGCCGTTCCCGCATGGCCCGGGTGCTCGGGAACGCCGCGTCCACGGGCAGGGTGAGGACCTCGAGTTCGAGCGAATGCGCGATGTCCGGGTCGGGAACCCGGTGGAGTTCGTCTTTGTCGGCGACCAGCAGGCCGACGTACGAGGGCTTCCCGGCGCCGACGAAAAGGTCCCGCAGCCGTCGTCGGACGTCTTCCAGCCCGGATGTCTGGGCCAGCTCCTCCGATGCCCTCAGCAGCAGCTCGGCGTGGTCCAGTCCGGCCTGGGCCTCCTGCTCCAGCCGCTGCGCGTCGCTCCGGGCCCGATCGGCGCCGGCCCGCGCGGTCTCCAGCACCTTCCGTACGGAACGGCCCTGAGCCGACAGGATGCGCAGGCACAGCTCGGCGGAGCAGGCCGCGGCCAGATCCTCCAGGTCGGTCGGCTCGCCGTCACTCCACGTCCGTGGCTCGTGATCGATGGCGCACAGGGCGCCCAGGACCAGCCCTTCGGTGTCGGTCAGCGGCATTGCCGCGTAAGCGACGACGCCGAGATCCGCGAGGGCCGGGCTCGTACGGAGCCGGTCGTCGGCGCGGGCGTCGGGCACGACCAGGGGCTGCCCGGACGCCACCACGTACCGGCAGAGGGAATGCGACAGCGGCAGCGCACGGCTTCCCGCCCAGGGCTCCGGCAGACCGAACAGGCCGGGCAGAACCTGCCGGTCCTCCTCGACCAGCGAAACGAAGGCCACAGGCACGCGGAGCAGTCGTGAAACCAGCCGGGCGAACCGGTCCATCCCGGCATCGGAAGCCGCCGAAAGACCGGCCAGCCTCAGGGCGCGCCGCTGTGAGCTGCCCGGGTCCGTTCCGGATTCCCGGCCCTGTTCCGGCATCTGCCCTCCGGTCGCGCTGTCCCGAAGCCCTCAACGGCATCGTAGGCCAGTGGGAGGCCCCTTCGCCTGGACTACCCCGACTCGGCCCCCCACCGGAGAAACGCACGGGCCCTGCGGCGCCGACACGACCGCTCGTACGAACGGTGGGACGATGGCAGAACCAGCGGTAGAGGCGCTTGCACCAGTGCGCCCATCCCGAGACAGACAGCAGGCCAAGCCATGACCAAGCAGCCGAAGCCGTCCCAGCCCGCCCACGGCAAGGGTCCGAGTCGCCACGAGGGCACCAAGCAGCACGGCTGGTCGCCGGATGTGGACGAGACCCGTCAGCAGGACAACCCGAGCGCCCACCGTTCCTTCCATCCGGACAAGTACGCCCCTGACAAGGGGAGCGGCCGGACGGTCTCCAAGGAAGAGGCCGGAAACCCCCACGGCGAACCGGTGCGGAGCAGGGGCACACGCGGGGAGGACCAGAGCAAGGGCTCTGGGGAGAAGGGCATGCACGACCTGGGCCCCAGGGGCCGCTCGCAGCGTCCCAGCGGAACCAAGGACGCTTCCGCCTCGACGGGCGTGGACCCCCAGGACCCGCCCGGCAAGCGGAGCGCCGGGTAGCTCGGCGGAAGGGCTTCTCTCATGGCCGTCCGGAACCAGCTGGTCCATCGGTCCCCGCAGGCGGTGTGGTCGGTGCTTGCCGATCCGACCCTGTACGGGGAGTGGGTGGTGGGCCCGTCCGAGTCGACGCCGCTCGACCAGGCGTGGCCGGCCGTCGGATCCCGGCTCCGCTACACCGTGCGGCTGGGCCCCTGGTCGACCGAAGGGCTGACGACCGTACGCCACCGGGAGCCCGGCCGGGAGCTGGAGCTGGAGGCGTCGTTCAAGGCTGCGGGCACGGCGAGGATCTTCCTCCAGCTCCGGCAGTGGGGGGAGGAGACCCTCGTCGTCTGCGACGAGCACCCCCTCCGCGGCATCGGCGGCACCCTGCACAACCCCGCCGTCGAAGCCCTGCTCCAGCTTCGGCATCGAGGAATGCTGGCCCGCCTGGCCAGGATCGTGGAACAGGATCCCGGCAACCTTTAGGGCTCCGGCGGCAACTGAGGGGTGAACAGTGCACCTCACCCCTAGGAGCCACCGCCCATGTCCGCTTCCCTCCACCGCCGCCCCACCGGACGTCGAAGGCTCGCCCTGGTCGGAGCGTCCACCCTGGTCGCCGCAGGTCTCGGCGCCGTGCCGCTGGTCGTGAAGGCCGATGCCGCGGTGCCCGCCGATCTCGCCCACGGCGTGCTGCCCGCCCGGGACGGCCGGGCCGCGAGCGGCTCGGGCACCACCGGCGGCCGGGCCGCGGCCGCGGCCCGCGTCTTCACCGTCTCCACCCGCGCCGAGCTGGCGAGGGCCTTGGCCGCGGGCCCGGCCGACGCCCCGCGGATCGTCCGGGTCAAGGGCCTCATCGACGCCGGTACCGACGACGGCGGGAAGCCGCAGAGCTGCGCCGACTACGCCGCGGGCACCGGCTACTCGCTCGACTCCTACCTCAAGGCCTACGATCCGGCTGTCTGGGGCCGTGCCAAGGTTCCGGCCGGCGCCCAGGAGAGCGCCCGCAGGGCGGCCCAGGCCAGGCAGGCCGCCCGCATCGTGTTCACCGTGCCGGCGCGGACCACCGTCGTCGGCGTGCCCGGCACCGGAGCGGGCATCACCGGCGGCAGCCTCGTGGTGAAGAACGCCGACAACGTGATCATCCGCAACCTGTCGCTCACCGACGTCCGGGACTGCTTCCCGCAGTGGGACCCGACCGACGGCTCCACCGGCAACTGGAACTCCGCCTACGACGCCGTCAGCCTGCGCGGCGCCACCCATGTGTGGGTCGACCACAACAGCTTCTCCGACGACCCGCACCCGGACTCCGCCAACCCGGTCCGCTTCGGCCGCGAGTACCAGGTCCACGACGGCGCCCTCGACATCACCAACGCCTCCGACCTGGTCACCGTCGGATACAACACGTTCAGCAACCACGACAAGACCATGCTGATCGGCAGCAGCGACAAGGACACCAAACTGCGGGTGACGCTCCACCACAACGTCTTCCGGGGCATCGTCCAGCGCGCCCCCCTCGCCCGGGTGGGCCAGATCCACCTGTACGACAACTACTACGACACCACGGAGTCGGAGGGCTACGCGCACAGCTACAGCGTCAACTCCCGCGCCGGCGCCCAAGTCGTCGCGCAGAACAACTACTGGAAGCTCTCCTCCGACAGGAAGGTCTCCCAACTGCTCGGCGGCGACGGCACCGGAGCCATCGCGGGCAGCGGCAACCTCGTCGGCGGCGCCCCCGTCGACCTGGTCGCCGCCCACAACTCCGCCAACCCCGGGAAGAAGATCAAGGCCGCCGTCGACTGGCGGCCCACCCTCACCGCAGGACTGGAACCCGCCGCCGGACTGCCGGCGAAGCTGGCGGCGAAGGCGGGGGCCGGCGTCCTCACCGAAACCGGCGGCAAGGCCGCGCCGAAGCCCGCACGGGGTACGTACGACGGCGGGAACCCGACGGGCTGATGGGCGCCACCGTGCGAACGAGGCCCGGACGAACCGAGGCGTCCGAACGGACATGCGAGCGGACTGCTACGCTCCGGCACCTGCCTGAGAACGCCCCCGCCGCACCGAGAGGCCGTACCGAGGCCATGACCCAAGACGAGGCGGCCGCGGATTTCCACGCGTTCTTCGAACGCCACCACGCCGAACTCTCCCGCCTGGCGTACCTGCTGACCGGAGAGGCGGACGCTGCCGACGACCTCGCCGCGGACGCGATGGTCGCGCTCTGGCACCGCTGGGACAGGGCCCGCCGCGCCGACTCCGCGGTCGCCTACGCCCGCGGAATCGTCGCCAACCTCGCCCGCAGCCGGATCCGGAGCACGGTACGCGAGCGGCGGCGCGTCCTGCTGTTCTGGTCGCACCGCCCGGAGCGGACCGACGGCCCGGACCTGGCCGCCGTCATGGACGTACGGGCCGCGCTGGACATGCTGCCGTTCCGCAAACGCGCCTGCGTGGTACTGCGGTACGCCTTCGACCTCTCGGAGAAGGACACCGCGGCGGCGCTCGGGATATCGGTGGGTACGGTGAAGAGCCAGACCTCGAAGGGGTCGGCGGAACTGCAGCGGCTGCTCGGTACCCCGGCCGCGGACGAGCTGGTGGGAAGGGGAAGCCGGTGACCGAAGAACTGCGCGGCCTGCTGCGCGAGAGCGCCGAAGGCCACCTGCCCGACCGGGCCCGCATGCTGGCCCGGGTCGAGCGCGGCACGGCCCGTCCCGGCACCGCCGGCCGATCGCGGGACCGCGGGCGCACCCGTACCGGTACCCGTATCCGTACCCTCTCCTGGCCGAGGATCGTCTTCGCGACCCTGGCCACCGCAGGGACCCTGACGGCGAGCGCCCTCACCGTGGTCACCGTCGTGCACGCCCCGGACCCGCCACGGAACCCGACGGCCACCGCCCCGTCCGCGGCCGGCCGCACGGCGCCGCCGACGGAGGGCGGCCGGGCCGAGGACGGCCCCCTGTGGGCCGACGGCTCCGTCGACCCCCACAGCAACGCCTACTGGGCTCAGAGCAACGTCACCCTCAAGGCGAGGGAGCCGCTCTCCGCGCTCGTCGTGGAGCTGCGCATCGCCCTCACCGAGGGGGTGAAGGACACCGGTGGCTGGCGGACCCGCCCCGCCGCGGACTTCGACCTCTCCACGCGGGAGGAGGGTGGCTTCCTCGTCTACCGGTGGACCCTCAAGCCCGGCAGGACCGTCCCGCCCGGCGAGCACGTCTTCGCCGGCCAGTACGACCACGCCACCGGCGGACGCGACGCGACGGACGACACGTACCGGATCGACGCCACTGCCGGTGCCGCGGGGAGCGGAGCCGCGGTGTGGGGTGGGTTCGCGTAAGGCGTGCCTCATGAGGGCGCGTTGACGACTCCGAACGGTATGTGAACGCTGGGGGTGGCAGCCGCGGTGCCGTTCAGGTGGGAGACCTGGTCGTCGAAGAACATGTGCGGATCCAGGACGCTCATGACGGCGGCCTTGTCGATGCCGCCGAGGAAGAAGGCGTCATCGACCCGCAGCCCCCACTGCTTGAGGCTCAGGACGGCCCGCTCATGAGCGGGCGCGTCCCGAGCCGTGACCAGGGACACCCGGAGGCGGGGCTGATATCCGGGATTCCTGCGGCGCTCGTCCTCCTCGCGGCGCTGGATGCGGTTGATGCCGGCGAGGAACGCGCTCAGCGGTCCTGGATCGTGAGGCGTGGTCGCATTGCTGACCTCGTGCGCACGGAACTCGTCGAGGCCGGCGCCCTGGAAGATCCGCTCGGAGGAGTCACCCGCCAGTACCCCGTCGAAGTCGAAGGCGATGCGCAGTTCAGGGTCGCTCTCGTCATCGACCCGTGCCGTCTCGAGCACGTGTCCCGCCGGCAATCCGCCTGCCACCGCCTCACGGACGTCAGTCCCGTTGGCCGAGAGGAACAACGACATGTTCAGCGCCGGCATGAACCGGTGTGGCGAACGACCCTGCCGAAAGACGGCTCGGCTGATGGGCAGGCCGTGCGCCTTGATCGAACGCATGACCCGTAGCCCGGTGTCCGGATCGTTCCGCGACAGGATGATGACCTCGACCAACGGATCGGACGGATCCGCGAGATCGTTCAACGACAGCAGGCGGCGGACGAACGGGAAGGCCACCCCCTTGGCCAAGACATCGTCCACGTGCGCCTCTTGATGGGAGCGGTACGCATCCTCTCCCCGCTCGCGAAACACCGCGTCGCAGTCGGTGAGGTCGAACAGGGCACTGGAGGCGATCCCTATCACCAGGCGACCCGACAGGTCGTACTTCATAACGCCCCCCGGCTGACGTGCGCGCAATGTTGCGATGGTTATCACCCTCACACATTTCCGAAAACATGTGCGGCGCCTGCTGGTGGGGATGAGGCAGAACCGCCCTCGAGGGCTGCCGGGTCGGTCGGCGTGCTCAGTCGTCCGCCGGATGGACCACATCGACGCCCTGGTCGCGCAGCGCTTCGACCGCGGGGGAGTCCGCGGGGGCGTCCGTGACGACGAGGGCGATCTCCTCCATGGAACAGATGCGGCCGAGCGCCGTGCGGCCGATCTTGTCGGCGGTCGCGACGAGGATCACGCGCTGCGCCGAGGCGACCGCTGCCCGCTTCACCTGCACGTCGTCGAGGTTGTAGGCGGTGGCGCCCTGGACGGGGTCGACCCCGCAGCAGCCCAGGACGAACGTGTCGAAGCACAGGTCCCTGAAGGTCTGCACGGGCGTGTCGCCGTGGAAGGACAGCTCCTCGGGGCGCACCTGCCCGCCGGGCAGCACCAGTTGGATGCCGGGGTGCGCGGACAGGGCGAAGGCCGCGTGCAGTGAGAGGGGCGCGACGGTGAACTGGCGGTCCACCATGGCCTTTGCGACGGCGACGGCTGTCGTACCCGTGTCCAGTGCGACCGTCTCGCCGTCGGTGAGCAGTTCGACCACGGCCCGCGCGAGCCGTTCCTTGGCCTGCGACCCGGACATGGCTCGGATCGCGTAGGGGGGCTCGACGCCGCCCGGCAGGCTGCTGACGGCGCCGCCGCGCACCCGGCGCAGTGCTCCCCGGGACTCCAGTACCTCCAGGTCACGGCGGATGGTCATCTCGGACGCCCCGGTGGCCTGGGCCAGCTCGGCCACCGTCGCGCGGTTCTGCTGCATCAGCAGTCCCACCACGAACTTGTGCCTCTCCATCACATTCATGTGTCTGCTTTTAGCACAGATGGGGGCTGCGGGACCCCTGGCAGAGCGTTTCGCACATCGATTCTGTGGAAACGAACATTCCGAATGTGTAATGTGAACGAAGAGGTGTGAGCTTTGCGCCACCGTGAACGTTGATCGTGTTCATTCGACAGCGACCGATGAGGAGAGCCGTGACCGTCGCCAGTGAGGCCGATCTGTCAGGAGGAGGGAAGCCCCTCCTCACCACCGTCGCGATCGTCGCCTCGTGCCTGGCGTTCGTGGTGATCGGCGCCCTCCAGGCGCTCTACGGTCCGGCGATCCCGGCCCTGCGGGACGAGTACGGCATCAGTCCGGCCGTGGCCGGGCTGAGCCTCAGCGCGCACTTCGTCGGCGCCCTTCTCGGAGTGCTGACCTACCACCTCCTACGGGGCCGCCTGAACAACCGGGTGCTCCTCGGCGGCTCCTACCTGCTCATGGCCATCGGCGCGGTCGTCTTCGCCTTCTCCCCGAGCTGGGCCCTCGCTCTCGCCGGCACGTTCGTCATCGGCCTGGGCTTCGGCGGCATCGACTACGGCCTCAACCAGCTCTTCGCCGTCGGGTTCGGCCACCGCAGCACCGCCATGCTCAACCTGCTGAACGGGCACTTCGGCATCGGCGCGATCGCCGGCCCCGCCCTGATCGGCTGGCTCGGGGCGGACAGCTACCCGGAGATCTTCGTCGGCACCGGGGTGATCAGCCTGCTGATCCTCGTCACGCTCGGCGGGGTGGCCGTCCGGGAACCCGCCCCCGCACCCGCGGACGGCACCTCGGCAGGCGGCGCCCGGGTGCTTCCGATCATCGGGGTGTTCATCGGGATCTACGTCCTGCACGTCGCCATCGAGACCGGCGTCGGCGGCTGGGAGCCCACCCACCTCGAAGCCGTCGGATACGGCGCCGCCACCGCCGCGACCGCGACCTCCGCCTACTGGGCCGCCATGACCATCGGCCGGTTCGTCGCCGCGCCGATCAGCCTGCGCTGGTCCGCGCCGTCGATCCTCCTCGTCTGCTGCGTCGGCATGGCCGGCTTCCTCCTCCTGGCAACGGTCCCGGCCCTCGCGCCGTACGCGTACTTCGGCGTCGGCCTGATGATCGCGCCGATCTTCCCGACCTGTCTGCCCTGGCTCAACCGGGCCGTGCCCGGCGTGGCCGCCGCCGGCGCCTATGTGATCGCCGCCTCGATGATCGGCGGGGTGGCGTTCCCGCCTCTGCTGGGTGTCGTCATCAACACGATGGAGGTGGGTACGGTGCCGCTGCTGCTGTTCCTGCTCGCCGTCATCTGCGGCGTGCTGAGCCTGTGGCTGCGGCGCAACGCCCCCGACCCCGGCGGCGCGCCCGGCCCGCGCGACCGCGGGCGTACGGACGCGCTGGAGGCGGCGTCGCCTTGATGGCGCCGACGCGGAGGTGCTCGCCGCGGGCCCCGCCCTTGTCACTGCCACCTGCTGTACCACGAGGACAAGGGCATGATGGGCCAGTTCGTGGTGGTCGACCCGGGCCGGCCGGCGGCCGCCCCGAAGCTCCCCGCCACCTCCGGACCACACCGGCACTAGACCGGGTGCCGTGACCGGCGAGGAGGCCGGGGCCGAGGCCCGCGGCCTCCCGGAGCGTTCAGCCGACCGGGGAGGGGGTCCGGGGGTCGGTCGGGCGGGGGACGAAGACGGGGGAGTCCGACTGGTAGAAGAGGTCGATGTCGGCCTCCTCGCCGCCGACGATCAGGGTGTCCCAGGCGCCGCTCTCGCGCAGCGTGCGGAGGGTGGCCGGGGCGATCGAGGCGAGGTGGGAGCGGAGCTCCGCGTCGCCGGGCAGGCCGGGCATGCGGGGTGCCAGCCGTTCGCGGATTCCGGCCATCCGGTCCAGCAGTGCGTCCAGGTCGCTCCCCTCCACGGCACCGGATCCGGCGGCACCGGCGGCACTGGCACCGGCGGCACCGGCAGCGGCACCGGCGGCCGCACCTGCGCCGGCCTCAGCGCTGCGCGCGATGATGTCCTTGATGGCGCGGGTGACGCCCTGTTCGTCGGTGGTCACCATGGCGTTCCAGGCCCGGCTCTTGTGCCGGTACTGGAGCATGGACATCGCCGCCTCGTGCCGGATGAAGTCGGCGTCCCGCAGCGGCTTGCCCTGCCAGGCGCGGCTGAGCGAGCGGGCCAGCGAAGTGGCCGATGCCAGACCGCTGTTGAGCCCGCGGCCCGGCCAGAAGTGGATGGCGTTGGCCGCGTCGCCCAGCAGGAAGCCGTAGGTTCCGGGGGTGGTCATGGTCGGCCGGTGGAGCTGTGCGGTGAACCGCGGGCGCTGCACCATGTCCAGCCGGAACGAGGTGATCGCGGACAGGTCCTCCTCGGCCACCCCGAACAGGCTGAGGCCCTGCCGGATCTCCTTCCAGAGCGGGGAACCGCGCAGCAGGGCGGGCAGGAAGAGCGTGCCGTGCGTGGGGCAGCGGAACTCGTTGTCCTCCTCCTGCCGGCTCATCAGGCAGGGGCGGGCGGCTATGCACTCCTCGAAGACGTGGCGCACCGGGTCGATGCCGATGACGCTCTTGGTCTCCTCCCGGGTGAGCCGCATGTTCAGGAAGCCCTCGCCGCGCAGCGAGTTGAGCAGGAACCGGTTCTGCGACACGGTGAGCAGCACGCTCATCGGGTCGGGCAGCTTCGACTTGACGCGCAGCCCCAGCACGATGTCCTGGAGGTGCTCGCCGTCGAGGGAGTAGATGGAGGCGTCGGCCGCGCCGAAGCGGTCGGCGTAGTACTCCCGGGTGCGGGAGCGACCGCCCTCGGCGACCACCAGGACGTGTTCCTGGGTGATCCGGTTCTGCTCCTCCGCCACGTCGAAACGCTTGGGAACCAGGCGGATCGAGGGCTTCCGGTTGGCCAGGTCCAGCAGCCGGTCCTCGATGTGGGCGATCCGGATGTTGCGGGGCGGGCGGCCGTCGACCGAGTCGGGACCGACGGGCCACATCTCGGAGTAGGCGCCGTCGTCGTCGAAGAGGGCGCCGAGCACCTCCTCGGGCAGGGCGAGGTACTGCCGGCTCTGGACGGTCACCACCTGCTGGCGGCGGAAGTTGCCCTGGGTCTCGTCCTTCCAGACGACCGAGGAGCCCTTCCTGGTCCAGCGCCCGTCGTAGAGGGTGATGGCGGTCCGCCCGGGCAGCATCTCGTCGAGCGCCAGGGCGAAGGCGAGGCCCACCGGGCCGCCGCCGGTGATGGTGACCCGCAGCGTGCCGGGGTCCGCGGCGCTCGGCCGGGGCACGTCCAGGAGGGAGAGGTCCATGACCGTCTCCATGGCGTCCTGGGCCTCGTAGAGGAACGTTTCATCGCCGATCCGGATGCGGTCGTTCGGACGCAGCACATGCCGCGTGATGCGCTGGTCGTTGACGAACGTGCCGTTCCGGCTGTCCCTGTCGTAGAGGACGTAACCGGCGTCCTCCGTGAGGATCTCGGCGTGCAGCCGGGAGGAACTGGGGCTGACGATCACGACGGTGTTGTCGCTCTTGCGCCCGAAGCTGACGGGCTCGCCGTCCAGGACCACGCTCTGACCGGTAAAGGGACCCGTGCTTCCAACGATGACCGAAGCCACTCCACACTCCTTGGAAAAGACGCCTGCTGACTCCTCGTACGACAGCAACACGCCCTCGCGAAGGTGTTCGGTTCAACCATTTTCGAAAATTTTCGGCCACTTCGTTGAACCGGATGACGCGGTCCGTACGTGATGTTGGCGTCGGTAGGCGATCAGAGGAGAACCGCCCCCATGCACAACGAGGAATCCGAGACCGTGACGGAGAGCACGCTCGCGGCCACCACGGCAGTCACGGCCGCCACCACGGCGACAACGGCAGGCACGGCCACGGTCACGACCGCGGACACGGCCACGACCGCGACCGCGCCGGCCGTCCCGAGCGCCCCGGCCGTCCCGGAGGCCCCGGACGGGGAACGGCTGATCGCCGGCCGCTACCGGCTGCTGTCCCGGCTCGGCGAGGGCGGTATGGGCACGGTGTGGCGGGCCCGCGACGAGACCCTGCACCGCGAGGTCGCCGTCAAGGAGGTCCGGGCCCCGGCCCATCTGCGGTCCGGCGACATCGCGCGGATGTACAGCAGGCTGGAGCGGGAGGCGTGGGCCGCGGCCCGGATACCCGACCGCAACGTGGTGACGGTCCACGACGTGGCCATGGAGGACGACAGGCCCTGGATCGTCATGGAACTGATCCGCGGGCAGTCGCTGGCCGATCTGCTGCGCGCCGAGGGGCCGCTCACACCCCGGCACGCCGCGCACATCGGCGCGGAGGTGCTGAGCGCGCTGCGCGCCGCGCACGCCGTCGGCGTGGAGCACCGCGATGTGAAGCCTGCGAACGTGCTGATCGCGGAGGACGGGCGCGTGGTGCTCAGCGACTTCGGCATCGCGATGGTCGAGGGCAGTACCGCGCTGACCCTGACCGGCGAGGTGGTCGGCTCCCCCGAGTACCTGCCGCCGGAGCGGGCGCTGGGCCGCCCTTCGGGCCCCGAGTCGGACCTGTGGTCCCTCGGCGTGATGCTGTACGCGGCCGTGGAGGGGATCTCGCCGTTCCGGCAGGACAGCGCGCTGAGCACCCTGCGGGCCGTCGTGGACGAGGAACCGCCGGTGCCGACGCGGGCCGGCCCGCTCGCCCCGGTCATCGCCGGGCTGCTCCGCAAGGAGCCGGCCGAGCGGACCCCCGCCGCCGAAGCCGCCGAGGCCCTGCGGGGCATCGCCCACGAACCGGACGCCACCACGGCCGCCGCCCGCGTCCTGCCGGCTCCCGCGCAATCCTCGGCTCCCGCCGAACCCACGACGGCAGCGGCACCGGTCGCCACGCCGGCACCGGCCCCGGCGGCGGCGGACACCACCGCCACCGCAACCGCGGAGCCCGCGGCGGCGGCGACGCACGCGTCACCGGCGTACGCGTCCCCCGCGCACCCGGCAGCCGCAGCGCCCGCCGCCCCGCCCCGCAAGCGCCGTACGGTGGCCTTCGTCGCGGCCGGCGCGGCCGCCTGCGTACTGATCGCCGCCGGGGCGGTCTACGCCCTCAGCGGCAACGATGAGGACCCCACGCCCGGTGCGGGCGGCGTACGGATGTCGGTGGCGGGCGCGAACACCACCTACACCGGCAGGTGCCCGACCCCCGAGAGCCAGGCCCCGGCGTTCACCGCGACCTTCACCGCCTCCGAGCCCACCCTGATCTCCTACCGCTGGGTATCCGGCGACGGCTCGGTGGTGGATCCGCACTGGCGCACCATGTCCATCGGGGACAAGGCCAACCCCACCGGGCACGACACCGTGCGGCTGACCACCTACGCGAAGGCCGGCAACCTGACCACCGGAATGGCCGTGGAACTCCAGAGCCCCACCCGCACCATCTCCAATCCGGTCCCTTTCTCCATCACCTGCACCGGCTGATCCCGGCCGACCATTACGCAGAGCCGGCGGCACTGGTCGCGGGCGCGCGCGGGGTCCCCGCTCACGTACGCGGGGGCGGGCCGGCGCGGCCACGGCAGGCCGCCCGCCCGACCCTCCCCGATCCCCGAGCGTCTCGTCGAGGAGCCTCACGGCTCTCGACGGCCAGACTGTGTGCTCCGTAACGGCACCCTCTACGAATCCCCGCCTGCGGCTGACGACAGTTGAACCCCGAGGGGATCTGCCATCAGCACCACGCGGTCCGCCGCCGGATCGAACCCGAGCACCGGGTTCCCCCAGTCGCCCTCCGCGGTCATCAGCACGGGCTTGCCCAGCCGGCGCCCGATCGCAACCAGGAAGCCGCACAGGACATCCACGCCTCCCTGGCCCTGCAACTCCCGAAGGTCGACATCGAAGTCGATCTCGTCGGCCGAGCCGGGCCGGAAGATCGCCAACACCTCCGGGACCGGCCAGACCCGCAGTTCGACCGTCTCGGCGTCGGCCGGTCGCGCGAACACGTCCACCGCCGACGGCAGCGGCCCGGCAATGCCGCCCTCGGAGTACTCCCACGTCCATCCGCTCGACCGGATCAGCTCGAACACCGCTTGCCAGGCCTCGACCGTGGTGTCGGCGACGGAGACGTCCGGCAGAGCACCCATCAGGTCAGGGTCGAAGAAGTTCCTGACGTCATCCCACCGCAGATCTGGCATTCCTCCATGCTGCCCTGTGGCAAGGGTCGATGCACGGCGCGGCCGTGGTGATCGGCTTGACCTTGCCGCAGCGTCACCGTTTGTACTGAGTGGCACCCGGCCCGAAGCGATCACAGAGCTCACGGGCGGTCCCCCTGAGAGGACAGCGAGATGACCACCACCGCCGAGAAGAACATGGCCCTGCTGCGCACGGCCTTCCAAGCCTTGGAGGGCGGCGGACTCGACGCGGCCCAGGCGATGCTGACCGAGGACTTCATCGCCAACCTCCCCGGCAGCCCCGAACCCCTGCGCGGCCGCGAGGTCTGGCGGCTGGGCGCCCAAGCCATGCTGGGAGCCTTCCCCGACCTGAAGATCGAGGTCCAGGACGTCTTCGGCGTCGACGACAAGGTCACGGCGCTGCTCCGGTTCCGGGGAACCCACTTGGGCGCGTTCCAGCAGTTCGAGGCGACGGGCCGGCAGGTGAGCTTCCGGAGCGTCGAGGTCTACCGCATGGAAGGCGACAAGATCGCCGAGGAGTGGGTCGCTCCGGACATCATCGGCCTCATGCAGCAGATCTCGCCCGCCCCTGCCGGCGACTGAGCCCGGCAGCAGGTCCACCAGCCCCGTTCGGGAAGACGACAGGGCCTCGCTGCCGGGCACGACGACCTCCGTCATGCAGGTCGCCGCGGACGCGCTCGGCCTGCCCGCGCGGCAGGTCACCTTCCGGCTGGGGGACTCGGCCTACCCGGCCGCTCCGCCGCACGCCGGTGCCACCACCATGGCGAGCGTGGGGTCCGCCGCCCACACCTCGTGCACGGCCCTGCGGAACAAGTTCATCGGCATGGCGGTGGCGGACCCCGCCTCGCCCCTGTACCGGGCCGATCCCGCCAAGGTGGCGGTCCGCGAGGGCCGGCTCCGCTCCGGGGAGAGCGGCGCAGCCGACAGCTGCCGCGAAATCCTGCGCCGCACCGGCCTGCCCGGCGTGGAGGCCACCGCCTGCGACGGCCGGATCGTCAACGCGGGCCTGGCCGACTACCTGGTCCCGGTCAACGCCGCCGTGCCCGAACTGGACGCCGCGTTCATCGACACCGAGGACCCCCTGGCGGATCCCATCGGGGTCAAGGGGCTGGGGGAGATCACCGCAGTGGGAGTCCCGGCGGCCATCGGGAACGCGGTGTTCAACGCAACCGGCAAGCGCCTGACGGACCTGCCCATCAGGTTGGAGGCGCTGCTCTGAGCGGCGGCCGGCCGCCTGCGCCCGGCCGCCTGCGCCCGGCCCGACGGTGTGGCCGAGGCGGGTTCCGCGCGGCGTGCCGCTGTGGCTACGGAACGGGCGGGGCGAGTCGCGCGGGCGGGAGCGTCCGATGGACCATCCGGATGACGACCGAGCGGGGAGGCTGCCAGACACGCCGGTCGTCGAACGGCCAGGCGTAGATCGGGGCTCCCTCGCGGACGCAGCCCAGCAGGCCCGGCGCCGAGAGCTCGTGCGCCGACCACTCGTAGAGCTGTTGCAGCCGCGGAACGATCACCCCGTAATCGAGGAGGCGGCCGAACCCGATCTCCCGGTCGAGGTGGGACTGGACCGTGCCGCGGAGCGGGTACTCGTCGGGGAGCACGCGCGACAGCTGCAGGAAGATCCCGGTCATGCCCAGCCTCGGATCACCCAGGAACGGGGCGAGCGGACGCAGCGGGCCGAGTGAGATCCGGGGCGCCGCGACGAGGGTGTGGGCGTAGAGCACGCGGCAGAGGACGACGTTCATGAAGAACCGCTCGCTCTCGTTCTCCGCCTCGGCGAGGGCGCGGTTCTCGAGGTAGGCGGCGACCACGCTCCCGTTGTGCGCCCGGTACCAGGCCCGGGCGGTGGGGTGCTCGGCGAAGGACAGCCAGAGATCGGCCGTACCCGAGGAGGCCGGTCCGGGAAGTCCGCCGCTGAGGGCCACCGCCTCGCAGCCGTCCCGGAGGATGCGTTCGTTCACCGCACGCCACCACGGACTGCCGGGTCGGTCGCCCGACGTCGGCCGCAGCACGCCCCGCCGCACCTGCCAGCCCATGAACGACAGCGCGGCCCGGCGGAACGGCAGGTGCTGGGGCGCCTTGCCGAACGGGCCGGAATAGCAGCGCTCCATCAAGGCCGTCCGCCCGGCGGGGTCGTCGCGGACCCGGGCGACCTGTCGCGCCGCCCACGCCGCGGCCGTGACCTCGGACGTCATGCCCACAGGATGCCACGCACCCGGCCCGCGGCACCGGGTGCGCGGAAAGAGTGCGGCAGGGGCCGACGGGGGCGTGACCTGCGGCTTCGTCGCCCGGCAGGCGATCCCCGGGGCCCGCGTGCATGCTGGGGAAAGCCGGGCGCGGAGGCGCTGGTCCGGGTGGCCTCCCATGCCCCGATCCCGCGAGCCGCACGAGGACACGCCATGAGTCGAGCCATGCTCCGGCAGATCATCGACTACTCCAGCCGCGCCGATCCGTACCCGTTGTACGAGGAGCTGCGCAGGACGCCCGTGTTCCACGACGAGGACGGGCCGTACGTCGTCAGCACCTACTACGAGATCCAGAGCCTGCTGCACGACCCGCGCATCAGCTCCGATCCGCGCAATCTGGCGGATCCGACGAGCGACCCGCTGGCACAGGACGAAGGCGACGACTCGGCCCTGCCGCCGGTCTTCCTCAAGCTCGATCCGCCGGACCACGACCGGCTGCGCCGCATCACGAACCGGCCCTTCGGGCCGCCGCACTCCCCGCACAAGATCCACGACATGCGCGGCGAGCTCGACGGCATCGTCACCGGCCTCATCGACGGCATCGCCGGTGCGGACTCGCTGGACCGGATCGACCTCGTCGACCAGTTCTCCTACCCCTTCCCGGTGACGGTGATCTGCCGGCTGCTGGGCGTGCCGCACGAGGACGAGCCCCGCTTCCACGGCTGGGCCGACGCCATCGCCGCCGGCCTGGACCCCGATCCGGACGCCGACCCCGCCGACAAGCCCAAGGGCGCGACCGACGCGCAGATAGAGCTCGGCATGTACCTGGCCGGGCTGATCGAGGAGCGCCGCAAGAACCCGGGCGAGGACATGCTGTCCCAGCTGGCGGCCGCCACCGAGGAACCGGACGGGTCCATGAGCACGCTGGAGGCCATCAGCACCGCGGCGCTGCTGCTGATCGCGGGCCACGAGACCACGGTCAACCTGATCACGAACGGCATGCTGACCCTGCTGCGCCACCCGGACGTCCTCCAACGGCTCCGCGAGGACCCGCAGCTGTCCGTGCCGATCGTCGAGGAACTCCTGCGGTACGAACCGCCCGTGCAGCTGCTGCCCCGGCGCAGCACCCTCGACGACATCGAGGTGGCCGGGGTGAAGATCCCCAAGGGCGCCACGGTTTCTCTGATCCTGGCGGCCGGCAACCGTGACCCGAAGCGCTTCGAGAACCCGGACCGCTTCGACCCCGACCGCAAGGACATCCAGCACCTCGGCCTCGGCAGCGGCATCCACAGCTGCTTCGGCGCCCCGCTGGCACGCCTGGAGGCCCAGCTGGCACTGAGCGAACTGGCCCGCCGGCTGGAGAACCCGCGACTGCTGGAGGACCCGCCGCCGTACCGGCAGAACGCGGTCCTGCGCGGCCCCCGCCACCTGCCGATCGCCTGCGACGGCATCAGCGCGTCCTGAATCGTGAGCAGGCCGATCACCGCCGCCGGCCGGGGACGACGGCGCCGTGGAGCGGGCGAGGCGGGTACCGGCGCTCGGCCCGGGGTGGGGCGATGCGTCGTCTAAACTTCAAGGCGGTTGCGGGGCGGTGACTCGTCGCCGTGCGTGGCAACTGCATGAAGATCTTTGGGAATCCAATGACCGCTGGCACGCGTCTCAGTGGTGTGGGGTGTCCAGTCCACCCGCCCGCGATCAGAAGAAACCCAGGGAGAAGTGAGGTATGTCAGTGATCTGCGTCGGAGGCATGATCGGGATCGGCAAGACGAGCGTCGCCGAACTGCTCGCCAAGGAGCTGGGCAGCGAAGTCTTCTACGAGAGCGTGGCAGACAACCCGATCCTTCCGCTGTTCTACACGGCGAGCCCCGAGGAGATCCAGGCGAAGCGCTACCCCTTCCTGCTCCAGCTCTACTTCCTGCAGACCCGGTTCGCCTCGATCAAGGAGGCGTACAAGCAGGGCGACAACGTCCTGGACCGGTCGATCTACGAGGACTGGTACTTCGCCAAGGTCAACCACGACCTGGGCCGGATCAGCTCCCTCGAGATGCAGGTGTACGACGGGCTGCTGAGCGAGATGATGCGCGAGATCGACGGCCTGCCCTACCGCAAGGCACCCGATCTCATGGTCTACCTCAAGGCGGACTTCGAGACGGTGCTGCACCGCATCGGGCTGCGGGGCCGTGATTTCGAGCAGGACGAGAGCCTCGTCGAGTACTACCGGACGCTGTGGTCCGGCTACGACGACTGGGTGCACAAGCACTACTCGGCCAGCGAGGTCCTCATCATCGACATGAACCACACCGACGTGGTGAACAACGCCGAGGACGCGGCCCGTGTGGTGCAGGAGGTCAAGGACGCCCTGGTGGCGGCCAGGCTCCGCGCCTGAAGCCGCGCCCCCGCGGGCGCCGAGTTCGCGTTCTCTGAACTCCGAAGCCGCCGTCCCCGGCTGCCGGCGCCTGCCCTCACCCGAGCCTCACCGGCGAGGGGCCCAGGCCCCCGCCGGACCCAGCTCATCACGAGGACCAGGGCCGCCGCGGCGCCGTACGCGAGACTGCTCAGCGCCGCCTGATGGCCGAACCTCGCGCCGAGGACGTAGCCCTCCTCCTGCACGCAGCCGCCGAGGTAGCCGAATCTGCTCGCGGATGGGGATTTGCACCAGCGTGATCCGGCCCGCGCCGCCTGCGGACGACTGCGCTGTGACGTGCCCGGCGTCGTTCGGATCGCCAGTCCAGGCGATCAGATTCTGATCGCTCGGCAGGCGTCCGTGCTGGTCGGTGGTGGCGTTGTTCAAGATCAGGCCGAGGCTGGCGAGCGCGGAGAGCAGGCTCTCCAACGCGGTCCGGTCGGCCCGTGAGCCTCACGGTCTGCCGGGCGAGAGGCGTTGCCCGTGGAATCCGAGAGTGTTCGCCGCGCCGTCGACGACGTGCCGGGGCGCTCTGTACGGCGCGTCGACGAACTCGATCCCGCTGCCTGCCTGCGGACCGGACGCCGTCCGCCGGGCGCTCGTCGAGAGAGTCGAGGCGTGCACGCGCTGCCGGCCGGACACGGCGCTCGGCGTGCTGGACTGAGTCAGCCTCTGAGGCGGTAGCGAGTTCGTTGCTCATGCCCGTGACACCCATGCGCGGCTCGGTACTGACGGCAGCTCGCGATGGAAGGTGCGTTGCCTGTTTGGGGTGGATGTCCTGTCGGCTGCTAAGGCTTCACGGCTCCACCGGTGTCGTAGTCGCTAATTTCTGCGACCCTGCATGAGATGGGGCCGTTTGGCACGCTTTTTGCTCCTGCTGATGGATTATCTTCGATGATTTGGTTCTCTCCCGTCTCCAGGGGTTTTACGAAGTCAACGTAGATGAGGTTGGTGGCAATCCGGTTTTCGTCATCACCGAAGGTGACTAGCAGTTTATATGTGTGCTCGTTGAGGGGATCTTTGTTTTTGACGTAAACGGTCCCGGTCAGTTGAGGGTGCCCATAATCTCGATTCATGCGGCAACCTCTAACCTCCCACCATGCGTGTACGGCCGGAGTGGAGGGAGTGCCCTCCGTTGTGGGTGGAGGCGGAGGCGGAGGCGGGGGTGGAGATGGAGATGGAGATGGAGATGGAGATGGAGGCTGCGAGAGGAGTGTGGTCGGCGGGTTTGGCAGTGCCGTCGAGGAGGTATTGGTCGGTTCTTGCTTCGGTTCGCCGCCACCCTCAAAAAGCCCCAAAATGGCCGCAAGTATGAGTCCACCAACGACAGTTCCAGCTGTCGAAATTGCAATGGTCTTCATGGTGGATTGTTCCATTTGGGTCCGTCCTTGCAGGAGCTGCACCTGTGAGGCGGGACTGCAGCCCCTAGACCACGCTGCGGGAGGTCAGCCGGGAACGCGCGGCGAGCTGCGCCAAAGGTGTTGAAGCTCGGCGCATGGATGACCCGGCAGGCTTGAAGGGTCGGGGAGCTGGTTGCCGATCGTGTGGCGGAGCAGTGGGCCCGAGGTGCGGCTGTCGAGGGCGGCTGAGCAACCGGATCGCCAAGCGTGCGTTGGACGTGCGTGACTTCCATCAAGACCTACACCGGCAACATCACCCTCCCGTCGAAAGGGTGAGCGTGTAGCGACCAGGAATCGGGCCTACTTGCCGCTGTTGAGCGCGTCGAGGCCAGCCTGCGGATCGTCGCGCTCGCTGGAGGAGGAGCAGTTGGGATTCTCCAGCACTACGTAGCCGTAGTGCTGGAGGGGCTCTCTGCCCCGGGACTTGTCCGCAGGGGTGTCCTTCTGTGCCGCTTCCAGGATGGCCCGTCTGCTCTCTGCCGCCACCCTCTTCGCTCCTGCGCAGTCCGGCGAGTCGACGGATGCGCGTCCGGCCATGAACGAGCCGACGGCAATGATGACGCCGACGGTGATGCCGCCGAGGATCCAACGGTCGCGTCTGTGCCGGGCGGGGAGCGTGCCGGTGCGCGTCGGAATCTCGTTCATGACCGTGATCGTAGGCGCGGCCGGGCGGGGTGTATCCAGGTGGTTGAATCTTCGATTGTCACGGTTCGGCTACTGCCGCACCATGTGGCCCCTCCAGCAATACGGTGACCGCATTCGCACCAGTCCCCTGGGGGTTCCATGTCGCAGCAGTTCCCGCCGCCTGGCCAGCCGCAGCCCGGATACGGCTACCCGCCCCCGCCGCAGCCGAAGAAGTCCAACACGGGGAAGATCATCGGCTTCGGCTGCCTCGGCATCGTCGGCCTCTTCGTGCTCCTCGCCATCCTCGGCGCGCTCCTCGGCGACAGCAGCAAGGACAAGACGTCGAAGGAGCCTGCCGCGCCGCCGGCTGCCGCGTCGTCTGCGCCGTCGAAGGCCCCGGAGACCAAGCCGTCGTCGGCTGAGCCGGAGAAGAAGACCGGCGTCGTGGTGGCGGCGAAGAAGACGGAGTTCGAGAAGAGCATCATCGCGCAGGGCAGCGACTACACGAGCGTGTCGGTGACGGTCACGAACAACTCGTCGAAGCCGATCAACGTCAACCCGCTGTACTTCGCGATCACCGACTCGAATGGCACCAAGCACGTGGCCGAACTGGGGGCCGACGAGAACCAGATCGCCACGGTCGAGCTCGCCCCGGGCGAGAACGTCACCGGCGTGATCACCGGGAAGGGGTCGTTCACGCCGAAGTCGGTGACGTACACCGACGGGCTGATCGGGAAGTCGTTCCGGGCCGACGTGTCCTGACCCTCCGCAGGCTGCTGCGCCCCACCTCCCCGGCCGCTTCGAGGGGTGGGGCGCAGCCGTGTTCAGGCCTCGATCACACCGGCCTCCGTCCACAGGGAGCCGCAGCCGGTGCAGCGCGGCCGGGTCGGGGTCGGACAGGCCCAGCGCCCAGAACCCTCCGTCGTCGGCGGGCCCGAACCAGGCGTCCGCCTCGGAGAAGTCGAGCCCGAGCGCGAGCAGGCCGGGGGTGACCTGCGGGGTGTCCATGCCGATCAGCCGGGCCGGTCCTGCGGCCAGGGCGAAGGCGGCGGCCAGCCCGACGTCCAGGCCGCCCGTACCCTGCGGGACGACCTCGATGCCGTCCGGATCCAAGGCCCCGGACGGCTGTCGAGGACCAGCACACGGCGCCCGGCCGGCGTGGCCAGGACCGCCGCGAGGGTGTCCCGGAGCGAGGCCAAGGCCAGGTCGGCTGCCTGCTGCGGGGTGAACACCGTGGTCAGACGGGTTTTCACGCGGCCCGCGACGGGTGCCTTGGCAATGACGAGGAGGGTGTTCATGGGGCGATCCCCTCGGCCGGTGCGGGTCGGGTGCCGGGTGGCTCGGTCAGGACCCGGCGCATGTCGCGGACGGCGTACCGCCAGGTCCCGGTGACCTTGGACTTTCCCGAGCGGGGCAGGTACGGGATGTCCCTCTCGGCCACCCGCCAGCCCGCGTCGGCCGCCCGTACGACCATCTGGAGCGGGTAGCCTCGCGCAGCCGGGTGGAGTCGGCGGTGATGTGCCGTACGTCGCCGAGGCGGAACTCCCCTGTCACCACCGGTGCCGACCCGCCGGGCGCGGTGGCCATCTCCCCGACGGTGGGCGGTTCCCCGCTGCCGGTGTTGTACGCGGTCAGCGTGCCGGCCGACGCGCTGCCGACCGCCTCCAGTGCCACGGCGTTGGCCGAGGCCACGTCCGCGACGTGCACGAAGTCGCGGCGCTGCGCGCCGTCTTCGAAGACGCGCGGTGCCTCGCCCCGGGCGAGTGAGGAGCGGAAGAAGGAGGCGACACCCGCGTACGAGGTGTCGCGCGGCATCCTCGGCCCGTACACGTTGTGGTAGCGCAGCGAGACCGCCCGGCCTTCCCTGCACCGCGCCCAGCCCGCCGCCAGGTGCTCCTGCGTGAGCTTGGTGGTGGCGTACACGTTGCGCGGATCGGTCGGCGCGTCCTCACCGACCAGACACGGCGCGAGCTCGGCCCCGCACTCGGGACAGCGCGGCTCGAACCGGCCGGCCGCCAGGTCCGCCGCCGGCCTGGGGCCGGGGCGCACCACCCCGTGACGCGGGCACGCGTAGCGGCCCTCCCCGTAGACCACCATCGACCCGGCGAGGACGACTTCCCGAACCCCGGCGGCCGCCATCTGCGCCAGCAGTACGGCCGTCCCGAGGTCGTTGCGGCCGACGTACTCGGGGGCGTCCGCGAAGTCCTTGCCGAGTCTGACCACGGCCGCTTGATGACACGGCGTGGAACCCGCGCAGCGCGGCCCGTACGGCGTCGGCGTCCCGTACGTCGGCCCGTACGAACTCCGCGTCGGGCAGGGGTGGCGTGCCGGGGTGGGCGGCGGGCAGCAGGGCGTCGAGGACCACGTGGTCGTGCCGGCGGTCACTGAGGGCGGTGACGATGTGGGAGCCGATGAAACCGGCTCCTCCGGTGACGAGTACGCGCATGCCCGGGACGTTACGCAGCGCGGAATCCCCGAGGGGCTCCCACGCGTGCCCGTAAGACTTCCGTCATACGGGCAGTCGGCGCGGGAGCAGTCCGGGGCGGGGCTTCCCGTTGAACCCAGGATCCCACCCCTAGCGGAAGCCCCAGCCCAGGCGGAGTACGGCCAGGTCGTCGGTGTGTCTTCCGGCGTTGAGCGCTCTGGTCTGGCGGATGAGGCTGTCCAGGTGCGCTGCGGGGTCCGCGGACGGTGTGGTGTGGATCAGGGGCAGGAGCCCCTCGATGCCGAGCCGGCCGCCGGCGTCACCGTTGTGCCCCTCGGTGAGGCCGTCGGTGTAGATCGTGAGCGCTCCGGCGTCCGGGAGCGGGATGACCGTGGCGGGCCAGTCGCGGTGGCCGGGGACTATCCCGAGCGCGATGCCGTGCTCGGCCGGCACCTCCAGAGTCTCCTCCGCGGTGGTGAGCAGGGGTTCGTGGTGGCCCGCCAGGTAGAGGGTGGCCGTGGACGTCTTCTGGTCGAGCGTGAGGAGCGTGCAGGTCGCGAACAGGGGCTGGGTGCCGCGCTCGGCCACCAGCAGGCGTTCCATGAGGTGCAGCAGTTCCGTGCCGTGGTGTCCGGCCAGGACGAGCGAGCGCCAGGCGATGCGCAGGCAGACGCCGAGGGCGGCGGCGTCGGGACCGTGTCCGCTGACGTCACCGACGACGGCGTGCAGCAGCCCGTCGTCACCCTCGACGACGTCGAGGAAGTCGCCTCCGAGCAGGGCTTGTTCGGCGCCGGGCAGGTAGCGGGTGGTCACCGTGACGGTGGAGGTGTCGAGGAGGGGCTGCGGTAGCAGTCCGCGTTCCAGACGGGCGTTCTCCTCCGCACGCTGGCGGGCCGACTGGGCTTCGGCCGCCGCGCGCTCGGTGTGGCTCCGGTAGACGGCGTAGCGGACCGTGCGGCGCAGCAGGTCGGCCTCGACCTTGCCCTTGACGAGGTAGTCCTGGGCGCCGGCGGCCATCGCCTCGGAGCCCGCCTGCTTCTCGGACAGGCCGGTCAGGACGATCACCGCGGTGTGCGGGGCCATGGCGCGGACGGTGGTGACCGCATCGGTGCCCGACACGTCGGGCAGGTGCAGGTCGAGGAGGATGCAGTCGACGGCGTGGGATGCGAGTGCTGAGCGGGCTTCGGCCAGCGAGGTGCTCGTGGTGAGCTCGAAGCGCAGCTCGGTGTCGTGGAGGAGCTCCTCGACGAGCAGGGCGTCGGCGGCGTCGTCCTCGATGAGGAGGACGCGGTAGACCGGTTCGTTCGCGGCAAGGTCGCTGACGTGGGGGAGGGTTGCGGTCATGGCGCCGGCTCCGCGGTGGCCCGGGTCGCTTCCGCGAGGGTGGACGGGGACAGGGCCGGGGCGGGTTCGGCCGCGAGGGTGAAGCTGATGCGCGTCCCGTCCCGGTACTCCGGGTCGACGGCGATGGTGCCGCCGTGGAACTCGACGATCTTCTTGCACATCGCCAGGCCGATTCCGCTTCCGGGATAGACGTCCTTGGTATGGAGCCGCTGGAAGATCACGAATACCTTGTCGGCGTACTCGGGAGCGATGCCGATGCCGTTGTCGGTCACCGTGAACCGCCACGACTCCCCTTCCCGGGCCGCCGTGACACGGATCTCCGGTGCCAGGTCCGGACGGCGGAACTTGACCGCGTTGCCGATCAGGTTCTGCCAGAGCATGCCCATCTGGGTGGGATCGGCGACCAGGGCCGGGAGCGGATCGTGCGTGATCGACGCGCCCGACTCCTCGATGCCGACGCTCAGCGCGGACAAGGCCCGTTCCATGACCGCGTCCAGGTCGATCTTCTCGGGAGCGTGGTGGACACGGCCCACCCGGGAGAAGTCGAGAAGGTCGTTGATGAGGGTCTGCATGCGGTTGGCACCGTCGACCGCGATGCCGATGTACTGGTCCGCCTTGGCGTCGAGTTGCCCTCCGTAGCGCCGCTGGAGGAGCTGCGTGAAGCTGGAGACCTTGCGCAGCGGCTCCTGCAGGTCATGGGAGGCCACGTACGCGAACTGCTCCAGCTCGGCGTTGGACCGCTGCAGGTCGGCGGTCTGTGCGTCCAGGCGCCGCCGGGCCTCCTCGCTGAAGGCCAGCTCGCGTACCAGCCGACGGCGCATGAAGTCGATCTCGCTGCTCAGACGCCGCAGATCGGCAGGACCGGCCGAGGAGATGGGGTGGTCGAAGTCACCGCCGGCGACGGTGCGGGCGTCCGTCGCCAGCTGCTCCAGCGGCCGGTTGATGCCGCGGCGCAGTCCTTCGAACACCAGGCCGGCCAGGAGGGCGATCACGGCTGAGATCGCCGCAAACACCCACGTCCGCAGCTTCATCGTGGCGGCGAGGTCGGCTCGTGTCCGGGCCCGCTCCGCGCGCAACCGTTCCTGCTGGTCGCGCATGGCCTGACGCACGGCGTCGAACTCCGCCTTGGCCTCGGCGGCGCGTTCGGTGGCCAGGGACGCGGGCGCCCCGGGTGGTGAGGCGGCCACGGGGCGGGCGATCCTCTCCTGCCACGTGGAGAGCGCGCCCTGAACGGCCTTCAGGTCGCCGAGCGCACGGGTGTCGCCCTCCAGGAGCTGCGCGAGCTGCGCGGTGTACGTCCTCTCGTCCGTGAGCCCCCGCTGGTAGGGCTCCAGGAACTCCTGGGTTCCGGTGAGGCCGTAGCCGCGGATACCGGTCTCCTGGTTGAGGAGGGCCGATTCCAGGCGGAACGAGGTGGACAGTGCGGGGGACCGCACGTCCACGAGCTCGTCGCTGATCGTCGCCGTACGCCCCAGCACCCACGCCCCGGTGACACCGAGCACGGCCAGCACCACCAGCGACGCGGCGACCCCGACGCGGAGCCACCGCCGCGTCGTCCACGCGGAGAACCTCGGCGCACGCGGCGGCCTCGTCATGCCGGTCATCCTCTGAATCCCCTTCCGAGACGGCCACCTTGAACAGAGGCCAGCGCACACTGTAGAGGGCATCGGACAACAATTGTTGTCGCTCATCGGGTCGGGGGCCTAAGGTGCGGGGTATGCCAGGGAAGAACTTCCACCTGCGGACCACCCCGAAGGAGACAGCTGCTGTCGCCGACGCCGCTGTCGCCGATCTCGCCCGGCGCCTGGCCCTCTACCTCCAGAGGGACCTCTTCAACCCGGCAGCGGACGACCGCGCGCAGGCCCTGGCACGCCTGCACCTACTGGACCACCTCCAAGAGGCCGCAGAACGGCTGCAACGCGCGGCGGCCGCGGATGCCGCGCGCGCCGGAGCCGGATACCCCCAGATCGGCCGCGCATGCGGCATGACCCGCCAGGGCGCCCGCCGCCGCTGGCCGGGGCTCTTCAACCACACCGACGAAGTACCCACGGAGCAACTGACGATGAACGCCCCCGCCCGCCCGTTCGATGTCCTGCTCGTGGAAGACGACATTGCCGACGCCATGCTCATCGAGGAGGCACTCTCCGAGCGCGGGGCCCGCAACCTCGTCCAGGCCACCGACGGCGTCGCCGCCCTGGAGCACCTGCGCAACCCCGACAGCCCGCGCCCCGACCTCATCGTGCTCGACCTGAACATGCCCCGCATGAACGGCCGCGACCTGCTGCGCATCCTGAAGAACGACGCCGAGTTGCGGACCATCCCCGTCGTCGTCCTCACCACGTCCTCCGCGCCCGACGACGTCGCCGGCGCGTACACCAGCCACGCCAACGCGTACGTGACGAAGCCGGTCAACCTGGAGGAGTTCGAGCAGGCCGTCCAGAGCATCGACTCCTTCTACCTGGACACCGCAACGCGCCCGCCCCGCGCCTGACATCCCGGTGACGGTGACGGTGACGGTGATCGGGGTTGGACGGTGATCGGCAGGGTAGGCGACGGCCACTTGATCGATCCGCCGGCGAAAGGAACCCACCCATGCTGATGGCTCACCCGGCTGTGCTCCCCGGCCTCGTCGACCGCTACTGGGCGCTGTCCGTACTCGATGCCGGGGAAGGCGCCTCGCCCGTGCGCAAGGAGATCGAGGCTGTCGAGCGGGCCCTGTGCGTGGCCACCGGCACGACGGACGTGCACGCCGCCCTGATCGCCGCCCGCCACCACCTGCCGGGCACGGGCACGCTCGACGACTCCGTACTCGCCTCCGGCTGAGGTGGGGTGGCCCGTCGCATCTCGGTGTTGGACAGCCTGCGGCCGACGAGGGTCAGGACCTCGCGTTCCCGGTCGGTGATGCCGTCGACCACCGCCCGGCGGGTGGTGGTCGACGGGTTCGTGCCGTGCCGCGAACTCCTCGACGAGACGGCGGATGATCCGCCACAGCCGTTTTGAAGGAGTCTCATCAGCAGGTGGCAGCCGTGCCACCTTGTACCGTCGGGGCCCTCGCGCCTGCCCGTCGGATCCGCCGCCCGTGCCGCGAACGGCACACCGGCGTGCAGAACACCGAGAACACCGCCGCCGTCTTCACCGTCGGCATCAATGGGCACCACAGCCACGGCAGAGCAGCGCCCCGGGATCGTCGTCCGTGACCACGACCAGCCTCAGCCGGGCCGCTCCGTCCCTGCCCACGGGACCACCAGAGGGGCCCGGTCAGGGCAAGCTGAAATCCCGTGGAGCCCACCTGCATGGCGTGGAATGATCTTGGTGACTGCTGACGAAAGGGAAGGCTGAAAACGTGTACGTCCCGTCATCCGCACGAGCTCTCGATGATGACGAGCGTGAGCTCGTGGAGCTGGCACGCCGCACGATAGACGCGCATACGGACGCCGGGCCCGACGAAGACGGGATCCACACGATGGGCGCCGCGGTCATGGCCGCCGACTACCGGATGTTCGCCGGCGTGAACCTCTACCACTTCACCGGCGGACCCTGCGCCGAACTCGTGGCTCTGGGAGCCGCACGAGCCCAGGGCGCCCGCCAGATGCGCTGCATCGTTGCCGTGGGAAACCACGGGCGCGGCGTCATCGGCCCGTGTGGGCGCGACAGGCAGGTCTTCGTGGACTACTACCCCACCATGCGCGTCATCGTTCCCACCCCCGCAGGGCCCAGGTCCGTTCTCGCCGCCGACCTGATGCCGCTGACCCAGCGATGGACCCCGGAGGCGGGCATGAACGGTCTCGACCCCTCGCTCTACCAAGACCCCGAGACGGCCGGTCCCCCGATCATCCGGTTCAACCCCCGCTACCTTGAAGACGTCCGCTCTGGCGCCAAGACCAAGACCACCCGCTTCCGGGACCCTGCCCAGCTCGGGCCGGCACGGCTGGTGTTCGAAAGCGACCCCGAAGTCGTCCTGCCGGCAGAGGTGACCGGCGTCAGGCACTGCCTGGTCAGCGACCTCACCAACCAGGACGCCCAAGCCGAGGGGCTGACGACCGCAACCGAACTCCGGGAAGCCCTCAAGGGCCACTACCCGGATCTGGTGGGAACCGACGAAGTCGACGTCATCACCTTCCAGATCAACGACAAGACGGGCGCCGCCTAAACCGCGGAAGCACCAGCGACGATCTGGCTTGTTCGTGGGACCAGGAGCGCGGCCAGGGGCGCGACGCGGAACCGCCGGCTCGCTCGATACGGAGAGCGAGCCGGTCGGCGGTTGCCCGCTACGTCCTACTGCTCCGGCTCCCAGGCGCGGAGCAGGTCGAGCAGCCCTGCGTCTCCGTCAACGTGCAAGGATTCGTGCGGGATGCGGTCGTACAAGTAGAGGACCAACTCACTGGCCGTGCCATGGACGGAGGCGCCGGCTGCGTCCCAGTCCTCGTCGGTCGCGGCGGTGGGCGCGGGGACGCGGGTGGAGCGTGCGCCGTCGCCGTCGACCGTGAGGCGCCAGGAGCGGCCCTCGGCGGCGTGGAAGTCGAAGGTTGTGGGCTTGTGCGGCCAGGCGCTGGGCGTCGCGACGCAGGTGAACAGGAACTCCTCGACACCGTCGAGTGCGACCTCGGCCGGCAGTGGCTGCGGGGCGCCCGCGGCGAGCTGTACGTCGTAGGTGTGCACCGCGCTCTCCTGGGCCCGGTGCCGGGCGACTCCGCCAGAGGTCCGCGGCGTCTGCAGGGCACTCCACCACGCCCAGCAGCCGGCGTCCGGTCCCGCCTCGCGCAGGGCGCTCAGCAGAAGCTGCGTCGACGCGGCCAGCCAGGCCAGCAATGCCTCACGCTCCCGCGGCACTTCCAGAGCGGCGCGCGCAGCGGTGGCCTCGGCCGGGGGAGCGTCGGCAGGCCCCGCGCCGACGATGGCGGCCCAGAAACGGTCTCCCCCGCCCAGGTGCTTCACCAGATTGAACAGCGTCCACCCGGGGCAGCTCGGCACCTGTGCGTCGAGACTGGGCGCGGCGGCGACCTCGGCGCGGAAGGCGGTCGACCCTTCATCGATCAGTCGCAGCAGGTCAGGGAACTCAAGATTCTTTTCCACGCCGGATGTCTATCACCGTGCTCCGGTGAGCCGACAGCGATTTTCACAGTCGCCGCCGGTTCGCCATTGAAGGACAGCCCTCAGTACGGGAGGTAGTAGCTGAGTACGTCGCCTGTGAGGGGCGGGAAAAGCACCTGGAACAGCTCCTCGTCCGCGGCGTAGACGTCGGGGCGGATCCGGGTCAGCCCCTCGATTCCGTGCGGGCCGAAGAGCAGGGCGGCCAGATGGTCGGGCGCCAGCCCGGCGCCTCCCGAAGCTCCCGGCGACTGCATCGCGCCGCCGGTGACGACCTCACCGAGCCCGTTGGCGAGTACCGGAATCCGGTAGTGGGCGCCGAAGGTGGAGAGGACGATGTCTCGGCCGGTGCGGTCGATCCCGGCCGTGGTGAGGCGCTGCCAGAACAGCGGACGCAGCCTGTCGAGCAGCGCTGCGACATCCGGGATGCGGATGTAGTACTGCTCTGCATTCCGCTGCGGTTCGTGCTCGATGAACTCCTGCCACGCGTTGCCTGTCACGGTGCCCGCCCGATGGACGATCCGAATCGGGTCGTCGGGCGACAGGGCGGCGACGCCGCTCAGGAGGTCCCGTGCCGCCGCCTCGTCGCGTGCCGCGGCCTCCGCCAGGAGCATCTCCTCACCCGGAGGCGTGGTGCGCGCGGTGGCAATGACCGTGTCGGCACGCTCGAGAACCCAGAGGTTGCTCGACTCGTGCTCCAGGAGCCATCGCCAGCACGCCTCCGAGTGCGGCATGGTCACATCGAACCCGCTCTGGGCCGAGGCTTGCAGGGCAGCCATGGACGGGATGTCGCAGGGCCGGGCGGCACGGAGCGCGGCCGTTCCATCGCCGGGCGGCAAGGCCTGCGGCGGCAAGGCCTTCACGTTCAGCGCCTGCGGTATGTCGATGGCGTACTCGTAGCCGAACAGCCGGTAGAAGTACGGGATTCCGATCATCGCCTGGACGAGGTGGCCACGGGCGGCAGAACGCTCGTGAGCCCAGTGCATGAGGGCCCTTACGAGCCCGCGCCCCTCGTACGCGCTGTCGGTGGCGACCAGTTCCACCTGGCCGGCGGGCAGGCGGACGTCTCCGATACGCACCTCCTCGTCGAGGAGCGTCGCGGTGGACACGACCCGGTCACCGTCCACCACCACGGCGCAGGCGGACAAGCCCGCGTCGGGGTCGGTGACGACCAGCCGGTGGTCGATGGCGTCGTCCGGCTCACCGCGCTCGGACAGGAGCGCGCCGATCTGGTCAAGATCTGCGGGCCTCGCCTCACGCAGGGCGAGGCCGTCGGCCAACGGAACAGCTTCGGAATAACCTTTGATCATGGTCACAGCCAGACTGTGGCATCGCCCAGCCATCCCGTCCAACACGTTTTTCGCAGCTCGTCATCAGTGCCGACGGGCACGGGGTGGTCAACCACGCCGGCTCCCGTCCGCTCGCGGATCAGGCCGACGCCACCCCGCTGACCAGCGCCTTCGGCCACACCCTCACGCCGGGGGAGTCCGCGGGATCCGTCATCCCTCCGCCCGCGCCGCCGTGGCGGGAGCGTCCCAGGGCGGCGGCGTCAGCGACTCCGTCCACGCGGCCAGGCCGTCCCCGTCCACGCAGACGATGTCGCAGGCCGCGGCGTACTCCGTAGCGGGAGCGGTGAAGTCGCTGGTGGTCACGACGATGGCCACATCGGCCTCATGGACGGCGAAACAGGTGCCGCCGAAGCGCTGGAGGTCCTGGGAACCCACCCGGTTGCCCTCACCGTAGTGCTTGCACTGGATGACCACGCGCAGTCCGTCCGCCGTCGTGGCGATCACATCGGCTCCCAAGTCCCCTGCTCCGCCCACCACTTCTACCTGCGGGCAGCCGTCCCGAGCGCACAGCGCGGCGACCGTGTGCTCGAAGCCGTCGGCGTCCACCGCCGTGTGGTCCAGGGCGTTGGAGTCGACCTCGGGCAGGCCGACGGCCTCCGGCTCGGCCGCCGACGGAGCGCAGGGTGGCGGCGCGTCCAGGCCCATCGGGCCGGGCGGAACCGATCGGCGCAGGGTGGAGCCGTACGGGCCCGGAACGATGCTCCACCGCGCCAGCGCCACTCCGGCGGCCAGGAGGAGCACGGTGGCGATGGGCAGCACCGGTACGCCGCCGCCCGTCTCCACGGCCGCCTTGACGAAGACGGCCGCCCCGCCGATGCAGATCCCCACCAGCCCCACCGCCAACACGACGTCGCGCCCCATCGACGGAACGCGGACGACCCCATCGCGCCGACGCCCTCCCGATGCCGACATACGGCCCCCCTCTCACTCCTCGCCACCCGGCAGGCACGGCCTGAGCAGTGCCGGGGATGGCTGACCCGGTGCATTCCCTCCTCGTCTGATCAAGATCGCCGGATCCAAACGGCCCCGCCCGGAACCGGCCCCGCGCGGTCGTCCCGGACCTGCACGTATCCGGCTCACGCCATGCTCCCGCCGCACCGTTCCCGGAACGTACCGGCCCCGCAGGCGGCGCGCGGCGGCCGATCGGGTCACACTGGCAGGAAGACGAGTGCGGTAGGGAGGCGGGATGAGCTGGGCGTCATGGACCACACGCGGGATCTTCACCGGGCGCAGCGGGGTCGAGACCGGCGAGAGCGGCGAAACCGGCGCGTCCGGCGAGAGCGGCCTCGTCCTCACCGGTGAGCTCGACATCCACACCACCTGGACCGAGGACGAAGGCCTCGCATACGTCACGGTGCAGTACGCCGGGGCGTCCGACTGGCTCCCGCTTGCGGGAAGCCCCGTCCCGTGCGCCAGCGAGGTGGCAAGCCGCGACCTGCACGATGCGGTCATCCACGCCGTACGAGCCGGAGCCGCCCGTCCCCTGGGTGCCGAAACGCCCCTCGCCGGCCCGGCGGCTCCGCTGAGGCCCCGCCCCAGGTGACCCCCGGGTGTCACACCCGCCCGGGGCGGGGGCAGGCCCGCCAGGAGTTCGCACTCCGGTGGGATCAGGTGCCGGGAGGCAGGGTGAAGTCGAAGACGTTCCCGTCGAAGGCCGAGTACGCGTCGTACCCGAGCACCTCGTAGAGCCGGGAACGGGTCTGCATCCGGGGAAGAAGCGATTCCTGCGTTCCCTCCTCGGCGATCGTGCGCAGGCCGTCCTCGATCGCACCCATGGCCAGGCGGAAGAGGGTGACGGGATAGATCACGATGTTGTACCCGAGGTCCTCGAGCGTGCGCGCGGACAACAGCCGTCCCTTGCCGAACTCGGTCATATTGGCCAGCAGCGGCACGTCCACGGCCGTGCGGAACGCCTCGAACTCGGCCTCGTCGGCCAGGGCTTCGGGAAAGACCGCGTCCGCACCCGCGTCGACGTATGCCTTGGCGCGGTCGATCGACGCTTTCAGCCCCTCCACCGCGCGGGCGTCGGTACGGGCCATCAGCAGGAAGCCGTCGTCCCTGCGGGCCTCGACCGCCGCGCGCACCCGCCGCACCATCGCCTCCCGCGGGACCAGGGCCTTCCCGTCGAGGTGGCCGCAGCGCTTGGGGTTGACCTGGTCCTCCAGGTGGAGGCCGGCCAGACCCGCGTCCTCCATGAGCTGGACCGTCCGGGCGGCGTTCAACGGCTCCCCGAAGCCCGTGTCGGCGTCGACGAGGGCGGGCAGGTCGGTGGTCCGGGTGACCTGCTGGGCGCGGGCCGCGACCTCGGTCGAGGTCGTCAGACCGATGTCGGGCAGCCCCAGGTCCGCGGCGAGCACCGCCCCGGAGAGGTACACCCCGTCGAATCCGGCGTCCTGGATCAGGCGTGCCGAGTACGGGTTCACCGCGCCGGGCATGCGCAACAGCCGGCCCGAGGCGAGCTGTTCGCGCAAGCCCCGGCGCCGGGCGGCCGCGGTGGTGTGGGTGTGCAGCATCAGAACAGTCCCTTCGGGAGGGCTGCGTCGTACGCGGCGGTCCGGCCCGCGTCGACCGCGGGGAACAGGGCGGCGAGCCCGGCGGTGTCCAGTTCCGCGAGCCGGCCGGCCGCGTCAAGGAAACGGTCCTGGGCGTCGGCCGTGACGATGCCCTCGGTCAGGGTGCGGAACTTGCCGGTGTAGGCGGCCCGGTCGAAGGGCCGGGCGCCGGCGGGGTGGGCGTCCGCGACGCCGAGTTCGTCCTCGATGACGCTGCCGTCGTCGAGGGTGACGACCAGGCGGCCGCCGAAGGCCCGGCGCTCGGGATCGGGGTGGTGGTAGCGGCGTGTCCACTCGGGGTCCTCGACGGTGGAGATCTTCCGCCAGAGACCGATGGTCTCCGGACGCCGCGCTCGCTCGGGGGCGTAGGAGCGCTCGTGGTGCCAGGCGCCGTCCTCCAGCGCGACGGCCAGGATGTACGGGACGGAGTGGTCGAGGGTCTCGCGGCCGGCGGTGGGGTCGTACTTCTGCGGGTCGCCCGAGCCCGAGCCGATCACGTGGTGGGTGTGGTGGCTGGTGTGGAGGACGACCTCGCGGATCCCGGAGGTCGGGCCGGTCTTCTCCCGCATCCGACGGGCCAGGTCGATGATCGCCTGGGCTTGGTACTCGGCGGAGTACTCCTTCGTGTAAGTGTCGAGGATCGCCCGCCGGGGCTCCCCCGGGGCGGGCAGCGAGACGCGGTAGGAGGCCTGCGGGCCGTTCAGCATCCAGGCGAGGAAACCGTCCTCGCCCTCGTAGACGGGGGAGGGGGAGCCCTCCCCGCGCATCGCCCGGTCGACGGCCTCGATCGCGGTTTTGCCGGCGAAGGCGGGGGCGTACGCCTTCCAGCTGGAGATCTCGCCCTTACGGGACTGCCGCGTCGCGGTCGTGGTGTGCACGGCCTGCTGGACCGCCTGGTAGACGGTCGCGGTGTCGAGGTCCAGCAGGGCGCCGAGCCCGCCGGCGGTGGCGGCGCCGAGGTGGGCCACGTGGTCGATGCGGTGCTCGTGCAGGCAGATGCCCCGGACCAGGGCGACGTGCACCTCGTAGGCGGCGATGATCCCGCGCAGCAGGTCGGCGCCCGAGCGGCCGGCGTGCTGGGCGACGGCCAGCAGCGGCGGGATGTTGTCGCCCGGGTGGGAGTAGTCGGCGGCCAGGAAGGTGTCGTGGAAGTCCAGCTCGCGCACGGCCGTGCCGTTGGCCCAGGCCGCCCACTCGGGGGAGACCCGCACCTGCGGCGGCAGGCCGAAGACGGAACCTCCGGGCGCCGCCCGGTGGGGTGCGGCCTGGGCCCGGGCCACCGCGACGGGGCGGCGCAGGAGGGACGCCACGGCCACGGAGGCGTTGTCCACGATCCGGTTGACCGCCATGTCGGCAGCCCGGCGATCGAGGGCGGGGGCCCGCTCGGTACCGGTGGCCGTCTCGGCGAGCTTCCAGGCAAGCTGTTCCTCGCGCGGGAGACGGTCGGCGCTGGGATGGACGCGTACCTCGTGCTCGATCACGGAACTCCTCGGGTGCGGAAATCGGCGCGTGCGGAAATCGGACGCTTCGATGTCTCACCCTTCCCCGCTTTCGGAGCCGGGTGGACAGCTCCGAGCTGCGGAATCACTACCCGGCGTTCACGAGCGGATGATCTCGTTTCGACGTCCGATATCTGGAACGCTCTGCCCATTCTTTAGTTCGGCGGCCTAGTGTGGACCTCGCAGCTGGTTCGCCCCCGTCCGCCAGGCGGGATGCGTCGTAAGAGGGAACCCGGTGGGAATCCGGGACTGCCCCGCAGCGGTAAGTGGGAACGACCGCCGTCATACGCACTGGACCCGGACGGGTCTGGGAAGCGACGGCCAGTAGGTGCCTGCCCGAGTGGCCGGCGTGCCCACGAGTCCGAAGACCTGCCCGTTGCCCGAGTGCGAACGATCGCGCCCGGTTTCCCGGTGACCTCGTGGGCGGGTCGGCGTGCTTTCAGGCGGAACCTCCCCGTCGCGTACCCGGACGTACGTGACCCGGCGGTCCGCCCGTTCCCGCACCCTTCGCGCCCTCGGCCCCCACCGGGTCCATGGAGACACGCTCGCGAAGGAGAGTTCCGTGACCACCGAGTCCGCAGCCGCGGCAGTACAGGCCACCGTGTACGGCTACCCCCGCCAGGGTCAGAACCGCGAACTGAAGAAGGCGATCGAGGGCTACTGGAAGGGGCGCGTCACCGCGGACACCCTCCGGGAGACCGCCCACGAGCTGCGCCGGGCCAACCGGGCCCAGCTGGCCGAAGCCGGCATCACCGAGGTCCCGACCGGAGACTTCTCGTACTACGACCACGTCCTGGACACCACGGTCATGGTCGGTGCCATCCCCACCCGCCACCGGGCCGCCGTCGAGGCCGACGCCCTGGACGGCTACTTCGCGATGGCGCGCGGCACGCAGGACGTGGCCCCGCTGGAGATGACCAAGTGGTTCGACACGAACTACCACTACCTGGTCCCCGAGCTCGGCCCCGACACCGTCTTCACCGCCGACTCCACCAAGCAGATCGCCGAACTCACCGAAGCCCTCGCCTCGGGGCACGCGGCCCGGCCCGTACTCGTGGGCCCGGTCACCTACCTTCTCCTGGCCAAGCCCGCCCCGGGCGTGGCTGCCGACTTCGAGCCGATCACCCTCCTGGACCGGCTGCTGCCCGTCTACGCCCAGGTGCTGGCCGAGCTCCGCGCGGCGGGTGCCGAGTGGGTCCAGCTGGACGAGCCGGCGCTGGTCCAGGACCGCACTCCGGCCGAGCTGAACGCCGCGGCCCGCGCCTACCGGGAGCTCGGCGCCCTCACGGAGCGCCCGAAGCTGCTCGTCGCCTCGTACTTCGACCGGCTCGGTGAAGCACTTCCGGTGCTGGCGAAGGCCCCGGTGGAGGGCCTTGCCCTCGACTTCACCGATGCCGCCGCCGCCAACCTCGCCGACCTCGCGGCGGTCGGCGGGCTCCCGGGCAAGCGCCTCGTCGCGGGTGTCGTCAACGGCCGCAACATCTGGATCAACGACTACCAGAAGTCGCTGACCACGCTCGGGACCCTCCTCGGGCTTGCCGACCGGGTCGACGTCTCCGCGTCCTGCTCCCTCCTGCACGTGCCGCTGGACGCGGGCGCCGAGCGCGACATCGACCCGCAGGTCCGGCGCTGGCTCGCCTTCGCCCGCCAGAAGACGAACGAGATCACCACGCTCGCCCGCGGCCTCGCCCAGGGCACCGACGCGATCACCGCCGAACTCGCCGCGAACCGCGCCGACCTGGCCTCCCGCGCCACTTCTCCGATCACCCACGATCCCGCGGTGCGGGCCCGCACCGCGGCGATCGCCGACGCGGACGGGCGCCGCCCCCAGCCGTACGCCGACCGCGCGGTCGCCCAGCGCGCCCACCTGGGGCTGCCGCTGCTGCCCACCACCACGATCGGCTCGTTCCCGCAGACCGACGAGCTGCGCGTGGCCCGCGCCGACCTGCGGGCCGGGCGCATCGGCACGGCCGGCTACGAGGAGCGGATCAAGGACGAGATCCGGGAGGTGCTCGCGTTCCAGGAGAAGACGGGCATCGACGTCCTCGTGCACGGTGAGCCCGAGCGCAACGACATGGTCCAGTACTTCGCCGAGCAGCTGACGGGGTACCTGGCGACCCAGCACGGCTGGGTCCAGTCCTACGGCACCCGCTACGTGCGCCCGCCGGTCCTGGCCGGGGACATCTCCCGTCCGGAGCCGATGACGGTCGCTGGACGACGTACGCTCAGGCACAGACGAGCAAGCCGGTCAAGGGCATGCTGACCGGCCCGGTCACCATGCTCGCCTGGTCCTTCGTACGCGACGACCAGCCGCTCGGCGAGACCGCCCGCCAGGTCGGACTGGCCCTGCGCGACGAGGTCAACGACCTCGAAGCGGCCGGAACTTCGGTGATCCAGGTGGACGAGCCCGCCCTGCGCGAGACGCTTCCCCTGCGCGCGGACGGCCACGCCGACTACCTGGCGTGGGCCACGGAGTCCTTCCGGCTGACGACCTCGGGCGTGCGGCCGGAGACCCAGATCCACACCCACATGTGCTACGCGGAGTTCGGCGACATCGTCCAGGCCATCGACGACCTCGACGCCGACGTCATCAGCCTGGAGGCCGCCCGCTCCCACATGCAGGTCGCGACCGAGCTCGCCGAGCACGGCTACCCCCGCGAGGCCGGCCCCGGTGTCTGGGACATCCACTCCCCGCGCATCCCCTCGGCCACCGAGGCGGCGGCCCTCCTGCGCAAGGGGCTGGAGGCCATCCCGGCGGAGCGGCTCTGGGTCAACCCCGACTGCGGGCTGAAGACCCGCGGTTGGACGGAGACCCGCGCCTCTCTGCAGAACCTCGTCGCCGCGGCGCGCGAGGTCCGCGCGGAGAGCGGCACCACGGCCGTCTGATCCGCATCCGGGTCGGAACATCCGTGATCGGATGTTCCGACCCGGGGTGGCCTGAGCAGCTGGTTCGCCCCCGTCCGCCGGGCGGGACGCGTCGCAAGAGGGGTGTCGTTCCTTCGCGTCCGCATCCGCATCCCGCAGCCGGGACGTTCCTGGACACATCTCGCGAAGGAGAGCCCCCTCATGAGCTCCGTCGAGGGTCTGCCCGACTGGGACCGCTGCGCGGTCATGGGCGTCGTCAACGTGACCCCGGACTCGTTCTCCGACGGGGGCCACTGGTTCGACACGGCCGCTGCCGTCAAGCGCGGCCTGAGTCTGGTGGCCGACGGCGCCGACCTGGTCGACGTCGGCGGCGAATCGACCCGCCCCGGCGCGTCCCGCGTCGACGAGCACGAGGAATTGCGCCGGGTCATACCCGTCGTGCGGGGGCTGGCGGCCGAGGGTGTCCTGGTGTCCGTCGACACCATGCGCGCCGTCGTCGCCCGGCGGGCGGTCGAGGCGGGCGCGGTCCTGGTCAACGACGTCAGCGGGGGCCTGGCCGACCCCGCCATGATTCCGGCCGTGGCAGCCTGCGGCGTCCCCTTCGTCCTGATGCACTGGCGCGGATTCAGCCACGACATGAACAGCCGTGCCGTCTACGGGGACGTGGTGGCCGAGGTCGTCTCAGAGCTCCGTGACCGCATCGACGCCGCGGTCGCGGCGGGCATCGCCCCCGAGCGGCTCGTGGTCGACCCGGGACTCGGCTTCGCCAAGGAGGCACGGCACGACCTCGGCCTGGTGGCCGCGATGGCCGACCTGCGGGCCCTGGGCCGACCCGTACTGGTCGCCGGTTCCCGCAAGCGGTTCCTCGGGCACGTCCTGGCGGACGCGGACGGGACGCCGCCTGCGGCCCATCACCGGGACGCGGCAACGGCCGCGCTGTCGGCCATCGCCGCACACCAGGGCGCATGGGCCGTACGCGTCCACGACGTACGGGCAACGGCGGACGCGGTCAGGGTCGCTCGTGCGCTCACCCCTCCGGCATCGCGAACAAGTCCCAACACCGGCACCGGCCTTGATGCGGGACCTATGCTGGGATGGTGACAAGCGAAGGCCGAGAGAGCGACGCCGGATCGGATTCCGGCGGGAACGCCTACATCGGACGCGCCTGGCTCGTGGACGCCGTCGGAGAGTGGACGGACTCACGAGCACGGCACTTGCTCCTCACCGGTGGGCCGGGAACCGGCAAGTCCGCTGCGGTCGACCACTTGTGGGGCAACAGCGGCGGCTGCGCCGCAGTGCACCGGTGCCGCGCCAACGACCGGCGGACCTGCGACCCGGTGCGGTTCGCCGAGTCGCTCGCCGAGCAGTTCAGCGCCTCCCTCCCGGGGTTCGCCGACGCGCTCATGCGGGTCAGCACCGAGCTGTCGGGGCGTCAGGGAGAGGTGCACATCGAAGGGTCGGCCTTGGCCGAGACGGTGCTCCCCGGGGGAACGGTCATCGGCGTGAAGGTGGCGATCTCCAGCGTCTCCGCCGACGAGGCGTTCGACCGGCTGGTGCGCAGGCCCCTCGAACGGCTCGCGCCGGATCCCTGGCCCATCGTGGTGATCGACGCCCTCGACGAAGCGCTCACCTACCGGACGCACCGGACCATCGCCGAGCTCGTCCTCGACGCGGTGGACGGGGTGCCACTGCGCTTCGTGGTCACTTCCCGGCACGACAAACGCATCGTCCGGGCGATCGAGGCCCGGGCGGACGCGGTCTCGCTCGACCTGGTCGCCGACGCACCCGATCCCGACGCCGACCTGGAGGAGTACGCCCTCCACCGGCTGTCGGCCGCCGTCGGGGACCGCACCGAACGCGAGGCTCTGGCACGGCGGCTGGCGTCCGGCGGCGCGGGGAACTACCTGTACGTCTACCACCTCACCCAGGAGCTGATCACCGGCGTACGCGACGCCGGCGCACTCGAGCGTGCGCCCGCCCTGCCCGCCGATCTCGAGGGCGTCTACGAGCAGTTCCTGCGCCGCGAGCTCCGGCCGATCGGCAACACCGTTGCGGAGGAACGCTGGCGCGCCCAGTTCCGGCCGCTCCTCTCCGTTCTCGTCGCGGCCCAAGAGGACGGCTTCACCACCGCGCAGCTCGCCGAGATCCTCGACGAGACCGCACGGACCACTCAGGACGCCGTCCAGGACCTCGGCCAGTACCTGGTAGGGGCACCGCGCGGTCCTTGGACGCTCTTCCACCGTTCGTTCGCCGACTTCCTCCTGAAGGGTCCCGACCCGCGCCTCGACATCGCGGAAGGACACGAACGCATCGCCGCCTACGCCTTCGACCAGTGGGAAGGCGCCTGGGCCGGCTGCGACGACCCGTACTACCTGGGACATCTCCCGCACCACCTGATGACGGCCCTGGAACAGCCGGACCTGACCCGTTCGCGTGCCCGGATCCTGCGCGACAGGCTCTACGGCCTCGCCTGCTCCGAAGAATTCCTCGCCGGCCAGCGAGCCGCGGCACCCAGCCGTGAGCCCCACCTGGCCACCCTCGCCCTCGCCCTGGAGTCCTCTCTCCGTGTGGGCGAGTACGAACGGGTCACCGTCCTGGCGCTCTCCTCGGCCCGCGCCCAGATCGAGGCCGACGCCCTCACCCCCATGGAAGCCGCCCTCACGTGGGGAGTCGAGGCCGGAGCCGCCAAGGCGCGCACCTATCCCGAGAACGTCTCCCTGGTCTGGCACCTGCTGATCATGGCCGCGGTCGGTTCCCGGGCTCCCGCCGACCTGCCGCAGGTGGTGGATCTCGTACAGCGCTCCGGATTCGGTGTCATCGACCCGAGCTGGTCCTCCTCCGTGGCGGCGCTCCTCGCCCCGCTGATGCCGGAGATGGAAGCCGAAGGATGGAGGGCGATCCTCGACATCGCCGACGATGAACTGCTCGGCTACCTGGCGTTCTTCCTGAGCGAGAGCGACAGCCCCGACTTGTGCGTCTTCCCCGTTCTCCACGTTCAGGAGACGCTCGTCCGGGCCCGGGCCGCCATGGAGGTCGTCTCACAGCTGGCCCTGGCCGGAGAAGGGCTCGACGACCTGCACGTACTCTGCGACTACGTGATGGATTCGTACGAGCGCCACGAGCGGGAAGGGAACCGGCACAAGTCCTATCTCTCCGTGCCGGAGGTGCCCAACTCCGTCTTGGTGACAGAGGCCGCGCGGGGCCGTTTCGCCGCCGCCCACGCCGAGTTGACCGACCCGGTGCACAAGTACCGCTACACACTTGATCCGGCCGGAGTCCTCCTCGCCCGGATCGTCGAGGCGGCGGTGAGCGGCGACGACGAGGCCGCGTCCGTGCGGGAGTTGGGCGAACGGCTACTGGCTGACGGCAATGACCCGTGGGCGACCCTGTACTACGCGAGGTTCCTGTTCGGCAAGGGGGACCCACGCGCGCACCAGTTCCTCGATCTGGCCATCGAACGGTCCGACGAAGGCTTCGAAGACGACTTCGTCTGGGAGATGTACCGGGGACACGTCGATCCGTTCCACGGTCCCTGCGACGTCGGTTTCAGGCTCGCGCTGATCCGGACGCTGTGCTCGTTCGGACGGTTGATCGAGGCCAGGGCCCAAGCCGATCGGATCATCGAGGCGGACCCCGCCGAAGTCGTCCGCGCCTTGTCGTACGTCAGGCAGGCGGAGACGGACGCGGGCCGAGCGGACGAGATCCTCGAGTCGGCACGGCAGGCCGCCGCGGCGGTGCCGCGCGACCTTCGCACCCAGGCGATGCTCGTCCTCGTCGACGGCGATCACGAGAGGCTGACGGGTGCCGTCGCCCGTTCCCTGTCGCGCTCCCACCGCACGTCCATGGACTCCGTGGCCATGTCGTGCCTGGCGTGGGCGTCACACCGGCGCGGCGACCGCGAGCGGGCGGCATTCCTGGCCGGGCGGGCCCGCGAGATGTTCACGGCGGAGCCCCAGGAGCGCCGCCTGCCACGGACCAGGGACCGCATCGTCAAGAATCTCCTGCGCGCCCGGCGGCAGGACGAAGCGATCGCCGTGCTCCGCACTCCGACGACGCACGTGGGCTCGATGCTGCTACGCCTGCGGCCCGATGTCCGTCGCGACCTGATCCTGGGCGGAGAGCTCGAGGAGTTCGAGCTGTTGGGTGGCGCACAGGGCGAGTCGGCCACCCCGTACCACTCAGAGCTGCACGCGCAGGCACTGACGGTGTGCCACCTGCGAGCGAAGGGCGACAGCGAGGGCGCCTCCCGCGTCGGCGCGGCCGCTCGCCCCGGGCTCGACACGATCGTCGAAGCCCTCTTGGAAGAGGTGGAGCACGGCCCGCGGAGCTACCTCGATCCCACCCAGAGCCACGGCAGCGAAGCCGAGGCCGCCTACGTGGCCGTGTCCGCCGTCGACCTGGGTGAGCCCGAGCTGGCCCGGACCTCCTTGCAGATCATGGACGCCTGGGCCGGTCAGGCGCAACGGGCGGCGGCCGGCTGGGATGCCTTCCGCGGGTACTACGCCCGCGACAGCGAATTCCTGCAGGAGGGGGATGCCGCCCTGTACCGAAAGTCCCTGCTGGCGGCCCAGATGGCAGAGGCCCATCACCACGCCGGCGACACCGAACGGGCGAAGGCCTCGTTCGCCGAAGCCGAGCAGTGCGCATCGGGGATGACCGATGCGCACTGGCAGGCGAACACCTTCAAGTACATCGCCGAGACGGCCGCCCGGGCGGGTTGGTACGCCGAGCTGCGCGGGCTCCTGCCTTCGGCGACGCAGGTCCGCGGCGCCGCGCTGGCCTCCGTCGCGGAGATCCTCGTGGTGAAGGCGCTGGTCGGCGACCGCGAAGCCAAGGACGAGTTCGACGCCCTCCTGCGGTCACGGACCCTCGCCAACTTCGACCACCCGGACCTGCTCAGCCTGCTGGCCGTCCTCAGCCGCGATCCGGCGGTCGAGGACCTGCTCCTCGCCGCATTCCCCGGCACCCGAGCCTCGTCTTGATCTCGGAACGGGACGCGACGAGGCTCAGGTGTCAGCCGATCTCACCGACGTCGAGTCCGATGGCCTGCCCACCCTGCTCGACCGAGTCGGCGCGGACGGTGCCCTTGACCGTCCCCGAACGCACGGCCCGGGCCCGGACCGCGGCCACGTAGCCGCGCACCACCTTGACCGAGGCCTCGCCGGTGAGGTCGATGGCCGTCCCCGGCGTCGGCTCACCCTTGAAGACGATCGGCTGCCCGTAGATCGATTCCAGTGTCCGCCTCAGGGCGTCGACCAGCTCCACGGTCGGGGTGTCGCTCGGGTCGATCTCGTCCACGCCCTGGCCGTACTCGCTGAGCGACTGCCGCAGCTGCCGCAGCTCCGGCTCCAGCTCCTCGGCGCGTTCCAGGTCGACGCGGAGCGCCGCCGGCGGGCGCTCGAACAGCTCCCCGGGGAGCTCGACGGCTTCCGCCCTGCGTTCCCTGCGCTGTCTCAGCACCTCTCCGGCCTGGCCATAGAGGAACTTGACCCCCTCGCTGAGCGCGAGTGCGCCGAGGGCCGCCAACGTGATGGGATCCGGCAAGAGTTCACTCCCTTTCGGATTGATGCGGCCATCATCCCCCGCCCGTACCCCGAGCATGCCGAAAGGGCGGGACTGGCCGGTCAGCGGCCGCCGTTGCCCTCCCGCTGCCGCATGACCGCCAGGTCCACCGCCCGGTCGACGGCGGGCAGACAGGTGGCGATGTCCGTGTGGACCACGTACTCCACGGACGCGACCGTGTGCAGGCCCTGGACCAGGAAGGTGTACTCCCTGTCGCGTTCCAGCAGCAGGACGATCGGCTTGTCGAAGGCGCTGGCCCACCCGATCTCGATGTGGGTGCCCGGGGAAGCCGGGTGGCCCGGCAGCGCCACGAAGACGTCCGCCTTGCGGATCTCGTCCTGGTCGAGCTTGGTGCACTGCTCCGGCCGCATCAGTTCCGCGCCCCACGCCTCGCGGCGGTGGGCGTTGTGCACGGCGAGCCCCTGCGCCTCGAAGTGCTTGATCAGGACGTCGAACGGGGCCCGGGCGTCGGCCGGCATCTCTCCGGTCTCGGGGTCCAGGAGCTGGATGAACGGGCCGGCGAGGAAGACCGAGCGGATGCCCAGGTCGGGGCGGGAGTCATGGGTGTCACGGGAGTCACGGGGCTGCGTGATGGTCATGGGGGTACCTCCGGAGTGTCGCTGGTGTGCGGTGTCGGGTGCGGGCTGGGTCAGTCCTTGAGGAAGCACTGGATGAAGGCGTCGCCGGCGGTGCCGCCGTGGGTGTACTCGGTGGTGTCGTACGCGACGAAGGGGTGCCGCTCGACCCGGATCCGGCGGAAGTGCGGGAGGTACTGCCAGCGCAGTTCGGGCTTGGTGCTGAAGAACGGGATGAAGACGCCGCCGGGGCGCAGCACCCGGACGACCTCCGGCATGGTCCTGGCCCACAGGTCGGCGTCCGTCCAGACCTCCATGTCGAGGGCCGGGTCGAAGAACATCCCGTCGATGCTCTCCGACGGCAGTTCGAAGATCCGCTCGAAGAAGTCGCCGCGCTCGACCGTGAGGTTGTCGGGTACGTGCGGGTGCCGGGTACGGAACAGGTCCTCGACCTCGTCGAAGAGTTCCAGCACCGTGTGGCTGCGGGTCGCCGGGTTGCCGGCGATGCGCAGGGCGGACAGGCCGAGTCCCAGCCCGACCTCGTAGAAGTCCTTGCCGTACTCGCACAGCATGTCGGCGCTGGCCCACATCAGGTCCCGCTCCCAGGCCTGCATGGCCTGCTCGCCGCCGATGCTGAGGGTCACCTCGCCGTTCTGCTCGATCAGTTCGATCTCCATGCTCTTCTCCCTGCTGTGGTGTGGGCGGTTCGGGCGCTGGGGGTCGGATCAGGTGGTTCGGGGAAGGACCCCGAAGTGGCGCCGGGCCGTGGAGACGGCGAGGTCCTGTACGGCGAACACCGTGAAGTAGTAGGCCTGCGGGGCGGTTTCGGGGGCGAACCGCACACGGAACGCAACGTCCTCGGCCCGCCCACCGGTGAGCCGGAGCCTGGTGGTGGCCGGCTCCACGGTGGTGTCCTCGCGCAGGTAGCCCGGGACGAAGAGGCCCAGCCGGACCGGCCCGGTCCGGGCCGCGGTGACCGTGGCCCGGACCTCCAGTACCCCGCCCTGCCCGACCTCGTCCGCGGCGTGCGCGAGCAGCGTGGGGGCGTCCGGGATCCGGAAGGTCACGTCTCCGCACCGCATGCAGACGGCGCACGTGGTGTCCAGGACGTGCGGGAGCAGGCCCCGCCGGGTGAACTCCTGTGCGGGGCGGCCGCAGTGGCAGGTGACCTCCCGGACCTCCGGGTCCAGGCTGCTGCGGTCGCCGAAGTGCGCCGGGTAGTTCATCAGCTCGGTCTCGGGATCGGCCGCGACCTGCTCGGTGATCGCATGGTCGAGGGACTGCAGGTCCGCGGTGAGCGAGGCGTCGATCTGCTCGGGTGACTGGTCGGCGAGGTGGGTGGGCCTGGCCACCCAGAGGTCGACCTTGCGGGCCAGTTTTGTCAGCCGGGGCCGCAGCGCGTGGTTGTGCGGCAGCAGGTCCGAGGCGAGGTAGGCGGTGAGCCGGCCGCCCACGGTGAGCAGGAGCGGGTCGGGGCGGTGGTCCGCCGGAGCAGGGGGCGCCGGGGTGTCCTCCGGTGCCCCGGGCAGTCCGAAGCGCATGAACGCCGGGTAGGGGTGCGAGCCCGCCAGACTGGCGTTGAGGGTGTCGACCGAGTCCGCGCCGATGAGGGCGCCGTGCATCCAGGCGACGTTCTCCGGCCGGTCGGAGTCGTGCACCGACACGGCCGAGACCACGGTGCGGGCGGGACCGTCGAGGGCGTTCAGCAGCAGCTGGTACTTCGGGTCGTACAGCGCGAGGTCGGCGAGCGGGCCGCTGTTGCACGCGCTGAGCACCAGTTCCACGGCCTCCACCCGGTTGAGGGGGACCAGCTTGTCCTCCGGCTTGTAGCAGGGCAGGCCGTACGCGCAGCGCGGGCCGAGCAGCCCGGGCACGGCCGGGGCCGAGCCGTTGAGGCCGCAGATGGTGAACTCGCCGAGGTTGACGCTGTCGTCCTTGCCGTGTCCCTGGAAGGCCACCCGCCGCCACCGGGTGCCCAGGATCTCCGCCTGGATGTCCGAACGCTCGAAGTCGCGGTCGTCGAAGACCTGGACGCCGGGCAGCCGGGGAGGCCGGTCGGTGTCCGTGAAGAGGCCGAGCGCGTCGACGTCGAGGGCCGGTTCCGCGTACTGCTTGGCCACGTTCCAGACGAGCGAGGCATCGTCCCGGCCGCTCAGCAGCGTCAGAGCGTGCCGCGGGCCGCGGTAGGTCGCCATCAGCAGGGCCCGTACCGGGGCGAGGGTGAGCCGGTCGTAGCAGCCGACGACCAGCAGCGAGCCGCTGTGCCGGGCCCGGAACGCCGCCTCGTCGGCCAGCTCCTCCTCGGCCACCCACGTCCGGGCGAGCGTGCGTGCCAACTGTGCGAGGCCCTCGGGCAGTTGTGCCTCGCCGAGAACGATCCCGACGTCCAGTGGGTGCGGCCGCCGCAGGCCGCCGTACAGCCGGCCGGCGAGCTCGACGCTCTCCGCAAGATCGGCGCGGTCCTCGGTCGGGACCGGCACCGGCAGGAGCTCGGGGGAGTCCAGGAACTCCCGGACGGCCCGGGCGAACTCCTGCCGGGTGACCGGACGGAACAGGGGGGCCGGCCCGGACGGACGGCTGGGTCGCTGGTCGGTGACGGCGGTGTTCATGGTGGACCACCTCGTGTTGTCCGCGCCGGGGCGGGAGGGAAAGGGGAACGGCTGCGGGCCGGGGTCGGGTGAACGGGTCACCGGGGGACCTCGCGGGCGGGGCCGGGCCTTCACACCGCACGCTCCGGCTCCGGCGCCGCCTGCCGGGTCAGCAACCCCCGACAGGCGAAGGCCAGTCCGGCCGCGGCCAGGGCGGTCCCGGTCGCCACCGTGAACACCACCCGCGGCCCGAACGGGTCCATCAGCAGCCCGCCGGCCTGCTGACCCACGGCGTCGCCCAGGACGGTCGCCAGCGACGCCCAGGTGAACGCCTCCGCCATGGACCGCTTGTCGGCGATGCCGCTCACCAAGGTCATCTCGGTGGCGGAGACCAGCGCGATCGGTACGCTGCCCACCGCGAGCGCCACCGCCAGGCCCGCCTGGGACCCGGCGAGCAGCGTCAGCCCCGTCCCGAGGGCGTAGGCCAGCAGCAGGCGCGGCAAGCGCGCCTGGGGAGCCACCTCGGACTGGGACCGGCCGAGCCAGACGGCCCCCAGCGCGCTGCCGACACCCCAGCAGGCGTACACCACGCCCGCGCCGCCGGGCGCACCGTGGTGGTCGACGAACGCCGGGATCGCCAGGGTCAGCAGACCGATGGGCACCGCGGAGACGGCCATGATGCCGGTCAGCGCCAGCAGGGCCGGATCCCGCAGCGGGCCCAGCGGGTGGCGCGGAACCTTCGGACCGTCCGCCGGGGCGCCCTCCGTACCGGCCGGCAGCCGGGTGTACGCGAGCCCGAGCGCGCCCAGGCCGCCCACCACCGCGACCGCCGTCAGCGCCAGACCCGCCGAGCCGACCAGCATCAGCGCCGCCAGCATCAGCGGCGCGCCGATCACCAGGACCTCGGTGAGCAGCGCCTCCCAGAGGTAGGCCGTCTCGCGTTCCTCCTTGCGGAGCGGAAGCCGCGCCCAGAGCGAGCGCATGCAGGCGTTCGCGGGCGGCAGCACCACCCCCGCCACCACCGCCGCCACCGGCTGCCCCCAGCCGCCCGGGCGGGTCGCCCACACCAGGACGGCGAGCGCCGCCGGGTAGGCGACGGCGGTCGCGGCCAGCACCGCCGAGCGGCCGCTGCGGTCGAGGCGGCGGGCGATGAACGGGCTGCCGAGGGCCATGCCGAGCGTGTACAGCGCCGCGATGAGGCCCGCCTGGGCGTAACTGCCGCCCTGCTCGCGGACGGTCAGGACGAGGGCCAGCGACATCAGGTAGACCGGCAGTCTGGAGACGACGCTCCACCAGGCCGCCCCCGCCACCTGGGGGCGTGTGAGCAGGTCGAGGAAGCGACGGGGCAGGCCGCTGGTCACGTGGTCGGTCTCCGTTCCATTGGCCGCACGGGGCGGCCGAGTCGGGTGCCCGTCCGCTGCGCGGGCGGGCGGGTCGGCAGGGGCGGGGCGGAATCGCCAGGGATCAGATGGGGACGGCGTCGGCCTCCTGCGCCGCCACCACCTCGATGCTGAACCGGGCGAGCACCTCGCGCATGCGGCTCTCCACCTCCCCGACCGAGGCGCCCACGACGTGGGCGTACCCCGAGGCGTTGTGCGAGGCCCGGCGGGCCGTCACCGGGTCACCGGCGCGGACCTTGAGGACGGCGTCGACGACCCCGGGCATCTCCAGGAGTTCCTCCCGGGAGGTGATCCGCCGGATCGTTCCGGAGCCGGGCAGCGGCAGCAACAGATCGCCCGCACAACGGCGTTCGCGGTAGTCCAGCTCCGGCCGCCGGCCGAGGTAGACATCGAGGGTGGCGCCGAACACGTCGAAGCCGTACGCGTGGCCGTGGTTGGCGGGGATCTCGCAGCCCGCGAGCCGGAGGCCGATCTCGCCGGCGTACACCTCGCCGTCGATCAGGAAGAACTCCATGTGGGCATAGCCGTGGTCGAGGCCCATCCCGGTGACGATCCGCTGGACGAGCTCCCGCAGGTCCACCGGCGGACCCTCGCCGGTGCCGACGCTGATGTTGGCGTTCATCGCGCCGTCGACGATGTCCAGCGGGCGGCAGGGCATGGCACTGGGCCACGCGTCGAGGACCTCGCCGCCGAGGATGATCGCGCAGACCTCCCACTCGGTGCCTCCGAGGTGGGCCTCCACCATCCAGTCCCGTGCCGTGAGATCGATCCCGGCGAGGTCACCGGGCCCGGTGAGACGGTAGGTGTCCACGCAGGCGAACGAGTCCACCGGTTTGAGCACCACCGGCCAGCCGTGCCGGCCGGCGAACCGCTCGACCTCGTCGGCGGACCGCACCCGTGCGAACTCCGCCGTACGCAGGCCCAGTTCCCGGAAGCACGCCTTCATGACGGCCTTGTCCCGGACCAGGGCCACCTGCCGTTCGGTCAGGTGCGGCAGGCCGGCGAGCGCCGCGAACCGCTGGGCCTCGGCCTGCCGGGGCTCCGACGGGTTGCAGAACCGGGTCGGCGGTACCGGCAGTCCGGCAGCCCACTCCCGGTAGCGCCGGGCCTCCTCGGCCGCCGGGACGCCCTCGCGCACCCAGAAGGCGGGCAGGTGCGCGGTTTCGAGCAGGTAGTCCTCCGGCAGGTCCTGCCGGGTGGCGGCGAACCGCAGCAGGACCAGCCGGCCGGCCGACTTCCGGGCCGCGTAGCGGGTGAAGGACGACGGCCGGTCGTCCACCATCAACAACACCTCGGCGTCGCTCACACCGCCTCCAGCACCTGGCGGACGGCCTTGGCCGCGAGGGCCTGCTCCTCCTGCGGCAGCTCCGGGGAGAGCGGCACGCACAGGGTGCGGTCCAGCCGGTCCCTGGTCCGGGCGAAGCCGTCGTGGCTGAGAACGAGCGGGCCCTCGGGGGCGTGGTTCCACGGGAAGCCGTCGCGGTAGAGCGAACGGCGGCCGGTGAGCACCGGATGGTCGGGCAACAGGTATTTCCCGAGCGTCCAGTTGGCGATGCCGGCCGCAGTGAGCGCGGCCACCGACGCGTCCCGCAGCTCTTTGCTCTCGCACCGGAACCGCAGGCTGACCTTCACGTCGCCGGCGGCCCGCGGCCGGACTTCCAGGTCGGGCCGGTCGGGCAGCTCGGCCATGGCGATGGCGTACATCCGCTCCAGGCCGTCGAGCAGTTCGTCGAGGTGCCGGAACTGCTGGCACTGGACGGCCGCGACCTGCTCGCTGGTGACGAAGTTCTCCCCGAAGTGGGCGTCCTGGTTCCAGGTCGGGTAGTGGCCCGGCACCCGTGCCGAGCCGTGGTCGTGGTAGCGGCGCATGGTCGCCCAGGCGTCCTCGTCGTTGGTGACGACCAGCCCGCCCTCGCCCGAGGTGAGCACCTTGTTGTGGTGGAAGCTGAACGTCCCGGCGTAGCCGGCCGTTCCGACGTACCGGCCGTCGGGGAACCGCGCGCCGAGGGACTGGGCGCAGTCCTCGACCAGGTAGGGCACGTCCGCCGGCAGCGGTGCCACGGTGCCCTCCATGTGGGCCGTGATCACCCGCTGCGCGTCCGGCGGCAGCAGCGTGGGGTCCATGGAGAGCGAGTCGTCGGCGTCGACCAGTACCGGGATCAGACCGCAGGACAGCACGGCCCCGGCCACCGCGACGAACGTCACCGCCGGGATGTGCACCAGGTCGCCGATGGCCGGACGGGTGGAGATCAGCGCCAGCCTCAGTGCCTCCGTGCAGTTGTGCACGGCCAGGGCGTGCCCCGCACCCAGGCGTTCGGCCACGGTCCGCTCCAGGCGGGAGGCCATGCTCTCGGTCTCGGTCTGGTACCGGAACAGGACCTGGTGCTCGATCACCTTCCGGAGCTCCGACATGTCGGACCAGTCGAGGTAGTTCGCTCCGTAGGGCAGGAAGCGCTGCCCGAGCCGCTTGTCGAGTGTGCTCATCGTGTCTCGGACTCCGTGATCGGCTGCGCGTCGCCGCCGACGACCATCTCCTGGCCTCGGTAGTTGCGGAGCAGCAGGCCGTCGGGGGTGGGGGTGAAGGAGGGCTGCGCGACCGGGATCTTGCCGATCTTGGTGGTCAGGACGTACTGGGGGACGCCGAACCCGGTGATGTGGCCCTGCAGGCCGGCCATGATCTCCCAGCCCTTCTCCACGGACGTCATGAAGTGCGAGACCCCGGTGACGTTGTCGCAGTGGTAGAGGTAGTACGGCCGGACCCGGATCCGCAGCAGCTCGGTCATCAGGGTGCGCATGGTGGCGACGTCGTCGTTGATCCCGCGCAGCAGCACCGTCTGGTTCCCGACCGGGATTCCGTGCCGCAGCAGGCGGTCCACGGCCGCCGCGGCCTCCGGAGTGATCTCTTTCGGGTGGTTGAAATGGGTGTTCAGCCAGACCGGGTGGTAGCGGGAGAGCATCGAGCAGAGGTCTTCGGTGATCCGTTGTGGCAGGAGCACGGGGAACCTGCTGCCGATCCGGATGATCTCCACGCTGGGGATCGCCCGGAGACCGGCGATGATCTCCTCCAACTTGCCGTCCTGGTACGAGAGCGGGTCGCCGCCGGTCAGCAGGACGTCCCGGATCTCGGGGTGGTCGGCGATGTAGCGCAGGTCCTCGTCGAAGGAGCCGCCCTCGTCGTCACGGAAGTAGGTGCCGTCGACATCGGTCGTGTGGAACTTGCGCGTGCAGTGGCGGCAGTAGACCGGGCAGGCCTCGGTGATCAGCATGATCACCCGGTCCGGGTACTTGTGCACCACCCGGTTGGTCTTGCGGTAGTAGGTGTCCCCGACCGGGTCGACCTCGGCCCCGGGGAACTCCGTCAGCTCGCCGAGCGCCGGAACCGCCTGCAGGCGGACCGGGCAGCCGGGGTCGTCCGGGTCCATCAGCGACGCGTAGTACGGGGTGACGCTCCAGCGGTACTTGCCCGCCACCCCGGCGATGGCCTCCTCCTCGTCGGTACTGAGGTTGATCCACTGCCTGGCCTTTTCGACGTTGGTGATGCGCCGGCGCATGTGCCAGCGCCAGTCGTCCCAGTCGCTCTCCGGGACACGGGGGCGGATCAGTTCGGGGCCGGTGGCAGCGACGGGTTCACGGAGGGTTTCGGACATGGCGGCTCCAGCACGACGCGCGGGACGTGGACAGGGTGGCCGCGACCGGTGTGGCCGGACCAGAGGGCTGACGAGGAGGGCGGACGAGGTGGGCGGACGAGGAGGGGGACGCGATGGACGCGACGGGTGAACGGGCGGGCCGGCGGCGCGCTCACAGCGGGGCGAGCGCGAGCTGGCGGAGGGTACGGGCGACACGCTGTGCGCCGCGCAGGTCGTCCAGAGCCGGGTCGAGCTGGTGCCACGGGCCCGTCGCGGCGGCCGCGGACAGCCCCCACAGGGCCGGGTCGGCGGGATCGTCGGCCGAGGGCAGCGGCAGGACCTCGGCGAGCCGACCGGCCAGGTCCCGCTGTGCGGACCCGAGCGGTGGCAGCAGGGCCAGCGGCGCCCGCCGCGCCTGGGCGAGGGCGAGCGCCCCCAGCACCGGCGAGGCCAGGAACACCGCGGCGTCGGCGTGGAGCGCGTCCGGGTCGGCTTCGGCGGCCCGGAGCACCCGGACGCCCGGATGCTCCGCCAGGGCGGACCGCAGGAGCGGGAGCCCGGTGTCGGCGACCACGGTGCAACTCCCGGTGCGGTGCAGCGCGGCGGCGGCCAGCTCCCGCAGCGCCCCGTACGCGAAGACCTCCGTTTCGGCCTGGGGTACGGACCACAGGGACAGGAGCAGCAGGGTGCCCGAGCGCGTCCGGCTCCTGCCGGTGCGCTGCGGCGCGAGGACCCCGGTCGGCCGTGCGCCTTGGGCCGGGGAGCCGGACGGCGGCAGCCAACCCGGCCGGTGGACCCGTCCGAGCGCACGTTCCGGCGGCGCGTCGGCGCCGGGCGGTTCGGGATGGCCCGATTCCAGGTGCACCACCGGCACGCCCAGGTCCAGAAGCCGTTCGGTTGCGGCCACGTCGTCGCAGACCAGCGCCGCGACCGGTGGTGGTTCGAGCTCGGCCCAGCCGGTCCGGGTGAGGTCGCCGAGGTGGGCGGCCACCCGGCGCAGGGCGAGAGTGGAGTCGAGCTGGTCCTCGCGGGCGCTCAGCAGCACCCGCGGGCCGTGCGCGCCATGGCTGCCGGCCGGCGAGGCCGAGGAGTCCTCGGCCGAGGTCAGTAGTGCCATGCTCCCACCGCCCCGAGCCGGGCCACGTCGTCGCTGTATCCGGCGGCGGTGGTGGAGCACCCGCTGCACACCTCGGGCCCGCGCTCGCGGAAGTAGTCGGCGTGAGCCCGGAACACCGGGGTGTCCAGCCGGATCACCCCCTGCTCCCGCAGCGGCGCGCCACCGGGCTGCCCGTCGTCTCCCTCCCGGTGCGGAATGCAGCTGCACGCGAACATCCGCCCGTACTTGCCGTCGACGTAGATGACGTCGTCGGCGACGTGGCACAGGGGTTCGGCGGCGCGCGGGGTGACGGACCGGGAGAAGTACCGCTCCTGTTCCTCCGGGGTGTCGCCGTAGAAGCGTTTGCCCATGGGGACCAGCAGCGCTGCCGGGTCGGCGTCGTAGATCGGATCGCACACGCCGCGGACGTGATCGGCGTCGGGGTACGTGATGGTGCGGTCGAGCTTGAGCGCGGACAGCTCCCACTGGCGTACCCCCGCCTGTGTGAGGACCTCTTGCAGCCGTGGCACCTCGGTGTAGTTGTGCGGCCCGACCACGGTGTTGACCCTGGGCAGGACGCCGAGCGCGGCGGCGTCGCGCAGGCCCTGCAGCCCACTGTCGAACATGCCGGGAGAACGCCGGTAGACGTCGTGGGTGGCGCCCGAGGCGCCGTCCAGGCTGACGATCACCTGGGCAAGGCCGGCCGCGGCCAAGGGGGCGGCCATCCGGGGCAGCAGCGAGCCGTTGGTGATGAGCGACATCTTCATCCCGCCGGCCGCACCCGAGCGCACCAGCTCCACCACGTCCGGGTGCATCAGCGGCTCGCCGCCGGTGAACCGGACGTAACCCACCCCGGCGTCCCTGGCTTTGGGCACCAGGTCTTCGAAGTCCTCCAGGGAGAAACGGAACGTGTCGCGGGAGAGGGCGAACTCGCACATGAAGCAGTCGGCGTTGCAGGCTTCCAGGATCCTGATGAAGAGGTAGCGATCGCGTGTACGCACGGGGTGGAGACCTTCCAGGCGACTCACGGACGGGTGGAACGGGGCGCGGGTGGAACGGCGCGGCCGGGACGGCGCGGATGGTTACCGGGCGGACCGGAACGCGCGGGTCGGGCGGGCCGAACGCGGGTTGGGCGGGGCGGACGGGCTGGACGGGTCAGGAGAGCGGAGCCGCCGCGTCCAGGACTTCGAGCAGCGCGTCGGCCACCTGGGCCGCGCCGCCGGTGCCGACCGCGGTGGTGAGCGCACCCCACTCGCCGACGTCGGCGGACCGGCGCAGCGCGTCGAGGACGCCGTCGCGCAGGGCGTGGCTGACGCCTTGCCGGTCATCGCCGCGCGCTGCCGCCCCGATCGCGCCGTAGATCCGCTCGAGAGCGTGGTCCTCGCCCTCCGAACGGAGTGCCAGCGCCTCGTCCTCGACGAGCACCTCCTTGGGCCAGAGCACCCGCAGCCGGGCCCCGAGCGCCTGGCTGTGGAAGCGGCCGTTGAAGATCTGGCTGAGGTTCTGGGGCGGCAGGCAGACGGTGGGGACGTTCAGCCCGGCCGCCTCGAGCAGGGTGGTCAGACCCGGTGAGGTGAGCAGGACGTCGCAGGCGTCCAACCGTTCCAGGAACGCGCAGTGTCCGAGTGGGCCGGCGGTCGTGCGGGGCGGGGCGATGGACGAGTCGACGAGGCGCCCCGCCAGGTCGCCGGGCAGGTTTCCGGCGATGTGCACCTCCTCGATCCCGTAGGCGGCGAGGGCCTCGAGGGCGGCCGGGACGACCAGGCGCGGATAGTGCTCCGGATCGACGAGACTCGGCGCCCGTAGACCGCCCAGGCTGACCAGCGCCCTGCGGTACGGGCGTCCGGCGCCGCTCCGGGAGCCACGCTCCGGCTCCGGGGCGCGGGGTTGGGCGATGACCGCCTCGACCCAGCGCAGCGCCCGGGCGTCGGCCAGGACGGCCAGGCACTCGGGCGGCAGCTCGACGCTCTTCTGGGCGCAGTACACGGTCGCGTCCAGCGGCAGCGCGGCCCGGTCGCCCTCGGACCAGAGGAAGGGCAGGCTGTCGACGAAAACCGTGGGTACGCCGATGGCCAGCAGCGCCTTCGCGGCCGCGCCGTCCAGGACGACCACGGCGGCCCGTACCCCCTGTGACCGCACGAACTCCTGGACCGCGGGGGCCAACCGGCCGGGATCGTCAGGCAGGTCGTACCAGCCGTCCACCGTGTGCTCGGCGAGCAGAGGCCGACCCAGTCCTGACGCCATTCCGGCGAATCGCAGGGGCGGTGCGGACCGCTCCCGTAACGCGGAAAGCACCGCGCTGAGCTTTCCCGAACTTCCCCATCCGAATTCCGCCCCGACGAGTGCGACGGTGGCGGGACCAGAGCGTGCGGCGGGGGCCGCGGAGGGCATGGCGGCATTGGGCGGCATTGGCTGACTCTCGCATTTCCGTGGAGGGACGGCACGCTGGAAACAGAGGACGGGCGCCGCGCACGCATCCGCATACACGCAGGCACGGGGGCACCCCGGGTGGGATCAAGCGGTCCCTTCCCGAAGCCTCTTTCGAGAGCAACCATTCCGTACAACGGGTGCATGATGCAAGAAGTCGGCGCCGCATTGGAACCGGCGGGTGAATAGCCGGATCAGTAGAATAATCATCCGCCGGTGAACGGTATTTGAAGGGTCGTCACACGATCGGAAATGCATCACGTGGGCCGCCGGAACTGAATCGCCACCCGAGCTTCCGGCCGCTAGGGTTTGCTCCCATGGGCTACCTCGAAGCCGCCTCCCTCGGTCACGTCCTCCCCGATGGTCGCGAGCTGTTCAGCGATGTCTCATTCCGGGTGTCGACCGGCCAGACGGTCGCGCTCATCGGCGACAACGGCGCGGGAAAGACCACGCTCCTGCGCACCCTCACGGGCGAAATCCCGGTGCAGCGGGGATCGTTCCGCAGTCAGGGCGCCGTCGCGGTCATGCCGCAGTTCATCGGCAGCCTGCGCGACGACCGCACCGTCCGGGACCTCCTGCTCACCGTCGCGCCGCCGCCACTGCGGACGGCGGCCGCCGCCCTCGACGCGGCGGAGCTCGCGATGATGGAGGCCGACGACGAGCCCACCCAAGTCCGCTACGCCCAGGCGCTGGTGGACTGGGGCGAGGCCGGCGGGTACGACCACGAGGTGCTGTGGGACACGGTGACGGTCGCCGCGCTCGGCGTCCCGTTCCAGGCCGCGCAGTTCCGGGAGGTGGCGACGCTGTCCGGCGGCGAGCAGAAGAGGCTCGTCCTGGAGGCCCTGCTCCGGGGGCCGGCCGAACTGCTGTTGCTGGACGAACCGGACAACTATCTGGACGTTCCGGGAAAGCGTTGGCTGGAGGAGCAGCTCGCCCAGACCCGGCAGGGCGTTCTGCTGATCACCCACGACCGTGAGGTGCTGAGCCGCACCGCCGGCCAGGTCGTGACACTGGAGGGCGGAACGGCCTGGACCCACGGCGGCGGATTCGCCACCTGGGGTGAGGCCCGTGAGGCGCGCTGGCAGCGGGCGGCGGAGCTGCGGCAGCGCTGGAGCGAGAAGCACGAGCAGCTCAAGGAGCTCGTCCGGACCCTGCGTCAGCAGTCCTCCATCAGTGACGAGATGGCTTCGCGGTACCACGCGGCCCAGACGCGACTGGCGAAGTTCGAGGCGGCCGGGCCGCCGCCCGCGCCGCCGCGCCGGCAGCGGGTCGCACCGGACTTGCGCGGCGGCCGGACCGGCGTCCGCGCGATCACCTGCCGGAACCTCGAACTCAGCGGGCTGATGCGGCCGTTCGACCTGGAGGTGTTCTTCGGCGACCGGGTGTGCGTGCTCGGTTCGAACGGATCGGGCAAGAGTCACTTCCTGCGCCTGCTGGACGAGATGTCCACGGACACGGACACGGGCGCGGACGCGGACACGGCCGGGACCGTGGCGCACACCGGTGAGTGCCGGCTGGGCGCACGCGTCCGGCCCGGGCTGTTCGCCCAGACGCACCGGCACCCGGAGTGGGCCGGCCGGACCCCGGCCGACATCCTCGGCGCCGGCGAGGGCGACCGCCCCGGGCTGGACCTCCAGAGCGCCATGTCGGCCCTGAGCCGCTACGGCCTGGCGGGCGCCGGCCGCCAGAGCTTCGAGACCCTGTCGGGCGGTCAACAGGCCCGCTTCCAGGTCCTGCTGCTGGAACTGGCCGGAGCGACCCTGCTGTTGCTGGACGAACCGACCGACAACCTCGACCTGATCTCCGCCGAGGCCTTGGAGGAGGCCCTGGCCGGCTTCACCGGGACGGTGGTGGCGGTCACCCATGACCGCTGGTTCGCCCGGGTGTTCAGCCGGTTCCTGGTCTTCCGGGAGGACGGCCGGGTGGTGGAGACGGACGAACCGGTGTGGGACGAGGGTCGGGTCAGCCGCGTCCGCAGCTGACTCGGGGCCGCGTCTACGTTCGCCAGGCCGCGACGAGGATCTGCGCAGGGTCGCCGCCCTCACGCGCGAGGTAGAGCGCACGTGCGCCGACCCAGAGCACGGTCGGGCCGAGGTGTTCCGGGTAGCGCTTCAGCATCGCGTCGAAGAACTCGGCCGGGCTGTCGTACGTGGCCAGGGCGGCTTCGGCGTCGTCGAGGTACCGGCGGGTCTCGGCGAGGAGCCGTACCGCGTCGTCGTCGAGGTTCTTGTTCTGGTGGCTCGCCACGATGTGGCGCGCTTCGAGCGCGGCGACGGTGTCGACGGCCTTGCGCCAGGGGCCGAGGTCGCCGTCGGCCGACTCGGCGAGGTACATGTGCACGCCGTTGTAGATCACGTCGCCGGCCACCACCAGATCGAGGTCGGGCACGTGCAGTACCGCGCTGTCGTCGCTGTCCGCGTGGCCCACTTCGACGATGTCGAGGTCGTGTCCTTCGAGGGTGAGGCGGTTGCCGGGCACCGTGACGGCCGTGACCGGGGACGGGGGGATGCGGCCCGGCCACAGCACGTCCCACAGCACCTCCCGGGCGTGCACGTTGTGGTGCATCTGGGCGACGGCGCCGGGGGACGTGACGACCTGGGCCCCGAAGCGCTCGGCGAGCACCCCGGCGGTGAACCAGTGGTCACCGTGCCCGTGGGTGGCGACGATGTGCGTCAGCCGCTTCCCGCTCGCCTCGACCCACTCTCCGACCTGCTCCGCCTGCTCGCGGGTCAGCGGCGGGTCGACGAGCACGGCCTCCCGGCGGCCCTGGATCAGGGTGACCGCGAGGGGCTGGAAGGCGCGGGGCGCTCCGTTGGGCAGCGGCCCGGGACCGTTCATCGGCAGCGGGTCCGCCACGAACACGTCATAGCCGATGTCAGCGGTGGTGGACATGGTTCCTCCCGCATGTCCCGAGGTATATCGATCGCTTTACTTGATGGATCCAGGCTACTCCCTCCCGGGTGGATGTATAGCGTTCGCTATACTTCTGGTATGGGGGCATCGACATCAACCGCAGGGGCGGCCCGCGGCGGGCGTGGCGCGCGTGAGCGGATCCTGCGGGCTGCGGAGGAGCTCTTCTACACGCGCGGCATCCACGCCACCGGTGTGGCGGCGCTCATGGCGGCCGCGCACGTCTCGCCCCGGACCTTCTACGCGCACTTCCCGACCAAGAACGCGCTGGTGGAGCAGTACCTCCGTCGATTCGAGTCGGAGCGGCCGATCGCTGCCGAAACGGAGCTGGAGCGCAGCGACCTGACCCCGGCTCAGCGACTCCTGGCCGTCTTCACCGCACTCGAGGGTGACTCGTCGACGCTCATCCGCGGATGCCCCTTCCACAACGCCGTCATCGAAGGCGCCGGGGAGCTCCCGGAGGTGGCCCGCCTCGCGCAGCGGCACAAGCAGGCCTTCCGTGACCGCGTCGTGGCCACGGCCGCGGAGGCCGGAGCGGCCGACCCGGAGGCCCTCGGCCAGCAACTCGCCGTGATCTTCGAAGGAGCGAATGCGCTGGCGGCCTCCTGCAATGACAACCAGGCGTTCTCGGACGCCCGGCGAGCCGCCGAGACGCTCCTGGCCGTTGCCCTGGGCCCCGCGGCCGGAGGTGAACCGGGGCGGCCGTCAGGCCCCCGCCCCGCGTAGCGGTCTAGCATGAAGAGCGAGGTTCATCTCCAGGCCCGGGCCACAGCGGCAGGGAGGCCGGTATGGCGTTCGACACGGCTGGTTTCGAGCAGGTGGACGGCGGCCGTTACATCCCGATCTCCGAGCACGGCCTGATCGGCGATCTCCGTACGACCGCCCTGGTCGGCACGAACGGCACCATCGACTGGTACTGCTGCCCGCGCTTCGACGCGCCCAGCGTCTTCGGGGCCATCCTCGACGCCGACCGCGGGGGATCGTTCGAGTTGGCCGCCGAGGTACCGAGCCGCACCAGACAGTTCTACTTTCCCGACACGAACGTGCTGATCACGCGCTTCTTCGCCGCGGACGGGGTGGCGGAGATCCAGGACTTCATGCCCGTCGTCGACGAGTCGCGCGAGGCGGCCCGGCACCGGCTGATCCGGCGGGTGATCTGCGTCCGCGGAACCCTCCCCTTCCGGGCGCGGATCGCCCCCCGCTTCGGCTACGGCGCCGAAGCGCACACCACGCACCTCAATGGCCACACGGCGGTGTTCCGCTCCCCGTCACTGACGCTCGCGCTGACCGCCACCGCCCCCCTGGAGAGCGACGGCCTGGACGTGTGGTCGCACTTCAAGCTCCTCGAGGGCGAGTCCCACGTGTTCGCCCTCGACCAGATCGGCGACGGCCTCCCCCCACGGTCGTGCCCACGCGCCGAGGCACAGGAGCAGGCCGAGGCGACCGTCCGGTTCTGGCGCCACTGGCTGGCCGGTTCCCGTTACCACGGGCGGTGGCGGGAGATGGTGAACCGCTCCGCGCTGGTGCTGAAGCTGCTCACGTACGCGCCCACCGGTGCGATCGTCGCCGCACCGACCACCAGCCTGCCCGAGCAGATCGGTGGCGAGCGCAACTGGGACTACCGCTACGTCTGGGTCCGCGACGCTGCCTTCTGCGTCTACGCGATGCTGCGCCTGGGGTTCACCTCGGAGGCCGAGGCGTTCATGGGGTTCATCTCGGAGCGGGGCATCCTGCGGGGCATGGGGGAGACCGGTCCGTTGCAGATCATGTACGGCATCGACGGGCGCACCGACCTGCCCGAATACGAGCTCCCGCACCTGGAGGGATACCTCGGCTCCGCACCGGTCCGCGTGGGCAACGCCGCCACCGGCCAGCTCCAACTGGACATCTACGGTGCGCTGATCGACTCGATCTACCTCTACGACAAGTGGGGGCAGCCGATCAGCAGTGACCGCTGGGACGAGGTCGGCGCCGTGGTGGACTGGCTGTGCGAGCACTGGGACCAGCCCGACGAGGGTGTGTGGGAGACCAGGGCGGGCCGGCGGAACTTCGTGTACTCGCGGCTGATGTGCTGGGTGGCGCTGGAGCGCGCGATGCGCATGGCGAACCACCGCGGTCTGCCGGCGGACCTGCCCCGCTGGCGGGAGTCCCGGGACGCGATCTACCGGCAGATCATGCGGCGCGGCTGGTCGGTCGAACGAGGGGCGTTCGTCCAGGGGCTGGACGACCACGTGCTGGACGCCTCGCTGCTGATGATGCCGATGGCCAAGTTCATCTCGCCCACCGACCCCAAGTGGCTCTCCACCCTGGACGCCCTCACCACGGACCTGGTCTCCGACTCGCTCGTGTACCGCTACGACGCCACCGCCAGCCCGGACGGCCTGCACGGCCCCGAGGGCACCTTCTCGATCTGCTCCTTCTGGTACGTGGAGGCGCTGGCCCGGGCGGGCCGGCTGGAGGAGGCCCGGCTCGCCTTCGAGAAGATGCTCACCTACGGCAACCACCTCGGTCTGTTCGCGGAGGAGATCGGCCCGACCGGAGAACAGCTGGGCAACTTCCCCCAGGCCTTCACCCACCTCTCCCTGATCAGCGCCGCCTTCAACCTCGACCGCGCCCTGGGCTGACACGGCGTCACCGCCGGGACGTGAACGAGAGGAGTTCGACGTGAGCGAAGCACTCGACTGGAACGCGAAGAACATCGCGGAGTTCCGGGCGAACGAGGGCAGGGTCGGCGGGGTCTTCGAGGGCGCTCCGCTGGTCCTCGTCCATCACCGCGGCCGCAAGAGCGGGCAGGACCACGTCAGCCCGATGATGTACCTCCCGCACGACACCGACCCGGACGTCGTGTACGTCTTCGCGAGCAAGGGCGGGGCACCGACCAACCCGGACTGGTACCGCAACCTGATCGCCGCCGGTGAGGGCGCCGTCGAACGCGGCACTGAGACCTACCGGGTGACCGTCCGGGAACTGGTCGACGCGGAACGCGACCGCATCTACGCCGAGCAGGCGCGGCGCTACCCGGGCTTCGCCGAGTACGCACGCCAGACTGCGGGCGTCCGCGTCCTTCCCGTGCTCGAACTCCGGCGGGCGTAGCCCTGCTTGCTCGGCGGCAGCTTGTGCTCGCCCCGGGTCGCTTCACTTGGAGGGGACGGCGTCCTTCGGGGAGGTGTGCCAGTTGGTGACGACCGGCTTGTCGACGGTGATGGTGGCGACAGGCAGGGAGACCGGGTCGGGGTCGGCGGCGCCGATGGCGACGATGATGCTGTCCAGTTCCTTGCCGTCGTTCGTGTTGGTGCTCTTCGGGTTCAGCCCGGCGTAGGCGGTGGTGTTCCCGCTCAGCGTGATCTGCTTGCCGACGGCCTGCTCCGCGGGACCGGCCTCCGTGCCGTCCGAACCGAAGGCCACGGTGGGGTGGGCGGCCGGCAGGGCACAGGTGATCCCGGGCTTCGCCTTCGCGCTGATCAGGATGTAGCCGCCGGCCTGGGTCTCGGACCTGGTGCTCCAGGAGATGTCGTTGGCGCCGCAGACCTGTCCGACGGGCTTCCGCTCGCCGTCGCCGGTGTCGGCCCCGGAGCCGGCACCGTCCTTGGTCCCCTTGGCGGTCGCCGTCGGCGAGCCGGACGGGGTGACCGCGCCGGCGGACGGGGTGGCGGCCGCAGTGGCGGACGGAGAGCCCTGCGCGCCGCCGGCGCCCGGAGCCGCGTCCGAAGCCGCGTCCGTGTCCTGGCACGCCGTCATCAGCATCGCTCCGCCGATGAGGGCCGCGGTGACGAGGAAAGCCTTACGACGGTTGCCAGACATGAGATGAGTCCCCTTTTGAGGTCCGTGGTCGCGGCCGGAGCTGTTCGGCTCCGGTACTGCACGATCACTATGAGGGGACCGCCAGCCGAGGGGATATCGGCGTCTTCGTTCCAGGACAACGCTGTCGCAGAGCGGTGACATGATCGCGACGAACGCGATCGGCTGGGGCGGGTCGCCTCGCCCTCAGGAGCGGCCACGCTTGAGCTGGCCCGCCAGCATCACCATGAGGCCGGCGACCAGGATCGCGCCGCCGGTCAGGGCGCCCCACTGGCGGGTGGCGGAGTCGCTGATCACCAGCCCGAAGACCACCTGCCAGCACAGCGCGAAGGCCGTCACCAGCTGGCCCCACCCGTAGAGGCGGGGGCTGCGGATGTGGCGCCGGTTCATGGGGAGCACCCAGCCGCGGATGACTGCCGCCGCCCCCGAGGCGGCGATGACCACCGCGATGAGAACCAGGGGTGCGACGAGGTACAGCTTCATGATCTCTCTCCTGCGCGCCGGACCCGCGCCGGACGCCGGCGAGATGATGTCACTCGTGGCAGAGCGCGTTCACGGCGGGGCCCCGTCGCCCTGCACCTGGCCGCCGGCTGGGCCGAGGGCGTCGGCGTGCTCGACCTGGAGCGGCTCGCGGACGCCCGCCGCGACGGCACCAGCGGACCGAACCGCCCTGCGCCATGGCAGTTTCCGCGTCGATCCCTTGGGGGGAGTGCCCGGGACCTGCCGTTGCGCGAGGCGCCGTTGGCCGTGTTCAACGACGCCGTCCACCGAGCGGCGCCCCTCTCGCGGGGCAGATGGCCTCCCGCCGCAGCGCAGCTCTGGTGAGCACGTATGAGGACGACTGCGACAGTTGGACGCGCAGCGACGTCAGCCCCGCCACGTCACCGGCAAGATCTGGTGCCGCCATGTCCTACTGGGCGTCGATCTCGGCGATCAGGCCCTCAATGAGGCCCTTGATCGCGTCGCGGATGGGGCGCGCGGACCGTCCCACCGTCCCGTCGAGGTCGCCCGCGAGGCAACCGGCCTGCTCATCTAAGGTGTGGCGCATGGAGTCCTACACCATCGGTCAGACTGCCGACTTGCTGGGCGTCAGCATCGACACCGCCCGGCGCTGGGCGGACGCCGACAGGTTCCCCACCCGCCGTGAGGGCAAGCGGCGCATCGTCGACGGGCCCGACCTCGCCGCCTTCTGTGTCGAGTTCGCGCAGGAGGGCGCGGGGGACGAGGACACTTCGTACACGTCGGCCAGGAACGCCTTCCCCGGCATCATCACCGGCATCAAGCTCGGCGACGTTTCCGCCCAGGTCGAAATCCAGGCCGGCCCTCACCGGGTGGTGTCCCTGCTGACGCGCGAGGCCGTCGAAGAACTCGGGATCGAGGTCGGGATGCGGGCCACTGCACGGGTCAAGTCGACGAGCGTGCACATCGAACGCGGCTGACCCGTGGGGGAGTGGGGGATCGGACTGGCCGGGCTGGCCGTAGGACTGCTGATCGCCGTGGTCACCGCGCCGGTCGGCGTCTCGGGAGCAGTCTTCCTGCTGCCCGTGCAGCTGAGCGTGTTCGCGGTACCGAGCCCGGCGGTGACACCGACCAATCTGCTCTACAACGTCGTCGCCGGCCCGGGCGCGCTTCTGCGCTACCTCCGCACAGGCGCGCTCCACGGTCCGCTGGTCCGGCAGCTGGTGCTCGGTACCCTGCCGGGGGTCGTCATCGGCGCGGTCATCCGCGTGTTCGCCATCCCGGGCCCGGCCGTGTTCAAGGCGCTGGTGGCCCTGTTCCTCCTGCCGCTGGGCGTATGGCTGATCGCCCGGACGCTCCTGCCACCCCCGGACCAGGAACCGTCCGCGGAACCGGGACCGGAACCGTCCGGAGGCGGGCCGTCGGCGCGCACGGTCACCGCACTGGCCCTGGCCGTGGGAGTGGTCGGAGGGATCTACGGCATCGGCGGCGGCTCGCTCCTCGGCCCGATCCTCGTCGGGCGCGGGATGCCCGTCGTCAAGGTCGCCCCGGCAGCCCTGGCCGCCACCTTCGCCACCTCCGTCGTCGGAGCGGCCACGTACGCGCTGCTGTCGCTCGCCGACTCGGGCAACATCGCGCCCCACTGGTTCCTCGGGCTGGCCTGCGGACTGGGCGGACTGATCGGCGGCTACCTCGGCGCCCGCCTCCAGCCCCACCTTCCCGAAAGGGCGCTGCGGTTGCTGCTCGGCACGCTGGCCGCCGCTGTTGGTGCCCTGTACGCGGTCGAGACGCTCAGCTGATCCGCGGGCTGCGGCGGCGCGGCTTCTTCGACCAGGACGAGACCGCGGATGCCGCAGGCGGCGGCTGCTGACCGAAGCGACTGCGGGGCTGGAGAACGGGTGCGCACGGACGTGGAAGTGGGCTACGTTCCCGGGGTGGAGCACCAGGACGAGACCAGGGCGGCCTACGACGGGGTCGTCGAGCTGTACGCGTCGTTGTTCGCCGATCGGCTGGAGACGCAGCCGTTCGCGCGGGCCATGATCGGCACCTTCGCCGAGCTCGTGCGCGGGACGGGGAACCTGCGGACGGCCGACGTCGGCTGCGGGCCCGGACATCTGACCGCCATGCTCCATGAGTCGGGACTGGACTCCTTCGGGCTCGACCTCTCCCCGGCGATGGTCGACCATGCCCGCCGGGCCCATCCGGCGCTGCGCTTCGACGAGGCGCGGATGGAGGTACTGCCGGTGGAGGACGGCGCGCTCGGCGGCGTGCTGGCCCACTACTCGATGATCCACACCCCGCCCGGGGAACTGCCCGCGCTGCTCGCCGAGCAGGTGCGCGCGCTGGCGCCAGGGGGCCTGCTCCTGGTCTCGTTCTTCGCGACCGACGGCCCGGACCCGGTGCGTTTCGACCACAAGGTGACGCCCGCCTACAGCTGGCCGGTGGACCGGTTCGCCGAGTTGCTCGTCGGTGCCGGGCTCGTCCCGTTCGCCCGGCTGCTCCACGACCCGAACTCCGAACGCGGCTTCCTCGACGCCCACTTGCTGGCTCGCCGCGCCTAGAGCGTGCAGGGCGCGAGTTCACGGCGATCATCCATGGAATCCGGCCACCATCTGGCCGGCGGCCGACTGCGTCACGCCGCGGAACCGGGCGATGGTGAGCTCCGTACCGCTGTGACCGGCTCGCTTCACGGAGGACACGTGCCGCAGGACATCGAGTTCCACCTGCCCTTCCCGAGCTCCCTCAGCCCGGACCTGGAGGGCGCGCGGCAGCGAAACCTGGCGTGGGTCGGGCGTACGGGTCTGGTCGGGGAGGGCCGCTCGATGGAGTGGTACGCGTCGTGGGACATGCCGCTCCTGGCCGCCCACGGCTTCCCCTGCGCACAAGGCCCGGCCCTGGACTTGTGCACGGACGCGATGGCGTTCTTCTTCGTCTTCGACGACCAGTTCGACGGTCCTCTCGGTCGGGACCCCGCCCGCGCCGCGCACGTGTGCCGGCAATTGATCGACATCGTGCACGGCGCTGCCCCGGCCGCGGGGGCGGACGCGTGCTCGGTGGCGTTCGCCGATCTCTGGGCGCGTTGCAGGGACCGCGCACACCCGGGCTGGGTGGCCCGTACCGCGCACGAGTGGGAGTACTACTTCGCCACCCAGTCTCACGAGGCGATAGGCCGGCTGCGCGGGACTCCCGCCGACATGGAAACGTACCTGCAGGTCAGACGGGGCATAGCCGGCACCGACCTGCCGCTGTCCCTGGGCGAGCGGGCCGCCGGCATCACCATCCCCGCAGCCGCGTTCCACAGCCCGCAGCTGCGCATCATGCGCCAGGCCGCCATCGACGTCACCTTCATGTGCAACGACGTCTACTCGTTGGAGAAGGAGGAAGCCCGCGGTGACATGGACAACCTCGTCCTGGTCATCGAACACACCCGGCCGGGCACCCGCGACGAAGCCATCGCGGCCGCCCGCCGCGAAGTCGACGGGCGCGTCGAGCGTTTCCGGGAACTCGCCCGCCAGGTCCTGGCCATGTGCCTACAGCTCGGTCTCACCGGTCCGGAGCGTACCGCCGTGGCCACGTACGTCGAGGTCATGGGGGCCTGGATGAGCGGCTATCACGCTTGGCAGACCCAGACCCGCCGCTATACCGGCGCACTTCAGGTCATCCCCAACACCGGGCCCGGCTACTTCGACGAGGTCCTGGGGGCGTAGGTCTGGGTTCCGGCGTGGGGGCCCAGTGGCGACGGCGATCACTTCGTGTAGGCCTTCCGGTGGTCGCGGCGCCTTGCCAAGCAGATGGTTAGCTGCCATATTACTTGCATGACGCGGAACGAGGTCGACGGCGAACTCCCCACGCTGGACCAGGCGAGGCAGCAGATCGAGCACTACGGCCTGGAGGTCGATCCGCAGGCGGTACTGGTCGCGGTGCGGCTGATCTCCGCGGGTGCGAGGGTGGGGCGGGCCGCCGAGGCGCACTTCGCCAGGTTCGGGCTCTCGACGGGTCGCTACCGCCTGCTCGCCGACCTCGAAGCCCACGGCGGGGAGAAGTCGCCTTCGCACCTCGCGGTCGACCTCGACGTTTCCAGGGCCACGATCACCGGTCTGCTGGACGGCCTCGAACGTGAGGGTCTGATCGCCCGGCGCCCGTCCACCGAGGACGGGCGTGGCACGGTGGCCATCCTGACGGCGCGTGGCGCGCAGCGCCTGCGTGACCTGGCACCCGAGCACTTCGGGCGGCTGGAGGCGATGGTCGGCGGGCTTTCCGTCGAGGAGCGCGCGGTGTTCCTCGATCTGCTCGCCCGAGTGGTGCGCGGCAGTGCGGCCTTGGCCGCCGACTGATCCGACGCGCGGCCGGTTTTGGCCCCGCCCTCCGGGCGGGGGCTTTTTGCGGGCCAATAGTTAGCCAGCTAATTACATGGCGGGGTGGGGTGCCACCCACCACCTCGCGGCGACCCTTCGCTCACCTCACACGAACGAGAAAGAGGCCGACATGCCCGCGATGAAGGAAAGAACCAGCCGAAGCCGGGCGACTCCCCGGCCGTTCGTCCTGTGGCGCGAGGTGCTGACCGCCTACGCCGCCCCCGCACTGATGGCCGGCGCCGCGGGAGTCCTCACCGGGCAGCCGGAGCTGGCCGTGGCCGCCTGCACCTCCATAGCCGGCACCTCCGCCGTGGTGGCGTTCCTGGTGGGTGCCTGGCTGCGGCGCGGCGGTCAGCCCCGACGGTGGACCATCGCCCTACCGCGCCCCGCCCTGACCCTCGTACTGGTCGTCACGGCCACCGGCGCGGCGGCCCTGCTGGGGTGGTTCGCCGCTCAGTGGCTGCCCGCCCACACCCTCGTTCCCGCGCCCGCCTGGCTGGAGCGCCTGCGCATCGACCTGCCCCTCTCCGCGGCCCTCGCCACCACCATCGTCACCCTGCGCTGGCGGAGCACCACCGCGGCGACGAGGACGTAACCCCCCTCGCAACGGCCCGCCGGCACCACCGCCGGGCAACCCACCAGGCAACCCACCAGCAGCCCACCAGCAACCCACAAGGAAAGAGGACACCCGATGATCGCTGTCATGGGAGCGACCGGAGCAACCGGCAACGCCGTGCTCCACAGCCTCCTCGCGCTCGGCGCCCCCGTCCGGGCACTGACCCGCACTCCGCACGAGCCGATCCCCGGCGTCACCGGCACACACCGCCCGCCCCTGGACGTCCGCTACGCCGACGCCGGAGACCCCCACTCGCTGCGCACCGCCTTCGCGGGAGCGAGCCGGCTCTTCCTCGTCATGGCCAACAGCCCCGCCCAGGTCGAACTCGAAACCGGCGTCATCGACACGGCCGCCGACACCGGCGTCGAGCACATCGTCAAGATCTCCGCACCCGCCGCCGAACCCGACTCCCCGGTCGCCATCTCCCGCGGGCACCATGCCGTGGAGGAACACGTACGCGCACTCGGGATGAAGCACACCATCCTGCACCCCTACGCGTTCATGCAGAACCTCCTGCGCCTGGCGCCGGCCGTCGCCCAGGGAGTCATCCTCGGCGCGACGGGTGAGGCGCCCTGCAACTACGTCGACTGCCGGGACATCGGGGATGTCGCCGCCGCCGCGCTCACCCGGCCGGACATCGCGGGCGGCAGCTACGTCCTCACTGGATCTGAAGCCGTATCGCAGCCTGAACTCGCGCGTCGGCTCAGCACATTGACCGGACATCAGATCCGCTACGTGAACCTCGCCCCGGACGAGCTGCGCGACCACCTCATCCACCGCGCCCACATGCCCGCCTGGCTCGCGGACCACGTGACGGAGATCCAGCAACTCGCCATCGCCCGGCCGGAAACCCCCACGGATACCGTCTCCCGCATCCTCGGCCGCCCGCCCCGCACTCTCGACGCCTTCCTCCACGAAAACCGCGACCACTTCCGCCGGTAGCCAGGCGGCCCGAGCTTCCGGGGGTCAGGGTGTCGCCGAGCGGGCGTCCCTGGCGTCGCCGAAGTCCCACAGGCAGACCACGGAATGGTCACCGCCGGTGGACCGGACCGGGACGTTGACCTCGGACAGGAACGAGGTCAAGTACGGCTGCCGGCCCGCCCACCGGGCCGCGAACCACGAGCCGACGTCGTCGCGCAGCAGCAGCTCGTACGCCTCCTCGAAGTCCCGCCGCCCCAGCGCGGACAGGGCCCGCGCGTGGGCACCGTAGACGCGTACGGTCTCCGCGCGCCGGGGCCCGGCCCACCGCTCCATCCGGTCGGTCAGGTCCCGGACCGCCGCATGGTCGCCGCGCACCGCGGCCGCGCAGGCCAGCAGGTACGTCCCCGGCCAGGCGAGCAGGGGGTAGTGGTACTGCTCGCACAGCTCCAGGCCCTCGCGGACCGACTGCCGCAGCTCCGGCCACTGCCCGCTCAGCCAGGCATGGTTGCCCAGCAGGAGCAGGGCGTCGATGGCCGGGGCGATGTGCTCGCCCCGGCGCCCGCCGGCCACGACACGCCGCAGTGCCTCCGTGCACCCGCCCAGGCGGTCCAGGTACGCCCCCGCGGTGGCCACCCGGACGATGCGCAGGGGGTCGCACTCGTGGGCGAGCCCCGCGACGGCGCCGTCCAGCCGCCCGAGCGCCGCCGGGCTCGCGCGGGCCGGGTCGGCCAGCGTGCTGCGGGCCGTCGTCAGCAGCTCCGGGACGGCGGGATGCCTGGCCACCGCGGCGTCGAACGGGGCCCACAGCTCGGGCCGTCCGCCGAAGAAGCACACCAGCAGCAGGGTGTGCAGGGCCTCGGTCAGGTACGCGGCGCGGGCGAGGCGGAGGGCCCGCTCCGGGCCCTCCGGGGTCAGGTCGGCCGGCACGGCGGTGAGAGCGCTCCCGAGGACCACCGACGGCTGCCCGGCCGTGACCGAGCCGAGCAGCTGGACGAGGCCGCCGTAGCTCAGCCGGGCCCGGTACTCGACCCCCGTGGCGGCGAGTACGCGCATACCGCGCCCGGGCGGCCCGGTCCGCGGCGGCGGCCAGCAGGGCCGTCTTGCCGACGCCCGCGACCCCCAGCAGGAGCAGCGGACGGCCGCTGCGGACCGAACCGCTCAAGAAGGCATCGATCCGCTCCAGTTCGGCCTCGCGGCGATCAACGGACCATCGCTTCCGAAGGGGGTGCCGGCTGCCGGGAACGCGCCTTCCATGACAGGTGGGACCACCACAGCTCAGCTCCTGGTCTTGAGGGCCGTCGGACGACACCCCCAAGATGGGAACGGAGAGGGAAAGTTCGATCCCGGGCATATGGCCTGCGTCACATGTGGTCGGCGAAGGCCTGCTCCGGGAGCGGCCGGCCTAGTCCTGCTTGATCGCGGAGATGTCGAACTCCAGGACGACCTTGTCGCCGACCAGGACGCCGCCGCCTTCCAGGGCCGCGTTCCAGGTCACGCCGTACTCCTTGCGGGAGATGCTCACCGATCCCTCCAGACCGACGCGCCGGTTTCCGTAGGGGTCGACCGCCGTGCCCGTGTACTCGAAGTCGATGCTGATCGGGCGGGTGGTGTCCTTGATGGTCAGGTCGCCGGTGACGCGGTACTCGGTGTCGGAGCTCGCCTCGACCGAGGTGGTGCGGAAGGTGATGTCGGGGAAGTTGGGAGCGTCCAGGAAGTCGTTGGTGCGCAGGTGCTGGTCGCGCTGTTCGACGCCGGTGTCGATGCTCTCGGTCTTGATCACGATCTGGGCGGTCGAGCGCGCCGGGTCGGCGCCGTCCAGGTGGGCAGTGCCTTCGAACTGGTGGAACGCGCCGCGGACCTTGGTCACCATGGCGTGGCGGGCGACGAAGCCGATCCGGGTGTGGGCGGGGTCGAGGACGTAGTCCCCGGTGAGCTCGGCGAGGGTGGGGGACGTGGTCACGGGTGCCTCCGTAGGGCCTGGATCCCGGCGGCGGTCCGCCCGGATCGTCTCCCGGGCCACGCTAGGGCGTGATCGGTTCGAGGCGCGGCCTGACGCACGGGGCGGCGGCACAGTGCACCCTGCCGATCGATGGGCAGCTGTTCGTCGGTGCACAGGAGTTGCCCAGCCGGTCACCCGCGTGAAACTCTTGCAAGGCTTGCAGCAAGCTCTTGCAATCTCGTCCTACCGGCCCTGCTGACAGACGCTCACGCCCTCGGTGCCATGGCGGGGACGGTGTGTCCGGTGTCCCCGCCATGGCCTTGGCGGCCCCGAGGCGGCCCCGATGTGGCTCTGGTGGCTCAGCCCACGCGCTCGACGCGTGCGCGTCGGATGAGGTTCTTGCCGGGCTCGCGCACCTTGTCGAAGGCCGCGTTGTTGAGGAGTACGCAGCTTCCCGAGGGTCCGTTCACGGTCACGGTCGTGGCTTGGCCGTTGTCGAGGTTCGTCACCTTGAGCTTCGTGCCGACCGGGAACGTGCCGCTGGTCGCCGCGGGCGGGCCCGCTTCGCCCGACAGCGTCACCGTCGACCCCGGACACACCACCTCACCGGTGGCGGGCGGCGCCTGGCCACCCGCCGCACCTGTCGCACCCGCCGCGCCTGTCGCACCCGTCGCGCGCGTCGCACCGGCGGCCGGCGTGCCGCCGCCACCCACGCGCTCGACGCGTGCGCGTCGGATGAGGTTCTTGCCGGGCTCGCGCACCTTGTCGAAGGCCGCGTTGTTGAGGAGTACGCAGCTTCCTGAGGGTCCGTTCACGGTCACGGTCGTGGCTTGGCCGTTGTCGAGGTTCGTCACCTTGAGCTTCGTTCCCACCGGGAAGGTGCCGCTGGTCGCCGCGGGCGGGCCCGCTTCGCCCGACAGCGTCACCGTCGACCCCGGGCACACGACGTCGGGGACGGAGGCGTTGCCGGTCGCCACCGTGGCGATGACGCCTCCGGTCACCAGGGTTCCCGTGGTGACAGAGAGCACGAGCTTCTTCATCACACTCATAGTCCGTTTGCGGGACATTGACACTCCTCGATCCGATGGACGCTGTCTCCCCCGTCCTGCATACGCCCGCCGCCACGCGCCAGTTCATTCCTTGTCGCGGCATTACAAATCCAGCGGTGCGGAGGTTTCGGAGTGCTGTGCACGGCATGCCGCAGGGGCTCGAGTCCCAAGGAGTACGTTCAAAGACGCAGGTGGAGGCCGCCGCGCTGAGAGTGATCGACGTGTGCAGCGCTCGGGCTGCCCCTCGCGACCGACGCGGAGACGAGGAGCCCGGAGGAATCCTTAAGGTTGGGTTGATCCCCCCTTAATGCTGCGCCGGACTTCCGCGCACTCCCGTCGATCAAGCGAGCGGCAGGTTCTGTTCGGACCAGACGGTCTTGCCGCCCCTGGTGTAGCGGCTGCCCCAGCGGTGCGAGAGCTGGGCGACGATGTACAGGCCGCGACCGCCTTCCTCGGAGCTCCTCGCACGCCGCATCCTCGGCTGCGTGTTGCTGGCGTCCGAGACCTCGCACGTCAGGGTGTCCGCCCGGATCAGGCGGAGGCGGACCGGTCCGCCCGCGTGGCGAATGGCGTTGGTGACCAGCTCGCTGACGATGAGCTCCGTACTGAAGGCCAGCTCGTCGAGGTCCCAGGCGGTCAGCTGGTCCAGGACGAGGTGGCGCGCGTCGCCGACGATCGCCGGATCGGCGTCGAGCCACCAGGTCGCGAGGGAGCCGGGATCCACCTCCCGGGTACGGGCCAACAGGAGGGTGACGTCGTCCCGCAGCCTGCCCGGCGGCAGCCCTTCCACGATGTCGTGCCGGGCCTGACGCAGCGGCCGACCGAGTACGTCCGCGCGCAGCAGCCGGTCCGCCAGGTCGGCCATGCCCGTGTCGACGTCCCCCTCTCCGCGTTCGATCAGACCGTCGCTGTACAGGGCGAGCACGCTCCCCGGCGGCAGTTCGCGTTCGACCGGCTCGAAGGGCCAGCCACCGACCCCCAGGGGCGGGCCGGGGCTCAGCTCGACGTACTCCACCGTTCCGTCCGGGCTGACCACGGCCGGCGGCGGGTGCCCGGCGCTCGCCATGACGCACGTTCGGGTGACCGGGTCGTAGACGGCGTACAGGCAGGTGGCACCGGCCGGTCCGCTGGGCACCGGTATGCCCGCGTCGCCGTCGTCCGGGTCGTCGCTCTCGGCCTCGGCGGCGACCTGCAGCACCATGTCGTCCACGTGCGCCAGCAGTTCCTCGGGTTCCAGTTCCAGGTCCGCCATCGCGCGTACGGCGCTGCGCAGGCGGCCCATCATGGCCGTGGCGTGCAGTCCGTGACCGGCCACGTCCCCGACCACCAGGGCGACCCGGGCCGACGACAGGGGAATGACGTCGAACCAGTCGCCGCCCACTCCGCTGTCCGCGTCGGCGGGCAGGTAGAGGCCGGCGGCCTCCAGCGCGGGCCTCTCCGAGGTGGCCGGTGGCAGGAGGCTGCGCTGCAGGCCCACAGCGGTGCGGCGTTCCTTGGTGTACCGCCGCGCGTTGTCCACGGCGACCGCCGCACGGGCGGCGATCTCCTCCAGGAGCGCCAGGTCGTCCTCGTCCACCGGGGGAGCGTCCCCCGTGCGCCAGAGCGTGAGCCTTCCGAACCTGATGCCCCGTGCGCACAGCGGCGCCGTCATCGCCGAATGCGCACCCGGGACGGCCGTGGCCCACTCCGGGGCCGCGTCGTCCCCGGGCCCGGTGGGTGGGGTTCCGAGGTCGGTGATCAGCTCGCCCCGGCACCCCCGCTCCTCGGGCGCGACCGTCTCGGGCCCGCCCGCCTCGGTCACGGTCGGCTGGGGAGCGGCCGCGGCGAGAGGCGCGGGGAACTGGGCCGTCCCCGTACGCAGCGCCGCCGATTCCGCTCCGGCGACGGCCAGCCGGATCAGGGGCAGCGTGAGACGCCCGTCGGCGGGTGGTTCACCACCGGTCAGAACGGTCTCCGCGAGATCCACCGCGGCGCAATCGCCGAGCGCGGGCGTCAGCACCTTGACCAGGTCCTCCACGGTGCGCAGGACGGACAGCGAACCACCCAGCGCTCCGGTCGCCCGGTACAGCAGGTCCAGGCGCCCGCGCGACCGCTCGTGGTCGGTGACGTCGGTGAACACCGTCGCCACACCCATCGGATGCCCGTCGGGTTCCTGCAGCCGGAACGCCTGGACGGTCACGACCCGGCCGCCCCTCGGGTCGTCCAAGGTGCGCACGGTCGTGTTGAGGCCGATCAGGGGGATCCCGCTGCGCAGGACCTCCCGCAGCCGGTCGTCGATGATCTGCGCGTCCTCGGCCCACAGGAAGTCGGCCAGGCGCCGGCCGGACAGGTCGACCGGCACCCCGGTGTACGGCAACAGGTGCGAGTTCGTCCGCAGCAGGCGCAGGTCCGCGTCGAAGACGGCCAGGCCCACGCGGCCCTGCAGGAACAGTTCCTGCGTGAAGGCGTGGTCCTGTCGCCAGCGGGCGACCAGCTCCAGGGGCGCGCCGAGTACGAGGCAGCGGGCCCTGCCCTCGCGTGCGCCGTCGTTCAGCGGGATGACGCGGAAGCCGATCTCCAGCTCACGCCCCGAGCCGTGCCGCAGCGTGGCCCGGCCCTCCCAGCCCACCGGGCCGTCCTGGCCCTCCCCGCCGGCCCAGTCCTCCCTGTCCTCCTGCTTCCGCAGTCCGGCCTGGGCCAGGACGGCTTCCCAGCTGCCCGGGTCCGCCAGGAGGTCCCGGGCCGGCCGGCCGCACACGTCTGCGGACCGGCGGTCCAGGAGGGCTTCGGCCGCCGGTGTCCAGGCGAGGACGGTCCCGGCGTCGTCGAGCAGTGCCGCGGCCGTGTTCGTGGCAGCGAAGGGGTAGTCCTGGTTGCTCTCGGTGGCGCGCATGCGTGCCCATCTCGTCCGCCGGTCCCGCTGCCCTCATGCTGGTCGATGTCCGGAACGGGAGCCAGAGGCGTTGCGCCATCCGGATCCGCTCCAGGCGTCGGTCACAGTGTCTCGCGCGCGTGCCCCGGGCGGGAAGGCCGGCGCCGCGGCCGCCGCTCCCGCCCGGCCGCCGGCCCCGCCCGGGCGCCGCTCCCGCCCGGGCGCAGTCCTACGGGCAGCTGATGCGGGCGTCGCCCGGGTCGGTCGTGCAGGTGTCGCTGCCGAGGCCGCCGTTCGCCGTGTCGTTGCCGGTGACGGCGTCGACCGTGTTCAGCCGGTCGTTGCCGTAGTTGCCCAGCAGGGTGTCGTTCCCGGGGCCGCCGATCAGCGTGTCGTCCCCGTAGCCGCCGTCGATGTTGTCGTTGCCCGCACCGCCGTGGACGGTGTCGTTGCCGTAGCTCGGGCGGATCGTGTCGTTGCCGCCGAGACCGCAGATCACGTCGGTGAAGTAGCCGCCGTTCAGGGTGTCCGCGCCGCTGGTGCCGATGATCGTGCAGCCGCGGGCGTTGTTCACGGTGGTGTTCGCCGTGGCGCTGTCGTTGCCGGGCACCGGGTCGGTCTGCGTCGCGTCCGCCGTGGCGGTGTTGGTGAGGGTGCCGGTGCTGCGGGGCTCGGCCACCACGGTCACGGTGGTGGAGGCGCCGGCGGCGAGGGTGCCCAGGGTGCAGCTCGCGCTGGTGGGCGTCCTCGTGCAGCTGCCCTGGCCGGGCACGGCCGACAGGACGGTGCCGCCGGCTCCGGTGAGGGTGTCGGCCAGCGTGACCGCCGTCGCGGAGGTGGTGGCGCTGGTGTTGCGCACCGTCACCGTGTAGGTCGCCTGGTCGCCGATGCTGACGGTGCCGGGACCGGACACCGTGACGGCCAGGTCCGCATTCGGCGGAGGCGGCGGAGTGGTGCCGCCGCCCTCGTACCGGGCCAGCGCGAAGTCCTCGCCCGCCCCGCCACCGCCTGCGGCGAGGATCCTGCCGTCGGGCAGCAGCGCCACGGACTGGGCCAGGTCGGCGCCCCCGAGGTTCGTGGCGACCGCGCCGTCGCCCCCGCCGAAGCCCGTGTCCAGGCTGCCGTTGGTGAGGTAGCGGGCCAGCGCGAAGTCGCCGTTGCCGCCACCGACGGCGACGAGTTTGCCGTCGGACTGCTGGACCACGTCGTACGCCGAGCTGCCGCCCTGGGGCCCACCGAGGTTGGTGGTCACCCTGCCGTCGCCGTCGAAGGTCGTGTCGGGGGTGCCGTTGGTGTTGTAACGGGTCAGCGAGAACACACCGGGACTGGAGCCGCCCACGGCCACGATCCTGCCGTCGGCCTGCACCAGCACGTCCTGGGCGGTGTCCATGGACCCCAGGTCGGTGGTCACCCTGCCGTCGCCGCTGAAGCTCGTGTCCGGACTGCCGTCGGTGTTGTACCGGGCCAGCGCGAAGTCCCGTACGAGGCCCTCGGTCGTGTCACCGGCGGCGATGATCCTGCCGTCGGCCTGCAGGGCCAGTCCGTACGCAGTGCTCCCCTCCTGGAGTCCTCCGAAGTCGGTGAACACCTTGCCGTCGCCGTCGAAGGTGGTGTCCAGGCTGCCGTCCAGGGCGTTGTACCGGGCCAGTGCGAACACCCCGCCGACCCCGCCGGCGGCCACGATCTTGCCGTCGGCCTGCACCGCCACGTCGGAGCCCTGGTCGGCGCCACCGCCTCCGAAGTCGGTGACCGCCTTGCCGTCGCCGTCGAAGGTCGTGTCCAGGCTGCCGTCCGGGTTGTAGCGGACCACCGTGAACCAGGCGATGCCGCCTTCGAGGTTCTCGCTGATGCCCACGACGACGATCTTGCCGTCGGCCTGGAGGGCCACGCCGTTGGCCGTGTCGGAGCCGCCGGCGATGTCGGTGGACACCCTTCCGCCGTCGCCGAAGGTGGTGTCCAGGCTGCCGTCGGCGTTGTAGCGGACCGCCGCGAAATTGCCGATGAAGTCCGACACGTCACCACCCACGGCGACGATCTTGCCGTCGGGCTGCACCACCATGTCGGCGGCGGCTTCGGAGGAGCCGAGGTCGGTGGTCACCACCCCGTCGCCGCCGCCGAACGTGGGATCCGGATCGCCAGGGGCGGCCAGTGCCGCCCCGGGCAGGGCCACGGTGAGCGCCAGGCCCAAGGCCACCACCGCGCCGATCCGGGCGGCGCGCCGCCGGCGTACACCTCGCGCGAATCGTCCCCGAACCCTGCGCGCACCCCACGTGAATGTCGACATGCAGACCCCTCTGCCGCTGCTCGCCCTGCCTTGGTCACCCCTCGTGACGGGCCACAGCTTCGGGCCACTGCCGCGGCGGGACCTCGGCGGCTCGCCGGACTCGCGCCGCCGGAGACGGCGGTTCCACCCGACCGCCGTACACGACGGCCCGGGAGATTCCCGGGGTGCGGGTGTTCCACAGGGCGCCGGCTGTCCGGTGGGTGTGCCGAAGGGGTCGTTCGAGGCGGGGAGTTGGCGGTGGTGTGCCGCAGCGGTCCGTTCCCCAACCGGTCACGACGGCAGGGAGACCCGATCCGCCGGGCGCAGCTCGCCGGCTACCAGGACGACATACGCGGCGCCGGTGAAGAGCACCCCCGGGATCGCGAACATGCTGCGCTGATCGCTTTCCAGAACGGCCTGGTACCGGCTCCGGGAGACCTCGACCGTGCCCCGCGCGTGCGGCGCGGTGTCGAAGGCGAAGTACCGCCCTTCCCGCTCCTGCGCGGCCTGCGGGTTCCGCGCTCCTGCCGGGTCGGGGACCAGCAGGACCACATCCGACAGGGCCAAGGCCGCAAGCCCCATCTGGGCCGGGAGGGGAAGGCACCGGAAGGCATCCACATCGAGTGCCGGTCCGCGCGCGCCAGGAAGATGCGCACCAGAGCGGAGAGGAAGACCGGGAAGAGCAGCACGAAGATCGCCCCCGGCAGCCACCTCGACCCGGCCGGCGGCACGGTGCCAGGCAGCCGGGTGAGCGCTGCCAGTACCAGCAGCATGCTGCGCCCGGACGTGCCCGCCGGCTGACCGTTACCAGAGGTTGGCCTTCCACGGGCTCGTGTCGCCGCCGTAGTGGCGGAGGTGGGACCACCTCCCGCCCTTGCCGCCTACGAGGATGCCCTCGCCGCCATCGGTGGGGGCTGCGGCTTGGGTGGCGGTGTGGGCGCCGGCGGGGGCTGCGATTGCGCTGGTGGTCACCGCGAGGGCTCCTGCGGTCAGCGCGGTGGTGGCGGTGAGGAGGACCAGTCGCTGCGTGCGGGTACGGGTGCGGGTCATGAGGTTGCTCCTTGGGGTCGGATGGTGACGCACCACGTGGGGGTGCGTTCGCCGTGCCTCCATTGGGCCCGAGCATGGAGTGGCGTGTCGTGTCGCTGGATATCGGGGCTTGACCCGGTGGCGGCAGCCATACCTCCCACTATTCCGTCTTGCTAAGTACCGGTAGTCAGCGTTACGGTGTACCGGTAGTCGGTAACACTGAATAGCTCAGGGAGGAGGTGTTCGATGTCCAAGCTGGTGACGGAGATGCTCAAGGGCACGCTGGAGGGCATCGTCCTCGCGTCACTGTCCGGCCGGCCCGCGTACGGCTACGAGATCACGGCCGGGCTGCGGGAGCAGGGCTTCTCCGACATCGCCGAGGGGACCATCTACGCGCTGCTCGTCAGGATCGAGAAGCGCGGCCTCGTCGACGTGGAGAAGGTGCCCTCCGAGAAGGGGCCGCCGCGCAAGGTGTACTCCCTCAACGCTCAGGGGCGCGAGTACCTCGAAGAGTTCTGGAGGACGTGGAGCTTCCTCACGGAACGACTGGATCAGCTCCGCGAAGGGGGCGAGTAGCCATGTCCGATGTCGAAAAGGGCGGCTTCATCTCGAAGGTGATCGGGCCCAAGAAGCGCTGGAGGGCGTACAAGGCGCGCGTCAAGGAGCTTCCCGAGAACTACCGCGCGGCGGTCGAGGCGATCGAGCGGTACGCGATGCACTTCGTGCCCACCGACGGCGACAGCAACGCGTCGATGTTCGAAGACCTCGCCGATCTGTTCGAGCAGGCCGTGGTGAACGGAACGCCGATCCGCGAGATCGTCGGGGACGACCCGGTGGAGTTCGCCGAGGTGTTCGTCCAGAACTACTCGGAGGGCGGCTACGTCCCCGCCCGTGCGCGGAAGCAGCTGACCGACGCCATCGCGCGGGCGGAGGGGGTGCAGGGGGCGGAGGAAGGCGCGCCCCAGTGACCGCCGCGACGGCGCTCGCCACGCGGGTGCGCCGGTACGGGAGCCCGCCGGCCTCACCGGCCTCACCGGCCTGAACGGGCAGTTCGCGGCCGTAGGCGAGATGCTCGCCGCGGGAGAACCCGGTGCCCACGGGGCCCGGACGCCGGCCCGGCGCGACCCGCCGGGCCGGCGGCCGGGCCCCGCTGCGGCTGCCGCGCGCCGGGTGAGGCGCATCGGCCTCGTCCCTCCGCGGGTGCGGCGCTCACCAACTCGGTACGGCGGCTTCTGGATCTGCCGCGTCAGGGCCTGACTCCCTGACTCCCCGAAGCGCAGCCCTCAACTCACTCACTCGCTCGGCCACTTCATCCATCGAAACGGGAGGGCCCTTGCCCATGCCTTCATTTGTCATGCCCACATCCAAACGTGGTGGCGGTCACCCGTCGCCGGCCGCCGCTGTCTCCGCCGTCGGGCTGCGCAAGTCGTACGGCGACAAGGTCGTGCTCGACGGCATCGACCTGACCGTCCCCGAAGGAACGGTCTTCTCCCTGCTCGGTCCGAACGGCGCGGGCAAGACGACCGCCGTCAAGATCCTCTCCACTCTCGTCAGCGCCGACGCGGGCGACCTGCACGTCGGCGGCCACGACCTGGCCGCCGCCCCGCAGGCGGTGCGGGCCGCGATCGGTGTCACCGGACAGTTCTCCGCCGTGGACGGGCTGATCACCG